>CAUPQO010000040.1:0-19704 GCA_963513295.1 uncultured Hylemonella sp.
GGGGCGCGGGGCGGCGGCTTCGGCCTGCGTGCTGCTGTATTCCACCGGCGATGCACCGCGCCTGGGCGAGACCGCGCGTGAGCGCCTCAAGGCCATGGCCGAGACCAGCGACGGCTTCGAGATCGCGCGGCGCGACCTGGACATCCGCGGCCCGGGCGAGTTTCTGGGCGCGCGCCAGTCGGGCGCGGCCCTGCTGCGTTTTGCCGACCTGGCGGAAGACAGCCAGCTGCTGGCATGGGCCCGCGAGGCCGCGCCCGTGATGCTGGACCGCTACCCGGACCTGGCCGAGCGCCATGTGGTGCGCTGGCTGGGCAGCCGCACGAACTATCTGAAAGCCTGAGTAGTTGCAAATTTGTAGCATCCACGGCACGCCGGGCGTGGCATGGCGCCCAATGTGAATTAGACTCCGGGCATACCTGGAACATCAACGATGGCCAAGGAACCCACCCACAAGCTCGCCTCCGGCGACACCGCCTATCTGTACCGCGCCACCATCGGCCCGCGCGCACAGGATTACTACCTGCGTCACTTTGCCCGCTTCGACGGCGAGGGCAAGGCGGGCAGCAGCTGGAACTGGGCGGCCTACTGGACCACCTTCAACTGGCTGGTGTATCGCCGCATGTGGGGCTGGGCCCTGGCCTATGTGGCGGCCCTGTTCGGCACGGCGCTGCTGATCTTCGGCGTGGGCAAGCTGCTGCTCAACTATTCCGACACCAGCGCCCTGCTGCTTTTCCTGCTGCTGTTGACGGTGGCCTTTGTGGTGCCGGGCCTGTACGCCAACGCCTGGTTCTACACGCATTGCAATGAGAAGATAGCGGCCGCGCTGCGTACCTCGCCTGAGGTGAAGGACGCGGCCACCGTGCTGTCCCGCCAGGCGCCGGACCAGCGCCGCCTGATGGTGCTGGGCCTGGGCAATGCGGTGGTGCTGGCCCTGGTCCTGTCCGTGCTGAACTGGTTCCAGGGTGCGGAAAGTGCACTGCCGCAACTGGCGACGCGTGAGGAACGCCCGCAGGCCGGTGGCGAGTCCGGCCAGGTCCGGGCGCTGGTCGCTGTCCCTGCGCCTGTGGCTTCTGCACCGGCCGAGGCTACGAGTCCTGCGCCGGCCACGGTGGCCAGCGCACCGCAAGTGGCGCCGGTGCCCGTGCTGGCAGCTTCCGCGCCCGAGGCGCCACGTGTGGCCCAGGCCGCGAGCGCGCCGGTGACACCTGCGACGGCCCGGCCCGCAGCGGCGGGCAAGCCGGCCATGGTCAACGCCTCGGACCGCAGCGTGGCAGAGGCACCGGCCCGGCCGGAACCTGCCGTGCCGCCTGCCCCCGCGCCGCGCCCGGCGGCGACCGCCACCGCGGCGGTGGCAACGCCGGCAACGGCGGCAGCCCCGCGCCCGGCCCGTGCCGCCAGCGCGCCGCAAGCACTGCGTTATGTGTGGGTGATCCAGGTGGGCGCCTACGCCCAGGAGGCCAACGCGCAGAAGGCGCTGGCCCAGGTGCAGGGCCTGGGGCTGGAGGCCGGCGCCGAAACCTTTGCCAGCCCCAAGGGGCCGCTGATGCGCGTGCGTGTCGGCCCCTTCATGCGCCAGGCCGAGGCCGACCAGGCCGCGCTGTGCATCAAGACACTGGATCTGCCAGTGCTGGTGATACGCCAGCGGCCTTGATCAGCGCATCCCGATCCTGACGTTCCCGAAGATGCCCTGCGCCTCGCGCGGCAGGCAGCGCCAGTAGGGCTCACTCGCCTGCACCTGCCCGCCCAGGGTCACGGCGGCTTCCCAGGGCCAGCGCGGCTTGTAGAGCAGGGCGCGGGCAATGGCAATCAGGTCGGCGTCGCCGGCCTGCAAGATCTCTTCCGCCTGCTTCGGGTCCGTGATCAGGCCCACGGCGGTGGTCGGCAGGCCGCAGGCTTTTTTCACTTCGCGTGCGTAGGGCACCTGGTAGCCGGGGCCGATGGTGATCTTCTGCTGTGGCGAGACGCCAGCGGTGGAGACGTGCATGAAGTCGCAGCCCAGGGCCTTGAGCTGGCGCGAGAACTCGGCCGTCTGCTGCCCGTCCCAGCCGCCCTCGACCCAGTCGGTGGCCGAGACGCGCACGCCCAGCGGGCCGTCGAAGACGGCGCGCACGGCGGCAAACACTTCCAGCGGAAAACGCATGCGGTTCTCCAGGCTGCCGCCGTAGGCGTCGCTGCGCTGGTTGGACAGGGGCGAGAGGAACTGGTGCAGCAGGTAACCGTGTGCGGCGTGCAGCTCGATGGCGTCGATGCCGATGCGCTGGGCGCGCCGGGCCGCGGCCACGAAGGCCTCGCGCACCTGGACCAGCTGGGCCGCCGACATGGCCGCGGGTGGCGGCTCGTCGGGCAGCTGCGGCAGGGCCGAGGGCGCCAGCGGCAACCAGCCGCCCTGGGCAGGAGAGAGCAGCTGCCCGCCATGCCAAGGGGCTGCGCTGGAGCCCTTGCGCCCGGCGTGCGCGAGCTGGATGCAGACCGGCATGGGCGGCGCCAGCTTGCGGGCGCGCTGCAGCGTGTCGCCCAAAGCCTGTTCAGTGCGCTCGTCCCACAGGCCCAGGCAGTGGGGCGTGATGCGGCCGTCGGGCGTGACACCGGTGGCCTCGATGGTCATGAGGCCGGCGCCGCTGTTGAGCAGGCTGGCCCAGTGCGCGAGGTGCCAGTCGCCCGCCGCACCGTCGACGGCCGAGTACTGGCACATGGGCGCGATGACGATGCGGTTGGCGAGCGCCAGGGGGCCGCGCGGGGCGGGCAGATTGAAGGGGGAGAAGAGCAGGCTCACGGCAGAGGGGGAGGTGGGTGGTGGTTGGAAGATTTTGGCATGATGACTGCACCCGCCCGGTGGCGCACGCAGTGCTGCCGCAAGACCCAGGGTGGGGAAACGCAAGGTGTGATGCATGCAGAACCTGAATGAAGCCGTGACGCTCTACCCCGCGCTGGGCGAAGTCACGCCCACGCTGGCCTCGCTCGGTACTTCGGTGCTGGAGGTGCCGGCCGGGGCCGTGCTGTTCGACGAAAGCGCGCCCTGCCAGGGTTTCCCGATGGTGCTGTCGGGCGAGGTGAAGGTCTCGCGCAGCTCGGGCGAAGGGCGCTTCCTGGAGTTGTACCGCGTGGTGCCCGGTGAGTTGTGCCTGGTGTCCAGCGCCTGCCTGTTTCGCGGTTTGCCGCTCTCTGCGCGGGGCGTGACCACCCGGCCCACGCGCCTGCTGCTGATTTCCCCCGAGACCTTCCGGCGCTGGCTGGAGACGCCGCGCTTTCGCGACGAGGTGCTGGGGCTGTTCGCGGAGCGCATGGCGGACCTGACCAGCCTGATCGAGGCGATCGCCTTTCACAAGCTGGACCAGCGCCTGGCCCGCGCGCTGCTGGGGCGTGGCCAGGACCTGGCCCTGACGCACCAGGCGCTGGCCGATGAACTGGGCACGGTGCGCGAGATGGTCACCCGGCTGCTGCGCCGTTTCGAGCGCGAGGGCTGGGTGCTGCTGGCGCGCGAGCACATCCAGATCCTCAACAGCGCCGCCCTGCGTGCACTGGCTGCCGCCGCGCCGGCGTCCTGACGGGTGGGTGGGTGCCCGGGCTGTGTGACGCAGGTCACAGACGCCGGGGCGAAGCGGGCGTCCAATGCAGCATCGCTACACCCTAATAAAGGAACCCACATGAAAACGAACGAAGGAAACATCGACCGCGTGCTGCGCGTTGTCGCCGGCTTGGTGCTGATCGGCCTGGCGGCCACCGGTACGGTGGGTGTCTGGGGCTGGATCGGCGTCGTGCCCCTGGCCACCGGTGCCCTGGGCTGGTGCCCGCTGTACACGCTGCTGGGTTTCAACACCTGCCCGCTCAAGCGCTGAACCCGCTTGTCTGTTCTGGCAGTTGCTGCCGGATGTTTGATGCACATCAAGGGGCCGTTGGCCCCTTGATGTTTTCGGGGGCGACTGTGCCGGCCGGGCGCTTTCTGTCTGGCGCGGGCGGTGTGGACATGGAACAATGACCTTCGTGATGAAACATCTCGTCTGCATCCTGTGCCTGGGTCTGGCCCCTGCGGTCTGCGGGGCGGCTGATCCGCCGACCACGGGGGGCGCTGCCTTGCCGGCGCGTGATCTCGTGCTGGAACTGCGGGAGGTCGAAGAAGGTGGCGGGGGCTATGCCGTCGGCACCCGGCCGCAGGCGCCGCTGATGGCGCCGCAGCAGCTGCAGGTGCGCAACGGCAGCCAGGCGCGGCTGAGTTTTGCGCAGGCCACGCCGCTGCAGTGGGTGCAGTCCGTGCAGGCGCCGGGCGCGCTGACGGGGGCGGGGGTGCAGCAGGGCCTGATCTGGCTGCAGGCCGGGCAGAGCCTGCAGCTGCGGCCGCGCTGGCCCGGCGGCCAGCGGCCCGCGACGGTGGAGGTCGAGGTGCAGACGGCCAGCGTGCATCAGCAGCCCGGCCGGGAACTGCCCACGCAGGAACGCAGCTCGCTGGATACCCCGGGGCAGGCGCCGCTGGGGCAGTGGGTCACCATGGCCCGCAGCGGCCGCAGCACACCCCCGGGCAGCTACAGCAGCGACGCGGCCACGCAGCGCCCGCGCCTGCTGCAACTGCGGGTGACGGCTCCATGAGGGGTACTATCGGAATCGCTTACGGGATGCCACAATTCAATCATGACCCTCACCGAACTTAAATACATCGTCGCCGTGGCCCGCGAGAAACATTTCGGTCGTGCGGCCGAGGCGTGTTTCGTGTCGCAGCCCACGCTGTCGGTGGCGGTGAAGAAGATCGAGGAGGAGCTCGACGTCAAGCTCTTCGAGCGCAGCGCCAACGAGGTGACGGTCACGCCGCTGGGCGAGGAGATCGTGCGCCAGGCGCAGGCCGTGCTGGAGCAGGCCGCCAGCATCAAGGAGATCGCCAAGCGCGGCAAGGACCCGCTGTCGGGCCCGCTCAAGCTGGGTGTGATCTACACCATCGGCCCCTATCTGTTGCCCGACCTGGTGCGCCAGATGATCACGCACACGCCGCAGATGCCGCTGATGCTGCAGGAGAACTTCACGGTCAAGCTGCTGGAGATGCTGCGCACCGGCGAGCTCGACTGCGCCAGCCTGGCCGAGCCTTTCCCGGACGCCGGCCTGGCCGTGGCGCCGCTCTACGACGAACCCTTTTACGCCGCCGTGCCGGCCAACCACCCGCTGGCGAAGAACGACAGCATCAGCAACGAGGAGCTCAAGGCCGAAACCATGCTGCTGCTGGGCACGGGCCACTGTTTTCGCGACCACGTGCTGGAGGTCTGCCCCGAGTTCGCGCGCTTCTCCAGCCATGCCGAGGGCATACGCAAGAGCTTCGAGGGCTCCTCGCTGGAGACAATCAAGCACATGGTGGCCGCCGGCATGGGCGTGACCCTGGTGCCGCGCCTGAGCATCCCCAAGTCGGCGCTGCTGCCCAAGGGCAAGTCCCGGGGCAACGGCCAGGAGGACAACTTCATCAAGTACCTGCCCTTTAGCGGCGAGCCTCCGACGCGGCGCGTGGTGCTGGTGTGGCGGCGCAGCTTCACGCGCTACGAGGCCATCGCCTCGCTGCGCAACGCCATCTATGCCTGCGAGTTGCCGGGCGTGAAGCGCCTGTCGCAGTGAGTTTTTTTCATCAAGGAGTGACCATGGCCAAGAACGCCGCCCCCGCCATCAACATCGGCATCAGCGAGAAAGACCGCGCCGCCATTGCCAAGGGCCTGAGCCACCTGCTGGCCGACACCTACACGCTCTACCTGACCACGCATAACTTCCACTGGAACGTGACGGGGCCGATGTTCAACACCCTGCACACCATGTTCATGACGCAGTACACCGAGTTGTGGAATGCGGTGGACCCGATTGCCGAGCGCATCCGCTCGCTGGGGCATCCGGCGCCCGGCTCCTACGCCCAGTTCGGCAAGCTGGCCTCGGTGCCCGATGTGCCGGCCAAGCCGCCCAAGGCGCTGGAGATGGTGCGCATCCTGGTGCAGGGCCACGAGGCGGTGGCGCGCACGGCGCGCAGCCTCTTCCCGCTGGCCGACAAGGCCGGTGACGAACCCACGGCCGACCTGCTGACCCAGCGCCTCACGGTGCATGAGCAGACTGCCTGGATGTTGCGTTCGCTGCTTGAAGAATAAGCTTGCTCTTTATCTGGACCTGATCCGCTGGGACCGCCCGGCGGGCTGGCTGCTGCTGCTCTGGCCGAGCTTGAGCGCGCTGTGGGTGGCGGCCGGCGGTTTCCCGGGCTGGCATCTCGTGGCCGTGTTCGTGCTGGGCACCATCCTCATGCGCAGCGCGGGCTGCTGCCTCAACGACGTGGCCGACCGTGACTTCGACAAGCATGTGAAGCGCACTGCGCAACGGCCGGTGACGGCCGGCAAGGTCTCGGTGCGCGAGGCCTTGTGGCTGGGCACGGTGCTGGCCCTGCTGGCCTTCGGCCTGGTGCTCACGACCAACCCGGTGGCGGTGGCCTGGTCCTTCGCGGCACTCGCCGTGGCCATCATCTATCCCTACGCCAAACGTTTTTTCGCCATGCCGCAGGCGGTGCTGGGCGTGGCCTTCAGCTTCGGCATCCCCATGGCTTTTGCGGCCGTGCGCGGCGAGGTGCCGGCGCTGGCCTGGGGGCTGCTGATCGGCAACCTCTTCTGGGTGCTGGCCTACGACACCGAGTACGCCATGGTGGACCGCGCCGATGACCTGCGCATCGGCATGAAGACCTCGGCCATCACGCTGGGGTCCTGGGACGTGGTGGCGGTGACCAGCTTTTACGTGATCCAGCTGCTGATCTGGACCGTGCTGCTGGTCGAGCGCATGGCCCCCTGGGCCTGGTTCCTGGCGCTGGTGGCGGCTGTGGCGCAGGTGGTCTGGCACTACCGTCTGATCCGCGGGCGCACGCGCGAAGGTTGTTTCAAAGCCTTCCGCGTCAACCACTGGTTCGGCTTCACGCTGTTCGCCGGCATCGTCGCCGGCTATGCACTCAGGTAATCAGTCCTTGCCGTATTCCGCGCCGAGTTCGCGCGAACGGCGCTCGGCGGCGTGCAGGGCCTGGCCGAAGTGCTCCTTGAGCTTCTGGCTCTCCATCATGGTGATGGCTGCGTAGGTGGTGCCGCCCTTGGAGGTGACGCGCTGGCGCAGCACCTCGGGCGGCTCGTCGGAGAACTTGGCCAGTTCACCGGCGCCGCGGAAGGTCTCCACGGCCAGCTGGTAGGCCTGTTCGTGGCTCAGGCCCATCTCCACGCCGGCAGCGGCCATGGCCTCGAGGAAATAGAAGACATAGGCCGGGCCCGAGCCGGACAGGGCGGTGACCGCGTCGAGCAGGTCCTCGCGCTCGACCCAGACGAACTCGCCCATGACGGAGGCGATGTGCTCGATGTGCTGGCGGTCCTGCTCGCCAACACCGGCGCGCGCGTACAGGCCGGTGATGCCCTTGCCGATGAGCGCCGGCGTGTTGGGCATGCTGCGCACCACGCGCTCGGTGCCCAGCCAGCGCGCAATGCTGCCGCTGGGGATGCCGGCAGCCACGCTCAGGTGCAGGGCCTCGCGCACGTGCGGGGCGGCGGGCAGGGCGGCATCCTTGAAGGTCTGCGGCTTGACGGCCCAGATCACGATGGGGAAATCCTTCAGGAAAGGGCCGGGTTCGGCATGGGCGACCAGGCCGAAGTTGTCCTTGAGCCTCTGCTGCGCTTCGGGGTTGGTGTCCACCACCTCGATGCGGGCGACCGGCAGGCCTTTCTTGATCAGGCCGCCGATGATGGCGCTGGCCATGTTGCCGCCGCCAATGATTGCAATGCGTTCGTTCATAAGGTGTGGTTGGCTGATCGGCCGGGGACCCGGGCCGTGCGGGAAAATTCCTGCGCCCATTGTCGCAGTTTGCGTTACGCTTTCTTCCCATGGACCACATCCTCGCCCTCGACCAGGGCACCACCAGTTCGCGCGCCCTGGTGTTCGATCGCCGCGGTGCGGTCGTCGCCCTGGCGCAGCAGGAATTCACCCAGCACTTTCCGCAGGCCGGCTGGGTCGAGCACGACGCGGCGGAGATCTGGCGCAGCCAGCTGGCCGTGGCGCGCCAGGCCCTGCAGCGTGCCGGCCTGGGCGCCCACCAGCTGCGTGCGCTGGCCATCACCAACCAGCGCGAGACCACGGTGCTGTGGGATCGCCGCACCGGCGAGCCGGTGGCGCCGGCCATCGTCTGGCAGGATCGCCGCACCGCCGCGCTGTGCGACACGCTGCGCCCGCGCTGGGCGACGCGCATCCAGCGCAAGACCGGCCTGGTACTCGACGCCTATTTCTCCGCCACCAAGCTGCAGTGGCTGCTGGACCATGTGCCCGGCGCGCGGGCACGCGCCGAGGCGGGTGAAATGGCCATCGGCACCAACGACAACTGGCTGCTGTGGAATCTCACGGGCGGGCGCGTGCACGCTACCGACCCCAGCAACGCCGCGCGCACCCTGCTGTTCAACATCCACACCCTGAGGTGGGACGAGGAGCTGCTGCGCCTCTTCAGCATCCCGGCGGCGGTGCTGCCCCACGTGCATCCGTCCAGCGGTGTGTTTGGCGAGATCGAGCCCTCATTGCTGGGGGCGGCCGTGCCCGTGGCGGGTATCGCGGGCGACCAGCAGGCCGCCACCTTCGGCCAGGCCTGCTTCGCCCCGGGCATGGCCAAGAACACCTATGGCACCGGCTGCTTCATGCTGATGAACACGGGGGACACGGCCATCACCAGCCGGCACCGCCTGCTGGGTACCGTGGCCTGGCTGGGCCCGCATACGCCGGCCTGTTACGCGCTGGAGGGCTCGGTTTTCATGGCGGGCGCCACCGTGCAGTGGCTGCGTGACGGCCTGCAGATCATCCAGTCGGCCGGTGAGGTCGAGGCCCTGGCGGCCAGCGTGCCCGACACGCAGGATGTCTACCTGGTGCCGGCCTTTGCCGGCCTGGGCGCGCCCGACTGGGATGGCCACGCGCGCGGCGCCCTGGTGGGCATGACCCGTGGCACCACACGCGCCCACATCGCGCGCGCCGCGTTGGAGGCCATCGCCCTGCAGACCGCCGATGTGTTCCACGCCATGGGCCAGGACGCCGGCGTGCCGCTGCGCGAACTGCGCGTGGACGGTGGCGCCAGCCGCAACGATCTGCTGATGCAGATGCAGGCTGACTACCTTGGGGTGCCGGTGCTGCGCCCGGCGCTCACCGAGACCACGGCCTTTGGCGCCGCGGGCCTGGCCGGCCTGGCCAGCGGCCTGTGGTCGGGCGCCGACGAGCTGTCGGCCCTGTGGCGCTTGCAGCGCCGTTTCGAGCCGCGCCTGCCGGCAGCAGCGCGGCGGGCCAAGCTGGCGCGCTGGCGCGAGGCGGTGGACCGCGCACGCGGCTGGGCCCGGGGCTGAGCATGCAAGCCGCAACACCCCTGCCCACACGGCGGGCCGATCTGTTGGCGCGTTTGGCCGAGCCGCGCACCTGGGACCTGGCCGTCGTGGGGGGCGGTGCCACCGGCCTGGGCGTGGCCCTGGACGCGGCGGCGCGTGGCCTGTCGGTCGTGCTGCTGGAGTCGCACGATTTCGCCAGCGGCACTTCCTCGCGCTCGACCAAGCTGCTGCATGGCGGCGTACGCTACCTGGCACAGGGCAATCTCTCGCTTGTGCGCGAGGCGCTGCATGAACGTGGCACCGTGTTGCGCAACGCGCCGCACCTGGCCTCCAGGCTGTCGTTTGTCATGCCCTCCTATGCCTGGTGGCAGACCCCTTTCTACGGCATCGGGCTCAAGCTTTATGACCTGCTGGCGGGCCGTGCCGGCCTGGGCGCAACGAGTTTCCTGGGTCGTGCGCAAACGCTGGCGGCCCTGCCCAATCTGCAGCCGGCAGGCCTGTGCGGTGGTGTGGCCTACTGGGACGGCCAGTTCGACGATGCGCGCCTGGCACTGGCGCTGGCGCGCACGGCCGCCCGCGAGGGGGCGCTGCTGCTGAACTACTGCCCGGTCACCGAGCTGCTGCACGAGAACACCCGTCTGGTCGGCCTGCGCTGCCGCGACGCCATGGGCGGTTTGTCCTATGAAGTACGTGCCCGCTGCGTGGCCAACGCCACCGGGGTCTGGGTCTACGCGCTGCGCCAGCTGGACGGTGCCGCCCAGGGCCGCAGCGTCGGCCCGGTGGTGGCGCCCAGCCAGGGGGTGCATGTGGTGGTGGACCGGGATTTCCTGCCGGGTGAGCACGCACTGCTGGTGCCGAAGACGGCCGACGGCCGGGTGCTGTTCGCCGTGCCCTTGCTGGGCAAGCTGGTGCTGGGTACCACCGACACCCCGCGCAGCGACCTGCCACGCGAGCCGCGGCCCCTGCGCGCCGAGCTCGATTTCATCCTGGGCGAGGCGGCGCGTTACCTGATGCGGGCACCGACCCGCGCCGATGTCAAAAGCATCTGGGTCGGCCTGCGCCCCCTGGTCCGGCCGGCAGGTGACGATGAAACCAGCACCGGCAGCATCAGCCGCGAGCACGCGGTGCTGGTCAGCGCCACGGGCCTGGTCACGGTGACCGGTGGCAAATGGACCACCTACCGCGCCATGGCGGAGGATGTGCTGGCGCATTGTTGCCAGGCCGGCTTGCTGCCGGAAAAGCCGGCCGGCGTGAGCGGCCAGCTGAAACTGGTGGGTGCAGAGCCGGCGGACGGGGGGGCGAGACCGGCGATGGCCGCTGCCGCGGGTCCTCATATATATGGCAGTGAGCAGGCCCTGCTCCAGACCCTGCCGGGGGCGGGGCGCGTGCTGGCGCCGGGCCTGGACGAGGCCATGGTGCGTTTTGCGACTCGATTTGAGTATGCGCTAACTGTCGAGGATGTCCTTGCCAGGCGTTCACGATGGCTGTTTCTGGACGCGGCCATGGCGGCTACGCTGGCGCCAAGGGTGGCGGCCATACTGGCCGAGGAAACCGGGCAGGACCCGGCCCTGGCCGACTTCCTGGGCTTGGCCCGGGACTATTTACGTTGGCCGTCCGAACAAGACGCTTGACGCCCTGTTAATTCTTTGGCACAATTGCGGGCTTCGCTTGAAAAAGCTGAAGTTTCTGCCCAGCGGAAGCGGTGTGAGTGGTTCATGCCGGGGACGACGGGCCCAAGACTGATCGGTTGTGTGCTGCGTGGCAGTGCCTCTCGGTGCAAGTTGGGAATATTGAAATGATCCAGACTGAATCTCGGTTAGAAGTCGCCGACAACACCGGCGCGAAGTCCGTTTTGTGCATCAAGGTGCTCGGCGGTTCCAAGCGTCGTTACGCCAGCGTTGGCGACGTCATCAAGGTGAGCATCAAGGAAGCTGCTCCGCGCGGCCGCGTCAAAAAAGGCGAGGTCTACAGCGCTGTGGTGGTTCGTACCGCCAAGGGCATCCGCCGTGGCGATGGCTCGCTGGTCAAGTTCGACGGCAATGCCGCCGTGCTGCTCAACAACAAGCTGGAGCCCATCGGCACCCGCATCTTCGGCCCGGTCACGCGCGAACTGCGTACCGAGAAGTTCATGAAGATCGTGTCCCTGGCTCCTGAAGTTCTCTAAGGACACGCCATGAACAAGATTCGCAAAGGCGACGAAGTCATCGTCCTCACCGGGCGCGACAAGGGCAAGCGCGGCAAGATCGCGCTGCGCAAGGACGACAGCCATGTGCTCGTCGAGGGCGTGAACGTGGTGAAGAAGCACACCAAGCCCAATCCCATGAAGGGTACGACCGGCGGCATCGTGGAGAAGTCCATGCCCATCCACCAGTCGAATGTGGCCATTTTCAATGCGGCGACCGGCAAGGCCGACCGCGTGGGCATCAAGTTGCTGGCTGACGGCAAACGCGTTCGCGTTTACAAGTCCAGTGGCGAAGAAATCAAGGTGGCATAACCATGGCACGTCTGCAACAACACTATCGCGAGAAGGTCGTCCCCGAGTTGACGGCCAAGTTCGGCTACAAGTCGCCGATGCAGGTTCCGCGCCTGACCAAGATCACTCTGAACATGGGCGTGAGCGAGGCCGTGGCCGACAAGAAGGTCATGGACAACGCCGTGGGCGACCTGACCAAGATCGCCGGCCAGAAGCCGGTCGTGACCAAGGCCAAGAAAGCCATCGCCGGTTTCAAGATCCGCGAGCAGCAGGCCATCGGTTGCATGGTGACCCTGCGTGGCGTGCAGATGTACGAGTTCCTGGACCGTTTCGTGACCGTGGCACTGCCCCGCGTGCGTGACTTCCGTGGTATCTCGGGCCGCGCCTTCGACGGCCGTGGCAACTACAACATCGGCGTGAAAGAGCAGATCATCTTCCCCGAAATCGAATACGACAAGGTGGATGCCCTGCGTGGTCTGAACATCAGCATCACCACGACGGCTCAGACCGATGAAGAGTGCAAGGCACTGCTCGCCGGTTTCAAATTCCCCTTCAAGAACTGAGGTGACCTGTGGCTAAAGTAGCTTTGATCGAGCGCGAGCTCAAGCGAGACAAACTGGTCGCCAAGTACGCGAAGAAACACGCGGAACTCAAGGCCATCGCCAGCGACATGAAGCGCAGCGACGAAGAGCGTGCAGCTGCCCGTCTGGGCCTGCAAAAGCTCCCGCGCAACGCGAACCCGACGCGCCAGCGCAACCGCTGTGCCATCACCGGCCGTCCGCGTGGCACTTTCCGCCAGTTCGGCTTGGCTCGCGCCAAGATCCGTGAAATGGCTTTTGCCGGTGACATCCCTGGTGTCACCAAGGCCAGCTGGTAAGCAGGAGATTAAAGATGAGCATGAGTGATCCCATCGCCGACCTGCTGACGCGTATCCGTAACGCGCAGATGGTGGCCAAGACCTCGGTGTCGGTGCCTTCTTCCAAGGTGAAGATTGCCATCGCCCAGGTGCTGAAGGACGAGGGCTACATCGACGGCTTCCAGGTGAAGTCCGAAGGTGGCAAGTCCGAACTGGAAATTGCCCTGAAGTACTACGCCGGTCGCCCGGTGATCGAGCGCATCGAGCGCGTGAGCCGTCCTGGCCTGCGCGTGTACAAGGGCCGCGACGCCATCCCCCAGGTCCAGAACGGTCTGGGTGTGGCCATCGTGACGACCCCCAAGGGTGTCATGACCGATCGCAAGGCGCGCGCTACCGGTGTCGGTGGCGAAGTGCTGTGCTACGTGGCCTAAGGCATTGAGGAGAAACTGAAATGTCGCGCGTAGGAAAAATGCCTGTAACCATCCCGACCGGGGTGGATGTCTCGGTCAAGGCCGATCAGATCAGCGTCAAGGGTGCCGGTGGCACGCTGTCGCTGGCCCAGTCGACCCTGGTCAAGGTGAGCAACGAGGGTGGCAAGCTGAGCTTCGCCCCCGCCAACGAATCCCGTGAAGCCAATGCCATGAGCGGCACCATGCGCCAGCTGGTGAATAACATGGTCAATGGCGTGAGCAAGGGCTTCGAGAAGAAGCTGACGCTGATCGGCGTGGGCTACAAGGCCCAGGCCTCCGGTGCCAAGCTGAACCTGGCCGTGGGTTACTCCCACCCGGTGAACATCGAGATGCCCGCGGGCATCACGGTGGCCACCCCGGCCCCCACGGAAATCGTGATCAAGGGTGCAGATCGTCAGCGTGTCGGCCAGATCGCCGCTGAAATTCGCGCCGTTCGTCCCCCCGAGCCCTACAAGGGCAAGGGCATCCGTTATGCGGATGAGAAGGTCACGATCAAAGAGACCAAGAAGAAATAAGGAGCTGCACCATGATGACCAAGAAAGAGCAGCGTCTTCGCCGGGCCCGTCAGACCCGCATCCGCATTGCAACGCAAGGCGTGGCGCGTCTGACCGTGAACCGCACCAATCTGCACATCTATGCCAGCGTGATCTCTGGCGACGGTGCCCAGGTCTTGGCCAGCGCCTCGACCGCCGAAGCCGAAGTGCGCAAGTCGCTCGGCGCTTCGGGCAAGGGTGGCACGGCTTCCGCAGCCCAGCTGATCGGCAAGCGTATTGCCGAAAAGGCCAAGGCTGCCGGCGTCGAGAAGGTAGCGTTTGACCGCGCGGGCTTCGCGTACCACGGCCGCGTCAAGGCGCTGGCCGAGGCGGCACGTGAAGCAGGCTTGCAGTTCTAAGCAGATCGGAATTAAAGATGGCTAAAGTTCAAGCAAAGATGCAGGGCAAAGGGGCCGAGGGTCCCGAGGACGGCCTGCGCGAGAAAATGATCGCGGTCAACCGCGTGACCAAGGTGGTCAAGGGTGGCCGTATCCTGGGTTTCGCTGCACTGACCGTGGTGGGCGATGGCGACGGCCGCGTCGGCATGGGCAAGGGCAAATCCAAGGAAGTGCCGGCTGCCGTGCAGAAGGCCATGGAAGAAGCCCGCCGCAACATGCTCAAGGTGTCGCTGAAGAACGGCACGCTGCACCACCAGGTGACGGGTCGTCACGGTGCCGCCAACGTCATGATGGCGCCGGCTCCCAAGGGTACCGGTATCATCGCCGGCGGCCCGATGCGCGCCGTCTTCGAAGTGATGGGCATCACCGACATCGTGGCCAAGAGCCACGGTTCGACCAATCCTTACAACATGGTTCGTGCCACGCTGGACGCGCTGAACAACTGCAGCACCCCTGCATCTGTGGCAGCCAAGCGCGGCAAGAGCGTTGAAGAACTCTTCGCTTAAACGGGAGTTTCAGACATGACTACGCAACAAACCGTCAAAGTGCAGCTGGTTCGCAGCCCGATCGGGTGCAAGGAATCGCACCGTGCCACCGTGCGTGGCCTGGGCCTGCGCAAGCTGAACAGCGTCAGCGAACTGCAGGACACCCCTGCCGTGCGCGGCATGATCAACAAGATCAGCTATCTGGTCAAGGTTCTCTGAGAGGCTGATGATGGAACTCAATAGCATCAAGCCCGCAGCGGGCGCCAAACACGCCAAGCGTCGCGTCGGTCGCGGCATCGGCTCCGGCCTGGGCAAGACCGCCGGTCGCGGCCACAAGGGTCAGAAGTCCCGTTCGGGCGGCTACCACAAGGTCGGCTTCGAAGGCGGCCAGATGCCCATGCATCGTCGTCTGCCCAAGCGCGGCTTCAAGTCGCACCTGCTCAAGTTCAATGCCGAGATCACTCTCGGCGCCCTGGAGCAGCTGGGGGCCGACACCGTCGACCTGCTGACGCTCAAGCAAGCCGGCCTGGTCGGCGAGCTGGCCAAGGTGGTCAAGGTCATCAAGTCGGGCGAGCTGAAGAAGGCCGTCAAGCTCAACGGTATCGGTGCCACCGCAGGTGCCAAGGCTGCCATCGAGGCAGCCGGCGGTAGCGTGGCCTGAAGCATAGATCGAGAGTAGAACGAAGTGGCAACGAACGCGGCTCAGATAGCAAAAACCGGCAAGTTCGGCGACCTGCGTCGTCGGCTGGTCTTTTTGCTGCTCGCACTGGTGGTGTACCGCATCGGTGCGCACATCCCCGTCCCGGGCATCAATCCGGACCAGCTGGCCCAGCTCTTCCAGGGCCAGCAGGGGGGCATCCTGAGCCTGTTCAACATGTTCTCGGGCGGCGCGCTGTCGCGCTTCACGGTGTTCGCGCTGGGCATCATGCCGTACATCTCGGCATCGATCATCATGCAGCTGCTGACCTATGTTCTGCCCGCTTTCGAGCAGATCAAGAAGGAAGGCGAAGCCGGCCGTCGCAAGATCACGCAGTACACACGTTACGCCACCCTGGGCCTGGCCCTGTTCCAGTCCCTCGGTATCGCCGTGGCACTGGAGAGCTCGGCGGGTCTGGTGATCGCCCCGGGCTTCGGTTTCCGTTTCACGGCGGTCGTCACGCTCACCGCTGGAACCATGTTCCTGATGTGGCTGGGTGAGCAGATCACCGAGCGCGGTCTAGGCAACGGCATCTCGATCCTGATTTTCGGTGGTATCGCCGCCGGCCTGCCCAGCGCCATTGGTGGCCTGCTGGAGCTGGTGCGCACCGGTGCCATGAGCATCATCGCCGCGCTGTTCATCGTCGCCCTGGTGGTGCTGGTGACCTATTTCGTGGTGTTCGTCGAACGTGGTCAGCGCAAGATCCTGGTGAACTATGCGCGTCGCCAGGTCGGCAACAAGGTCTACGGCGGCCAGTCCTCGCACCTGCCGCTCAAGCTGAATATGGCCGGTGTGATTCCGCCCATCTTCGCATCAAGCATCATCCTGCTGCCGGCCACCGTGGTGAGCTGGTTCAGCAGCGGCGACTCGATGGTGTGGCTCAAGGACATCGCCGGCAGTCTGACCCCGGGTCAGCCAATCTATGTGATGCTGTACGCCTCGGCCATCGTGTTCTTCTGCTTCTTCTACACGGCGCTGGTGTTCAACAGCCGTGAGACGGCCGACAATCTGAAAAAGGGTGGTGCCTTCATTCCTGGCATCCGTCCGGGTGACCAGACCGCCAAGTACATCGACCGCATCCTGTTGCGCCTGACGCTGGCTGGTGCGATCTACATCACCTTTGTCTGCCTGTTGCCCGAGTTCCTGATCCTGAAGTACAACGTTCCGTTCTATTTCGGTGGTACGTCGCTGTTGATCATCGTGGTCGTGACCATGGATTTCATGGCCCAGGTGCAGAACTACATGATGTCGCAGCAGTATGAATCGCTGTTGAAGAAGGCCAATTTCAAGGCTACGCCAGGTGTCTGAAAGAGATGGCGAAAGACGATGTGATTCAGATGCAGGGCGAGGTGGTGGAAAACCTGCCGAACGCGACCTTCCGCGTGAAGCTGGAAAACGGCCACGTTGTTCTGGGACATATCTCAGGCAAGATGCGCATGCACTACATACGCATCCTGCCGGGTGACAAAGTGACTGTCGAGTTGACGCCTTACGACTTGACAAGAGCACGGATCGTGTTCAGGGCCAAATGAATTTGCAGGTTCCGGATAGTCCGGAACCAGGCGTAAGAAGTTTTAGGAGAGTGAAATGAGAGTTTCGGCTTCGGTCAAGAAAATTTGCCGCAACTGCAAAATCATCCGTCGCAAGGGCGTGGTGCGTGTGATCTGCACGGATCCCCGCCACAAGCAGCGTCAAGGCTGATTGCAAGAGTTATAGAGGACGAAAATGGCACGTATCGCTGGCATCAACATTCCGCCGCATAAGCATGCAGAAATTGGCTTGACCGCCATTTTCGGCATCGGTCGCACGAGCGCTCGCAAGATTTGCGATGCCTGCGGCATTGCATATTCCAAGAAGATCAAGGATCTGACCGACGCTGATCTCGAGAAGATCCGCGACCAGATCGCCGGTATCACCATCGAGGGTGACCTGCGTCGCGAGACCACGATGAACATCAAGCGTTTGATGGACATCGGCTGCTACCGCGGTTTCCGCCATCGCCGCGGCCTGCCCATGCGCGGCCAGCGTACGCGCACCAATGCCCGTACCCGCAAGGGCCCGCGCAAGGGTGCCCAGGCACTGAAGAAATAAACTGGCATTGAAAGATCACCATGGCTAAAGCTCCCGCCAATAATGCCGCGCAGCGTGTGCGCAAGAAGGTTCGCAAGAACGTGGCTGACGGTGTCGCCCACGTGCACGCCTCCTTCAACAACACCATCATCACGATCACCGATCGCCAGGGCAATGCCCTGTCCTGGGCCTCGTCGGGTGGCCAGGGCTTCAAGGGTTCGCGCAAGTCCACGCCGTTCGCCGCCCAGGTGGCGTCCGAAGTGGCTGGCCGTGCCGCCATGGAGCAAGGTATCAAGAACCTCGACGTCGAGATCAAGGGCCCCGGCCCCGGTCGTGAGTCTTCGGTGCGTGCCCTGGCCGCACTGGGCATTCGCATCAACCTGATTTCCGACGTGACGCCGGTGCCGCACAACGGCTGCCGTCCGCAGAAGCGTCGTCGTATCTGATCGCAACTGCGATCAGACGCCGTCGCCTCGTTCATTTTTTAACAAGCCCACCGCCATCGGCATTGCGCTGATGGCTCCCGCAGGCAACTGCGGAAGTTGACATAGAAGGAAGTTCAAGTGGCACGCAATCTCGGCCCCAAGGCCAAACTCTCCCGCCGTGAAGGCACCGACCTGTTCCTGAAGAGCGCCCGCCGCTCGATCAGCGACAAGGCCAAGTTCGATTCTAAGCCCGGACAGCACGGCCGCACTTCGGGCGCCCGCACCTCCGACTTCGGTCTGCAACTGCGTGAAAAGCAGAAGGTCAAGCGCATGTACGGCGTGCTGGAGCGCCAGTTCCGCCGTTATTTCGAGGAAGCCGACCGCCGCAAGGGCAACACCGGCGCCAACCTGCTGTTCCTGCTTGAGTGCCGCCTGGACAACGTGGTCTACCGCATGGGCTTCGGCTCCACGCGCGCTGAAGCGCGTCAGATGGTCTCGCACAAGGCGATCACCGTGAACGGCAATTCCGTGAACATCCCGTCGTACTCGGTCAAGGCCGGCGACGTGATCGCCGTGCGCGAAAAGTCCAAGAAGCAGAACCGCGTGGTGGAAGCCCTGCAACTGGCTCAGCAAGTCGGCATGCCGGCCTGGGTGGAAGTGAATCTCGACAAGGCCGAAGGTACCTTCAAGAAGGTCCCGGATCGCGACGAATTCGGGTCCGACATCAACGAATCGCTGATCGTCGAGTTGTACTCGAGGTAATCAAGGTGACAACGAGGCTGCAGCGCAGCCTCGGCCTTGGAGTTTTCGTACCTGACCGGAGGCATTCCGGTCAGGCGCTTCACCAGCCTTACCGGTGTAACGAGCCGGTGGTATTGACAGGAAGTCTGCATGCAAACCAGTCTGCTGAAACCCAAAGCAATCAACGTCGAACAACTCGGCCCGAACCGCGCCAAAGTGGCGCTGGAGCCGTTTGAGCGTGGTTATGGCCACACCCTGGGCAACGCGCTGCGCCGCGTCCTGCTGTCGTCGATGCCGGGTTACGCTGCCACCGAGGTGACCATTGCCGGCGTGCTGCACGAGTACTCGTCCATCGACGGCGTGCAGGAAGACGTGGTCAACATTCTGCTGAACCTCAAGGGTGTGGTGTTCAAGCTGCACAACCGCGACGAAGTCACGCTGAGCCTGCGCAAGGACGGCGAGGGCGTCGTCACGGCGGCTGACATCCAGACCCCGCACGATGTCGAGATCATCAACCCCGACCACGTGATCGCCACGCTGTCGGCCGGTGGCAAGCTCGACATGCAGATCAAGGTCGAGAAGGGCCGTGGTTACGTGCCCGGCACCATGCGCCGTTACGGCGATGAGCCGACCAAGTCGATCGGCCGCATCGTGCTGGACGCTTCCTTCTCCCCGGTTAAGCGCGTGAGCTACACCGTCGAGAGCGCCCGCGTCGAGCAGCGTACCGACCTGGACAAGCTGGTCGTCGAGATCGAGACCAATGGCGCCATCACCGCCGAAGACGCCGTGCGCGCTTCGGCCAAGATCCTGGTCGAGCAGCTGGCCGTGTTCGCCCAGCTCGAGGGCAGCGAACTCGCCGCCTTCGATGCACCGGCACCGCGCAGCGGCAGCCAGTTCGACCCGATCCTGTTGCGCCCGGTCGACGAGCTCGAACTGACCGTGCGGTCGGCCAACTGCCTGAAGGCCGAGAACATCTATTACATCGGCGACCTGATCCAGCGCTCCGAGAACGAACTGCTCAAGACTCCCAACCTGGGTCGCAAGTCGCTCAACGAGATCAAGGAAGTGCTCGCTTCGCGCGGCCTGACCCTGGGCATGAAGCTCGAGAACTGGCCGCCGGCCGCTCTCGAAAAGCGTTGATCTAGAATACCGGTCCCGCTCAGGCGGGTCGGAAAAAAGCCAGCCCTTCGGGGCTGGGTGCACCGGGCAGTACCTGATACGGCTGCCTGTTTA
>CAUPQO010000041.1:0-19508 GCA_963513295.1 uncultured Hylemonella sp.
CTGATGGGGAAGAAGCGGATGAGGTGTTCGGGCGGGGGCAACACGGTAATGTCCTTGATGCGTTGATCGTCGGTGCGGCTGGTCTTGTCACCGGGATGCGCATACCAGGCGTCGGTGCTGGTGGGTTGGGCTTGGGCCGTCATCGTCTTGCTCCTTCTGCTCGGTTGATAGGTGTTCGGGTCAAAAAAAAACCGCCGGCGGGGCCGGCGGTTTTTGGAATTCGGTACGTTTCTTCAGGGTACGTTCAGAACTCTCTTCCGCCGCCGGCGCTTGAGAACCAAAAGTAGCCAAAAAAGTAGGAACGGGTCGAAACCATGGCGTTCAATATAGCACAGGAAATGCCGTGGCCTGTCGCAGCCGGCCTCAGGCCGTGCCCCCGACCGTCAGGCCGTCGATGCGCAGCGTGGGTTGGCCCACCCCCACCGGCACGCTCTGGCCTTCCTTGCCGCAGGTGCCCACACCGCTGTCCAGGCGCATGTCGTTGCCGATCATGGTCACTCGGGTCAGGGCATCGGGGCCATTGCCCACCAGGGTGGCACCCTTGACCGGGTACTGGATCTTGCCGTTCTCGACCCAGTAGGCCTCGCTGGCCGAGAAGACGAACTTGCCTGAGGTGATGTCCACCTGGCCGCCGCCGAAATTGGGCGCGTACAGGCCGCGCTCGATGCTGGCCACGATCTCTTCCGGCGCCTTGTCGCCGCCCAGCATGTAGGTATTGGTCATGCGCGGCATGGGCACATGGGCGTAGCTTTCGCGCCGGCCATTGCCGGTGGGGCCGACCTTCATCAGGCGGGCGTTCAGGGAGTCCTGGATGTAACCCTTGAGGATGCCGTCCTCGATCAGCACATTGCGCTGGGTCGGGTTGCCCTCGTCGTCGACGTTGAGCGAACCACGGCGGTCGGCAATGGTGCCATCGTCCAGCACGGTCACGCCCTTGGCCGCCACACGCTCGCCGATGCGACCGGCAAAGGCGCTGGAGCCCTTGCGGTTGAAGTCGCCCTCCAGGCCATGGCCGATGGCCTCGTGCAGCAGCACGCCGGGCCAGCCGGGGCCGAGCACCACGGTCATGTCACCGGCCGGGGCCGGACGCGATTCGAGGTTGGTCAGGGCCGCATTCACGGCCTCGTTCACGTACTGGTGGATCATGGCTTCGTCGAAATAGGCCAGGCCGAAACGGCCGCCACCGCCGGAAGAACCCATCTCGCGCCGGCCCGCCTGCTCGGCGATCACCGTCACGCTCAGGCGCACCAGCGGGCGCACGTCAGCTGCCAGCGTGCCGTCGGCACGGGCCACCAGCACCACGTCGTATTCACCCGCCAGGCCGGCCATGACCTGCGCCACACGCGGGTCCTTGGCGCGCGCCAGCTTCTCCACCTTCTCCAGCAGCGCCACCTTGGCCGTGCTGTCCAGGGTGGCGATAGGGTCCGTGCCGGGGTAAAGCGAACGCGAGCCGGCAATCTTCTGCGCCGCCGCTTTCACGCGGGCCGACTGGCCGGCACTGGCGATGGTGCGCACCGTGCGCGCCGCGTCCAGCAGGGAGGCCTCGGAGATGTCGTCGGAATAGGCAAAGGCAGTCTTCTCGCCACTGACGGCGCGTACGCCCACGCCCTGGTCGATGCTGAAGGAACCGGTCTTGACGATGCCTTCTTCCAGGCTCCAGCCTTCGCTGCGCGTGTACTGGAAGTAGAGGTCGGCGTCGTCCACCTTGTGCGCTCGGATCTCGGACAGCGCGCGCAGCAGGTGCGACTCGTCCAGGCCGAAGGGCGTGAGCAGGAGTTCGCGGGCGACGGCCAGGCGCTCCAGGGTGGGTTCGCGTGAAATCATGGAGGCATTGTAGGACGCCCCCATCCCCCGTGGCGCCTTAGGGACTAGGACGGCTCTTCCAGCCAGCGCAGCAGGGCTGCATCGTCCAAGTCGTCCAGGCCGGCCGCACTGGCCCGGGCAAAGACCTGCGCCGTCGCGGCGCCCAACGGTCCGCTGTAACCGGCCGCTTGCGCGGCCTGCAGGGCCAGGCGCGAGTCCTTCTCCAGCAGGGTCATGTGGGCGCGCGGAGCATAGTCGCCGGCGATGGCCCGGCGCATGCGGTCCGAGCCGATCCAGCTCTGCCCGCTGGACTGCTCGATCACGTCCAGCGTGCGCCCCAGGTCCAGGCCCATGGCGCGCGCCATGGCCAGCACCTCGGCGGCAGCCACCAGGTTGATGCCGGCCGCCAGGTTGTTGACCAGCTTGGTGCGGGCGCCATCGCCCACCCGCTCGCTGATGCGAAAGATGCGCGAGGACAGCGCACCCAGCAGGGCCTCGTGGCGGGCGACCAGTGCGTCGGGGCCCGCCAGCATCAGGCTCATGCCGCCCTCACGCGCCCGGGCCGGGCCACCGGACATGGGCGCGTCCAGCACCTCGATGCCATGCCGGGCCAGCCGCCCGGCCAGGGATTCGGTGTCTTGCGGGGCGATGGTCGGGCACAGCATCACCATGCCCCCGGGTGGCATCACCCCGGCCAGGCCCTGGCGACCGAACAGAACCTGCTCGCACTGGGCTGTATCGACCACGCAAACGATCACCGCCTCGCAAGCTGCCGCCGCCTGCGCCGGGCTGGCATGGGCCGTGGCGCCCGCGGCCAGTAAGGCCACATGCTTGCGAGCATCGATGTCGTGCACCTGAACCGGCCAGCCCAGCTCCAGCAGGCGCGCCGCCATGGCGCCGCCCATATTGCCGACGCCCACCACGGCCACGGGGTCGGACGCCGCCTGGGGCCTCATGACTGGATCAGGCGCTTGGACTTGGCGATGGACATGAGCATGCCCAGGCCCAGGCCCAGCGTGACCATGGCGGTGCCGCCGTAGCTGATGAAAGGCAGGGGCACGCCCACCACGGGCAGGATGCCGCTGACCATGCCCATATTGACAAAGGCATAGGTGAAGAAGATGGTGGTGATGGCACCGGCCAGCAGGCGGGCGAACAGCGTGGGCGCCTCCAGCGCAATGGCCAGGCTGCGCAGCACCAGGAAGAGGAAGGCGCCCAGCAGGACCAGGTTGCCCAGCAGGCCGAACTCCTCGGAATAGGCCGCGAAGATGAAGTCGGTGGTGCGCTCGGGGATGAATTCCAGGTGGGTCTGCGTGCCCTGCATATAACCCTTGCCCAGCACACCGCCCGAGCCGATGGCGATCATGCCCTGGATGATGTGAAAACCCTTGCCCAGCGGATCGCGCCAGGGATCGAGCAGGGTGCAGATGCGCTGTTGCTGGTAGTCGTGCAGCAGCGGCCAGCGCACACCCGTGGCGCACAGGTCGGATTCGAAGATGATCAGCAGCAGCACGGCCAGCAGGCCCAGCAGCACGGGCGGCACGATCAGCTTCCAGCTCAGGCCGGCAAAGAAGATCACCGAGACGCCGGCGGCCAGCACCAGCAGGGCCGTGCCCAGGTCGGGCTGTTTCATGATCAGCGCCACCGGCAGCAGCAGCAGGGCGCCGGCCACCAGGAAGTCCAGCGGGCGCAACTGGCCTTCACGCTTCTGGAACCACCAGGCCAGCATCAGGGGCACGGCGATCTTGAGGATCTCGCTGGGCTGGATCACCACGCCCACGTTGATCCAGCGCCTGGCGCCTTTTTTGGTGATGCCGAAGATGGCGACCGCGATCAGCAGCGTCACACCCAGCACGTACAGGGGCACGGCAAAACTCATCAGGCGCTGCGGCGGCACCTGGGCCACCACGAACATGATGAAGCCGGCAATCAGCATGTTGCGCCCATGGTCCATGAAACGCGTGCCGTGGTCGTAACCCGAGGAGTACATGGTCAGCAGGCCGATGCCGGCCAGCATGAACACCGCAAAAGCCAGCGGCCCGTCGAAGCCCTGGAACCAGGGCATGGCGCGCTGCATCAGGGAGGGGCGTTCGAAGGTGACCAGCATGGCGTGCATTATCCCGCCAATGCGGTGTCCAGATGGCGTTAGACGATCAGGATTTCCACCACCGTGCGGCCCGGCTCGCTGCTGAGCTCCAGCACCACCCCGACGGCGGCGGCGCGTTCGCGCAGGGAGGCCAGGCCCTTGCGCTGCACCCGCTCGGGGTCGAAACCGCGGCCGTTGTCGATCACCCTCAGCCGGGCGCCGCCACCCGGGCAGGCGCGCAACTCGATGCGCAGCTCGCTGGCCTGGGCATGCTGCAACACATTGGACAGGGCCTCGAAGACCATGAACTGCAGCTGGCGCATGGCCTTGCCGTCCAGGCGCGCCAGCGGGGGCAGCAGGTCCACGTCCCAGGCCAGGGCGATGTCGGAGGCCTTGAAACGCGGCTCCAGCCGGTAGCGCAGATTGGCCAGCAGGGTGGTCAGGTCGCCCGGGGGCAGGTTCATGGCATCGATGGACAGCTTGAGCTGGTCCAGCGAGTCGCGCAGGGTCTGCAACAAGTCGTCGCTGCTGGCCTTGCCCGACTGCAGCTGGCGGATGGCCGCGCTGATGTGCGAGCCCACGCCGTCGTGCATGTCGCGCAGGATGCGGGTGCGCTCGGCCGCACGCTCCTGCTCGCGCGCCAGCTGCTCGAGCTGCTGGTAGCTGGCCGCCAGCGCCCGCTCCTTCTCCTGCACCTTGGCCGCCATATTGTCCATCAGGTCGCGTGCCTGGGCGCTGGCTTCGCGAAAGCGTGTGATGACGATGTAACCCAGGGCCAGGCCGAACAGCACCGAGGAGTAGCGCATCCAGGAGATCTCGCTGAAATTGCTGCTGGCCCGGATCACCAGCCAGTCACGAAAGCCGACCAGCACATTGAACACGCCGGCGGCGGCCACCAGTACATGCTCGGTGGTCGGTCGGCGCAGGGACCCCCAGAAATAGACAGCGGCATAAGCAATGAAAAGGAAGGTGGCAAAGCCATACCAGCCGGTCAGGTAGGCATCGTTGTGGCGGGTGTAGGCCAGCCAGGCCGCCGGGGCGGCCGTCAGCATCAGCGCCCACACCACACCGCGCACCCAGCGCATGGAGGCATGCCGGTGCCAGCCCGCCACGTAATGGCAGAACAGGGCGGAGCCGCAGAACCAGCCGGCATAGGCCAGGGTCTGCAGCACCCCCCACCAGGGCCAGGCCAGCGGCGGGTCGGTCAGGGCCGTGTCGGACAGGCGCAGCATCCAGCACATCTCGGCAATGCCGGCGCTCAGGTACAGGCCGACTCGCCGCGGCCGGGCCCCCGGAGCAGACTCGACCTGGGTCACCCACAGCAGCAGGGCGATCACCCCCACCACCAGGCTGAAGACCGACACCGCGATCGAACCGTTGACCAGCCAGCGGTAGACCGAGTGGTAATGCTCGCGCACCTCGACCTCGGGCCCCACCAGCATGCTGGACAGCCCGCCGCGCCTGCCGCCATCAGCGTGCACGATGATGCGGAACAGGTTGTCACGCTGCAGCAACTGGGCCGGGATCAGCACGTACTGCGGCGCCTTGGCGTAATCCTCGCGATTGGGCCGGTTCAGGTCGCCAAAACGCGAGAGCAGGATGCCGTTGAGCCAGATCTCGGCGCGATTGCCCACCCGCGAGAAATACACGGCATAGGGTTCGGCGGGCGGTTGCAGCAGTTGCAGCGGAATTTCGAACACCGCCGCCCCCGACTGGCCACCGTGCTGGCGGTCCCAGTTGTAGGGCAGGCTGGTCTCGCGCTCCAGCAGGTCGCCGGCGACCACCGTGCTCACCTGCGCGCGGCGCAGTTCCAGCAGCTCCGCCTGCGCCAGCGGCAGCAGACCGCACAGCAGCAAGAACCCTCCCAGCCTGCGCAGCAGCCTCATGCCTCAGCCCCTCGGTGGCAACAGGCCCAGGCGCGAGGCCTCGAAGACAGCCTCGTTCTTGGAATGCACCGATAGCTTGGAGTACAGGTTCTTGATATGGGTCTGCACCGTGTGCACGCTGACCGACTGCAGGCGCGCAATCTCGGCATAGGAGAAGCCGCGGGCGATCAGCATCAACACCTCGTGCTCGCGCGGCGACAGCAGCGGCGCCTCGGGCGACGGCCGGGCAGGCGCCGAAGGCTCGGGCACGGCCGGGACCTCGTCGGCACGGGGGCGCTTGCTGGCGTATTTGGACAGGACCTTGCGCGCGATCATGGGCGAGATCGGTGACGCACCGTCCTTCATCTCCAGGATGGTCTGGGCGATGTCGTCCGGCGCCGAATCCTTGTGGATGTAACCCAGGGCACCGGCCTCGATGCTGGCCAGCACGTTGTCCTCATCGCCGAAGAGGGAGATCACCAGCGGCTCGCAGCGCGGGTGCAGGCGCGTGGCGTGGCGGATGACCTCCAGGCCGCTGCCATCCGGCAGGCCCAGGTCAGTCAGCAGCACATCGACCATATTGGCATCGTTGTCCAGCCAGGCCCGGGCCTCGGCCACCGAGCCCACCGAGCCCACCAGCTGCAGGCCCGCGCAGCGCGAGACGCTGGCCGCGAAGAAATCCCGCATCTGCGCATCGTCTTCCACCACCAGCACGCGCCACACTTGCATAGTCTTGCCGACCTCTCCACTCACGGTTCAGGCAGAGCATAGCCGCTGCCGCCTGCCCTGCCCACGTCAGCCCCTCCCATGTTCATGGGAGGAGGGGCCATCCCTTACGATCCGTCGTGACTTTTGCATCCCCCGTCCCATGCCCATCACCCACCTGCTCTACCTGCACGGATTCCGCTCCTCGCCGCGCTCGACCAAGGCCCGGCTGGTGCAGGAGCGCATCGCGCAGCGGTACCCGGGCGTGACGCTCTGGTGTCCGCAGTTGCCGCCCTCGCCACGCGAGGCCATGGACATGGTGATGCAGGGCATCGCCAACTGGCCGCGCGAGCGCATGGCGGTCATCGGTTCTTCCCTGGGCGGCTTTTATGCCAGCTGGGTGGCCGAACAGACCGGCTGCTGGGCCGCCGTGCTCAACCCGGCCGTCTTCCCGGCACGCGACCTGGCGCAGTACATCGGGGAACACACCAGCTGGCACGATCCACAGGAAACCTTCTATTTCCGGCCCGGGTATGTGGACGAACTGCACGCCCTGGCCACCGCGGCCATCAGCCGGCCCGAGCGCTATTACGCCCTGATCGCCCAGGGCGACGAGGTGCTGGACTGGCGCGAAATGAGCGCCCACTATCGGGGAGCGCACGGGCGACTGCTGGAAGGCAGCAACCACGCCATCACTGAATTTGCCGAACACCTGGATGAGGTGCTGACTTTCCTCGACCTAGCTGACTGAGGCTGCCAGCATTTGCTGGGACAATCGGGCTTATGCATGCATTGTTCGATGAAGCCGGCAAATTCCTCGCCGGGCGTATCCTGTCCGAAGCGGAAGCTTCGCTGCAAGTGGAGCTGGAATCCGGCAAACGCGTCAAGGTGAAGAGCGCCAACGTGCTGCTCAAGTTCGAGAAGCCCGCCCCGGCCGAGCTGCTGGGCGCGGCCCAGGCCCTGAGCGAGAGCATCGAGCTGGATCTGGCCTGGGAATTCGCGCCCGAAGACGACTTCGGTTTTGCCGACCTGGCCGCCGTCTACTTCCAGGACCCGCCCACGCTGCCGCAACAGGCCGGCACGCTGCTGCGCCTGCACGAGGCGCCGCACTACTTCCGCCGCGCCGGCAAGGGGCGCTACAAGAAGGCGCCGGCCGAGATCATCCAGCAGGCGCTGGCGGCGATCGAGAAAAAACGCCTGATCCAGCAGCAGATCGTCGAGTGGGCGCAAGCCCTGGGTCAGGGTGTATGCCCGCAGCCCATCCGCGAACAGCTCTACAAGATCCTCTTCAAGCCCGACAAGAACGCCCCCGAGTACAAGGCCGTGGTGGAGGCCTCGCGTGCCACCCATCTGGCCCCGTTGGACCTGCTGCAGAAGGCCGGCGCCATCGACTCGCCCTACCAGTTCCACTGGCGGCGCTTCCTGTTCGAGAACTTCCCCAAGGGCTACGGTTTCCCTGCGCTGGTGGCGCCCGAGATCCGCGATGATCTCCCCGTGGCCAACGTGCAGGCCTATTCGATCGACGACTCGGCCACCACCGAGATCGACGATGCGCTCTCGGTGCAGGGCCTGGGTACCGGCACCGTCACAGTCGGCATCCATATCGCCGCCCCGGGCCTGGCCGTGCAGCGCGGCGATGCGATCGACAACGTCAGCCGCGCCCGCCTGTCCACGGTCTACATGCCGGGCTACAAGATCACCATGCTGCCCGACGAGGTGGTGCAGCGCTACACCCTGCAGGAAGGCCGCGCCTGCCCGGCCGTCTCGCTCTACGTGGCCTTCCAGGAAGACACGCTGGACGTGCTGGGCCACGACACGCGTCTGGAGCGCGTACCGATCGCCCACAACCTGCGCCACGACCAGATCGATGGGGTGGTCACCGCCGCCTGGCTGGAAGACCTGTCCTTCAAACATGCGACGCCCGACCCGGAGCATCTGAGCGCCGGCCTGCGCACAGAACTGGCTTTCCTGCACCGCCTGGCGCGGCACCTGAAGGCGCAACGCGAGATCGTGCGCGGCAAGCCCGAGACCTTCAACCGGCCGGACTACACCTTCAAGCTCGTGGGCAACGAGGGAGCCGAGCCACAGGGCAGCGAGCACGTGCAGATCGGCACCCGCAGCCGCGGCGCGCCGCTGGACCTGATGGTGGCCGAGGCCATGATCCTGGCCAACAGCACCTGGGGCCAGTGGCTAGCCGAACTGGGTGTGCCAGCCATCTACCGCAGCCAGGCCAGCCTGGCACCGGGCGTGAAGGTGCGCCTGGGCACCAAGGCGGCGCCGCACGCCGGCATCGGCGTGAAAAGCTACGCCTGGAGCACCTCGCCGCTGCGCCGTTACACCGACCTGGTAAACCAGTGGCAGATCATCGCCTGCGCCCGCCACGGCAAGACGGCCGCACTGGCCGCGCCCTTCAAACCCAAGGATGCAGACCTCTTCTCCATCATCTCGGGTTTCGACGCGGCCTACGGCGCCTACAACGGCTACCAGGCCACCATCGAGCGCTACTGGACGCTGAAGTACCTGCAGCAGCAGGGCATCACGGAACTGGAAGCCACGGTCTTCAAGGACAATCTGGCGCGCGCCGACACCCTGCCCCTGGTGCTGCCCGTGCTGGGCGCGCAAGGCCTGCCGCGCGGCGCGCGTGTGCTGGTCAGGCTGGGCACCATCGACGAGGTGGCGCTGGATGTCAGCGGCACGGTGCTGGAGCGGCTCGACGCCCAGGCGGCCCCCATGGAAGAAGAAGCCGAGGACGCCGAGAGCGAGCACCTGGCGGCCGGGCCGATTGCGATTGCGGTGGATGTCAACGAGCCCAGCGAGCCCGTGGGCGAGGCTTCAGGGGATAATCCGTCTTCGTGAAACTGCGCAAGTTCAGCACTCTCGAATACGCCCTCGGCATCTCGGTCGCCGTGCATGCGGTGCTGCTGACCGTGCGCTTCGTCGACCCCGAGGCGATCGAGCGCACCTTCCGCGACACGCCGCTGGAAGTCATCCTGGTCAATGCGCGCGGCAATGCCCGGCCGGACAAGGCGCTGGCCATTGCGCAGACCAGCCTGGCCGGCGGCGGCGAGGCCGAACGCGGCCGCGCCACCAGCCCCCTGCCCTCCACCCTGCTCTCGGACAGCGGCGACACACTGGAGGAGGAATCGCGCAAGCGGATGCAACAACTGCAGAAGCAGCAGACCATGCTGCTGGCCCAAGTGCGCCAGCAGCTCGCCGCCCTGCCGGTACCCGACCCGAAGCAGGCCAAACCCAGCAACGAGCTGGCGGCACAGGAGGAAAAGCGCCGTCTGCTGCTCAAGCAGCTGGCCGAGATCGAACGCCGCATCAAGCAGGACAGCCAGAAACCGCGCAAGCGCTACATCGGCCCCTCCACGCGCGAGGAAGCCTATGCCATCTATTACGACCGCCTGCGCCGCGCCATCGAGGACAAGGGCACCGAGAACTTCCCCTCCTCGGGCGGCAGGAAACTGTATGGTGAACTGACCATGGTGGTGACGGTGAATCGTCAGGGGCAGGTGGTCTCCACCGAGATCGCCGAGAGTTCGGGCAACCGCGTGCTGGACCGCCGCGCCGAAGCCATCG
Organism: uncultured Hylemonella sp.; assembly: GCA_963513295.1. Classification (GTDB taxonomy): domain Bacteria; phylum Pseudomonadota; class Gammaproteobacteria; order Burkholderiales; family Burkholderiaceae_C; genus Hylemonella. Next base: position 10,042 of record CAUPQO010000041.1, read on the forward strand.
CCCGCGCGTCCGCGCCCTTCGGCCGCTTCACCGAGAGCATGCGCAAGGAGGCCGACCAGATCGTTGTCGTCTCGCGCTTCAAGTTCTCGCGCAACGAAACCCTGGAAACGCGCCTCAGCGCCCCCTGAATCCCATGAAAGCCGTGCTGCGCTGGTTCGTGCTGCTGCTGGTCGCCCTGCTGGCGCTGCAGCTCTTTTTCGTCGCCCGCATCGCCCTGATGGCCGTGACGCATCCGCAATCCACCACCTTCGAACGCTCCGAAGCCTGGCGCATCCTGGGTGAAAAAGGCAATCTGCGCTGGCGCCAGCAGTGGGTGGACTACGATCAGATCTCCGATCACCTCAAACGCGCCGTCATCGCCTCGGAAGACGACAGCTTCGCCTGGCACGAGGGCGTGGACTGGGACGCGCTGGAGAAAGCCTGGCAGAGAAACGCTGCCGCCGAAGAGCGCGCCACCCAGCTGGCCGTCAATGGCGCGCGCAATGTGCGCCCGCCCAAGATCGTCGGCGGCTCCACCATCACGCAGCAGCTGGCCAAGAACCTGCTGCTCTCGGGCGAACGCACGCTGCTGCGCAAGGGCCAGGAGTTCGTGCTGGCCTACCTGTTGGAAAAGCTGCTGAGCAAACAGCGCATCCTGGAGCTTTACCTCAACCACGTTGAATGGGGCGAAGGCGTCTTCGGCGCCGAAGCAGCGGCCCAGCACTACTACCGCAAACCGGCGGCACGCCTGAACCCCGGGGAGGCTGCCCGCCTGGCCGTCATGCTGCCGCGCCCGCGTCATTACGAAAAGCTGCCCCAGTCACCCTACCTGGCTGAGCGCGCCAGCGTGATCGCCGGCCGCCTCTGGCGTGCCGAACTGCCGTGAGAATCATCGGCATCGACCCCGGCCTGCGCACCACGGGCTTCGGCGTGATCGACGTCGCCGGGCAGCAGCTCAGCTACGTGGCCAGCGGCACCATCAGCACCACGCACATCGCCCAGGGCGAGCTGCCGGCGCGCCTGAAGGTGCTGTTCGACGGTCTGCGCGAGGTGGTGGCGCGTTACCAGCCGCAGTCGGCCGCGGTGGAGATCGTTTTCGTCAACGTGAACCCGCAGTCCACCCTGCTGCTGGGCCAGGCGCGGGGCGCCTGCGTCACGGCGCTCGTGACCGCCGACCTGCCGGTGGCCGAGTACACCGCGCTGCAGATGAAACAGGCCGTGGTCGGCCACGGTCGCGCGCAGAAGGCCCAGGTGCAGGAGATGGTCAAGCGCCTGCTCAAGCTGCCCGGCCTGCCAGGCCCCGACGCCGCCGACGCGCTGGGCATCGCCATCACGCAGGCCCATGCCGGCGCCTCGCAGGCCCAGATCGCCAGGGCCACCGTGCTCACGCGCGGCACCAGCGGCATGTACCGGGCCGGTCGCAGCCGCTGATCAGCGCGGCAGGTTACCGAAAAACGCCCACATGAGATCGTTCGCATTCACGGCCTGCGAGGGCGACTCGCCGCGGCGCTTCTGACCGCCGGGCCAGCTATGCCCGCCCGCGTCCGTCACGCACAGCTGCACCTGGGTGCCGCCCGAACAGGGCGCGTAACGCTCGCACCAGGCACCGTCCTTTTCCAGCACGCGCCGGGGCGTGCGCGGGCAGTGGTTGCGCTCCACCCAGCGCGACACCGTGTCGGGCACCGAGCGGTAGTCGGTCACCAGGGCCCGTTCCACCGAATCCGGGCCGGCACCGCCTTCGTAGAGCACATGCGTATCGTTGCGCGCATGGATGTGCAGTACCGATACCGGCTGCGCCGGCGTGCAGCTGAGCGTGTTGTCGGTACCGGCCACCGGCGCAATGGCGCGGATCACCCCGGGCATCTCGCAGGCCAGGCGATAGGCCATCATGGCGCCATTGGACATGCCGGTGGCGTAGACGCGCTGGCGGTCGATGTTGAGCTGACCCATGACGCGCTCGAGCACGACCCGGATGAAGCCGACGTCGTCCACCCCCTGGTCACGCGCCGCGCCGCAGCAGGCGCCAGCATTCCAGGTCGCGAACATGCCACTGCGAAAGCGGCTGATGCCATTGGGAAAGACCAGCACCTGGCCTTCGCGGGCCGCATGGGCGAGCTGGCCGTAGTTCTCGTCCCGGGCCATGTGGTCCATGCTGCCGCCCCCGCCATGCAGGGAGAGCAGCAGGGGCGCCGGGCTGTCGCTGCGGTAGCCAGGCGGCACGTGCACACGGTACAGGCGGGTGCGTCCGCCGTGCTCCAGGCTGTAGCGGTAGTCGCCAGGGGTGGTGATCGTTGCGGCTGGCGCCTGGACCTCAGGCGCGGCGCGCGTCTGCTGGCGCTCGCGCCACGTCCCCTCCTGCGCCGCAACCGCGCCAACCAGCAGCCACAGGGTCGCCAGCAGCAGCACGGCCCGGAGATCCGGCAGAAATCGGGGTTTCATGGCATTCCTTCACGGGGAAGCGCACCATCGACTTGTCACAAACCGTTACGCGCGCTAAATTGTGCTCATCTCAAGCGTACAGCACCCAGGACGCCCGCATGCTGAAATTCTTCAAGTCCGCGCCGAAGCCCACCAGCCCGGCCAAGCCCGCCCGCCCGGCCACGGCATCCCAGCCCCGGCCCGCGGCAGCCTCCGGCGCGTCGGCCCGTAGCGCCATACCGCCCGCCCCGCCGCCCCTGCCGGAAGTGAGCGAGGGCAACCAGGAGTCGGACTGGGCCATGTGGGAAGACTCGGTGGCGTTCCAGGACAGCCAGATGCCCTCTGCCTTCAACGAACTCGATGCCGTCAAGACGCGTAACGAAGCACCGAAAAAGAAGGGGGAGCCCGATCCGTTTTCGACGGTACGGCGCCGTGATACCTAGGACGGATGTCTAGGCGATGCGCTGCAGGATCAGCACGGCAAAAAAGCCGAAGGCGGCAATCAGCGTCCATTTCAGCGTGACCAAGCCCCAGCGTTTGTAGCGTGCCTGGCCGGTGCCGGCATAAAAGGCGAAACAGACGGCTGCGCCAATGAGCAGCAGCAGGATGAGCCAGCGCAACAGCAGCATGACGCGAGCCCGGGACTCACCAGGCGCGCGCAGGCTGCGCGAAACCCTTGGGGGCGAGCTTTTCGTTGTCGAAGGTGACGGTTTCCCAGGCGTCAGTACGCTGCAGCAGTTCACGCAGCAGCTTGTTGTTCATGGCGTGGCCGGAGCGGAAGGCGCTGTACGCGGCCAGCAGGGGCTTGCCCAGGATGTAGAGGTCGCCCATGGCGTCGAGAATCTTGTGCTTGACGAACTCGTCGTCGTAACGCAGACCACCGGCATTGAGCACCTTGTAGTCGTCCATCACGATGGCGTTGTCCAGCCCGCCGCCCAGGGCCAGGCCGTTGGCGCGCATCATCTCCACGTCCTTGGTGAAACCGAAGGTGCGCGCACGCGCGATGTCGCGCGAGTAGTTGTGCACGCTCATGTCGAACTCGACACGCTGGCCGGTGGAGTCCACCGCCGGGTGGTCGAAGTCGATCTCGAAGCTGAGCTTGTAGCCATGGTAGGGGTCCAGGCGGGCCCACTTCTGGGCGGTGCCCTCACCCTCGCGCACCTCGATGGGCCTGGTGATGCGGATGAAACGGCGCGGCGCATTCTGCAACTCGATGCCGGCGCTCTGCAGCAGGAAGACGAAGGAAGCGGCCGAGCCGTCGAGGATGGGCACCTCCTCGGCCGTGATGTCCACGTAGAGATTGTCGATGCCCAGGCCGGCACAGGCCGACATCAGGTGCTCCACGGTGTGCACCTTGGCGTCGCCGTTGGAGAGGGTGGAGGCCAGGCGCGTGTCGCTGACGGCCAGGGCCGACATCGGAATGTCGACCGGCTGCGGCAGGTCCACGCGCCGGAACACGATGCCGGTGTCGGCCTGCGCCGGGCGCAGCGTGATTTCCACGCGCTGGCCGCTGTGCAGGCCCACACCCACGGCACGGGTCAGGGACTTGAGGGTACGTTGCTGCAGCATGGGCCCGATTCTACTTTCTAAGCCATTCCATGAAGGCCGGTGCGGGCATCGGACGGCTGATGTGATAACCCTGCACCTCGTCGCAGCCCAGGGCGCGCAGGCGCTCCAGGATGTCGGCGGTTTCCACCCCTTCGGCCACCACGCTCAGGCCCAGGTTGTGGGCCAGGTCGATGGTGGAGCGCACGATGATGGCGTCGTCCGTGTCGGTCTCCATGCCCATGACAAAGGACTTGTCGATCTTGAGCTCGTCCACGGGCAGGCGCTTGAGGTAGGCCAGGGAGGAATAGCCTGTGCCAAAGTCGTCGATAGACAATTTGAATCCCTGCTCGGACAGGCGGTTGAGCATGGCCTCGGCGCGTTGCGGGTCGTCCATGATGGCGCTCTCGGTAATCTCGAGGCAAAAGGCCGAGGCCGGCACGCCGTGCGCCTCCAGCAGGCGGCCCAGGCGGGCGCTGAGTTCAAGGTCCAGCAGGTCGCGCGTGGACAGGTTGACCGACACCCGCAGGCCTGCGGCCTGCGGCGTGGCCAGCAGGCGCGCGGTCTCCTCGAACATCCAGAGCGTGAGCTGGCGGATGTAACCCGTCTGCTCGGCAAAGGGGATGAACTGCATGGGTGGCACCAGGCCGCGCTGCGGGTGCTCCCAGCGCACCAGGGCCTCGGCCGCGTGCGTTGCGCCGTCGGCCAGGGTCACCTTGGGCTGCAGGAAGAGGCGCAGCTCGCCCTGGTCCACGGCACGCCGCAGCTCCGTCAGCAGCGACAGGGTCTGCGTGCTGGCCGAGTCATAGGCCGGGTCGTAGCGCAAGGGGCCTTCGAGCTTGCGCTTGGCCACGTACATGGCGATCTCGGAACGACTCAGCAAGGTGTCCACATCCTGCGCGTCGGCGGGCCAGCAGGCGATGCCGATACCGGCACTCAGGTCCACGGTCTGCTCGGCGAGGGCCAGCGGCACTTCCAGGCAACGCGCCACCCGGGTCGCCAGCTCGGTCGCCTGCGCCGGGTTGCCCAGCTCCAGCAGGAGGGCAAACTCATTGCCGCCCAGCCGCGCCACCACGCCCGCCGCGTCGCCCAGCACATCGGCCAGTTTGCCGGCCACGGTCTTGAGCAGCTGGTCGCCGAAGGCGTAACCCAGCACGTCATTGACATGTTTGAAACGGTCCAGGTCCAGGGTGATGATGGCCAGCTCGCCCCCGGGGGCGCTGCTGCCGATGGCCTGCTGCACCGATTCGCGGAAGTTCTCCCGGTTGGGCAGGCCGGTCAGCCGATCCCAGTAGGCCAGGTGCCGGATCTCGGCCTGCTGCGCCGCGATGTCCACCCGCATGCGGTCGAAGGAGCGTGCCAGGTTGCCGATCTCGTCGCGCCGCTCGACGTCTTCGAGCGGCACGCTGTAATCCCCGCGCGACAGCCGCTGCGTGGCAAACAGCAGGGAGCGCAGGGGCGTGGTCAGGCGCCGCGCCATCAGGCCGCTGCCCAGGGCGAACAGCAGCACACCACCGGCCGTGATGAAAGCCAGCAGGACCTGCAGATTGCGGTAGGGCGCCACCACGTCGTCCATGGAGCGCAGCAGCAGCAGCCGGCTTTCGCCGCCGACGGCGTCGAGCCGGATCTCGCGCACCAGCAGGATCGAACCGCCGACCTCCAGTTCCCGGACCTCGCCCTTCATGCCCTGCAGCATCTGCAGTGCCTGCGCCGGCAGCGTACTGACCGGCGCCGCCAGGCTGCCATCGGCCCGCCGCACCTGCAACACCAGTTGCACGCCCAGCAGGCTTTGCATCTCCTCGGCCAGCGGGGCCCCCACGGGAAAACCCATGAGCACCCAGCCCACCACCAGCGGGGCGCGCATGGGCACCATGACCAGCTGGTAGGGTCGGCCGTCCAGCACCACGATGCGCCCGCCCTGCGAGGGCTCGGCCAGGACCGGGGCCAGCCGGCCCAGGATGGCCGACGGGTCGGCACCGGGCGTGTCCGTGCTGACCGCGCGTACCGTCAGCCCGGTCTCGAGCAGCGCCGTCATGGCCGCGCCGATGCGCTGTCCGTGGTTCTCCAGCGCCGAGGCGATGGTCTCCAGATCGTCGGAGCTGACCGCCGAGCGGAAACCGTAATCCGCCGCCAGCAGCGCAGCGCTCTGGCGCAGCTTCTCGGCGTTCTGATCGAGCAGGCGCAGCCACACCTTCTCGCCGGTGTCGAATTCGCGCGCGATCTGCATGCGGGCGTTGCGCGCGATGCTGTCGCGCACCACGAAAAAACCCGCCAGCTGCACAAATAGCAGCAGCAGCAGCGAGAGGCCGACCAGCCGGGTGATCAGGCTGCGCCGGTTGAACGTGAAACTCATGGCCGCACACCCGTCAAACGTACGGTGACGCTCAGCTGGCCTTCGGCCTGCACGGTCACGGCCTGGTCCAGTGCCGGCGCCCCCACGGGCAGGCCGGGATGCCAGGTCCGCAGGCGGTAGTTGCCGGGCGGCAGTTTGTCGAGCAGAACCTGGCCCTGTTCTGCCGTGCGACCGTAATGAGGGGTGTCGACGATCACGATCCAGCCCACCATCTGGTCATGGATGTTGCAGCCCAGCACCGCGATGCCCGGCTGGTCGAACAGCACCGGCTGGCTCGGGGTGCCGATGTAGAGCTTGAGTTCGAACTTCTTGACCGGTGAAAAGGAATAGACGTGGTGCCGCACCGTGTCGCGGTTTGGAAAATCGACCGCGGTCCCCCTTGTCACCACCAGCACTGGCGGTACGAACTGCTTGCCGGCCTGCCCCATCTCTGCCTTGTCCAGCGGGCGGACCTGGCGGCGCGCCTGCGCCGACTCCAGAAAGACCACCGCCTCGGGCAGCGGCCGGGCGGCGCCGTCGCGCACCTCCACCACGAGCGTGCCGGCCTGGACCGGCCAGGCCAGGGCCCAGGCCAGCAGGAACAGGGTGCAGAGGCGCAGCGTCACGGTCTCAGGGCTCGATGGCCAGACCCGCCAGGGGCTCGCCCTGAGCGATCAGACCGATCTCGGTGGCGCGCCCGCTGGCCAGATCCAACCGGTACAGGCGGGTCTGCGTCTGGCCGACGGGCCGGGCCGCCAGCAGGGCTGTGTTGGCGATGTCCGAAATGTCGAAGTGCGCCTCGGCCAGCGGGCCCGTGCCCAGCAGGCCCACGGTGCGCAATTGGCCCGTGTTGGGCGAGACCACCGGCTCGGCGCCTTCGGCCGAGCCCTGTATGAGCAGCGCACCCAGCGCACGGTCGATGGCGTAGTTGGTGGTGATCTTCTCGTTCTTCTGGTTGTAGGTGTAGGCCACGCCCGCGATGTCGGGCGTGCGGCCCGCATGGCGGTCGCCGGCCACATAACGCAGCGCGCCGTCGGGCTGCACACCGGGCTGGGCCGCATCACCATCCACCACGGCATTCGTTTCCGGATGCAGTCGCAGGTTCTGTGCGCTGGCACTGACGACGCGGATGCGATCGACCGTGGGATTGAAGTCGAAGCCGCTCACGCCCCCCTGGACGGGCCAGGGCCGGGGTGCGGCAGCTGCCACGGGCAACAGGCGAGCCTGCGCCGTGTCGATGGTGTAAAGGCGGCCGCCGTCGGCCAGGGCAAAGAGCACGCCGCGTGCCACGCGGTAATCGATGCCACGCAGGCTGTCACCCGGGGCCAGGCCACTGAGCGCGCGGAGCTCGAGCACCTGCTGCGGCCGGTCGGCCTTGAAGCGGATCAGTTCGTGCTGACGGGTCACGGCATACACCGTGTCCTGGGGCAAGGGGGCCGTGGGCAGGGCACAGGCCGTGAGCAGCAGGGCCAGGCCTGGGGCCAGCGCGAGGAAAGGGCGTTGCGTTTTCATGGTGCACTCCTGGGGACCGGCGCCGCCGCCGCCCGCCGATGCGCGGGCATCGGACAGCACAGGCCGGTCCATCCTAGACCAAGTGGCGCCCCGCTGCAGACCGCGGGGCGCATGTCACCTACTCAGTCGGCCTGCTTGCGCAAAAAGGCCGGGATCTCGAAATCATCCATGCCGCCCGAGGACAGCGCGTCCACCTTGGCCGCGGCCTGGGTGCGGTCGCGCGTGCGCCAGACGCTGGGTGTGGCCATGGCGTTGTAGTCGGGCTGGGCCACGCCGGGCGCCTGCGCGGCCGTGCCCGGGGCCACGGCGTTGTTCAGCGTGGGCACCTGGAAAGGCACGTTGTCGGTGCCGGTGCGCAGCGTGGTGGTGAGCACCTGCAGCGGGGGCGCGGTGCGGCGCACGCCCTGGCGCGACAGGCCGGTGGCGACCACGGTGACGCGGATCTGGTCGGCCAGGCTGTCGTCGTAGGCGGTGCCGTAGATCACGTGCGCATCGGGCGAGGCATAGGCACGGATGGTGTTCATCGCGAGCTTGGACTCGGACAGCTTGAGGCTGCCCTTGGCCGCCGTGATCAGCACCAGCACGCCCTTGGCGCCCGACAGGTCGATGCCTTCGAGCAGCGGGCAGGCCACGGCCTGCTCGGCGGCGATGCGGGCGCGGTCCGGGCCGTTGGCCGCAGCCGTGCCCATCATGGCCTTGCCGGGCTCGCCCATCACGGTGCGCACGTCCTCGAAGTCCACGTTCACGTGGCCGGGCACATTGATGATCTCGGCGATGCCGCCGACGGCATTCTTCAGCACGTCGTTGGCGTGCGCGAAGGCTTCGTCCTGGGTGATATCGTCGCCCAGCACTTCCTGCAGCTTCTCGTTGAGCACCACGATCAGCGAATCAACGTTGGCTTCGAGTTCGGTCAGGCCGGCGTCGGCGTTGGTCATGCGGCGCCCGCCCTCCCAGTCGAAGGGCTTGGTCACCACGCCCACGGTCAGGATGCCCATCTCCTTGGCCACCCGCGCGATCACGGGCGCCGCACCGGTGCCAGTGCCGCCGCCCATGCCGGCGGTGATGAAGAGCATGTGCGCGCCAGCGATGGCGCTCTGGATGTCTTCCACGGCCAGTTCTGCGGCCTCTCGGCCCTTTTCGGGCTTGCTGCCCGCGCCCAGGCCGCTGCCGCCGAGCTGGATGACCTTGTGCGCGCTGCTGCGGCTCAGGGCCTGCGCGTCGGTGTTGGCGCAGATGAATTCCACGCCCTGCACCTCGCGTTCGATCATGTGCTCGACGGCGTTGCCGCCGCCGCCGCCCACGCCGATGACCTTGATCTGGGTGCCCAGGTTGAAGGCTGCGTCTTCAATCATTTCGATGCTCATGCTGTTCTCCTTAAATATCCAGTTGCCTTGATGCGTGTGATGGGGTGTTTCATGGCGACTCCCCTCGGGGCGGGTCGGTGCACCGTCGTCTGTTGTGGGGGCTGCCGCGGGCCAGCCAGAGCTTGTGGTTCATGTTCAGAAATTCCCGATGAACCAGTCCTTGACACGCCCCATGGCGTTTTTCATGGAGCCGTGTTTCTGCGCCACCTTGTAACCCCGCAGGCGCGCCAGACGCGCCTCTTCGAGCAGGCCCATCACGGTGGCCGCGCGCGGCTGGCCCACCATGTCGGACAGCGCCCCGCTGTACTTCGGAACAC
>CAUPQO010000042.1:0-19168 GCA_963513295.1 uncultured Hylemonella sp.
CCATCACCGCTTCATGCGGATCGATCTGCGGACCGAGGACTGAGACCTCAAGGTGTTTCCTATGTCCCCGCACACCCGTTACCCATGTCTCCGGTCCATACAGCGAAGCAAAAGAAAGTTACTGCCCTGCCGGGGGCACATCCCGGCAATGCCAAGCACACCCAAGGGTAAGCCAACAGAAAAGCTGAACCCCTAGAATCCCCGCATGTCAACAGCAGCCCAGCCGCATCAACCCCTGGCCGAACGTCTCCGCCCCAAAACCCTGGGCGAAGTCATCGGCCAGCAGCAGTTGCTGGGCGAAGGCATGCCCCTGCGCATCGCCTTTGAATCGGGCCAGCCGCATAGCTGCATCCTCTGGGGCCCGCCGGGCACGGGCAAGACCACGATAGCCCGGCTGATGGCCGATGCCTTTGGCGCGCAGTTCATCAGCATCAGCGCGGTGCTGGGTGGCGTAAAGGACATCCGCGAGGCGGTGGAGATGGCCCAGGTGGCGCTGGGGCAGGACAAACGCACCATCGTTTTCGTGGACGAGGTGCACCGCTTCAACAAGAGCCAGCAGGACGCCTTTTTGCCGCACGTGGAGAGCGGCCTCTTCACCTTCATCGGCGCCACCACCGAGAACCCGTCTTTCGAGGTCAACTCCGCCCTGCTCTCGCGCGCAGCGGTCTACGTGCTGCAATCGTTGAGCGAAGAGGATCTGAAGCAGATCGTGCAGCGCGCGCTGGACATCCAGGCGGTGCCGGACATGGACGATGCGGCGCGCGACCGGCTCATCGCCTATGCCGACGGCGATGCGCGGCGCCTGCTAAACACGCTGGAGACGCTGTCCGTGGCAGCCCAGCAGCAGAAGCAGGAACGCATCAGCGACGAATGGGTGGTCCGCGTGCTGGGCGAGCGCATGCGCCGCTACGACAAGGGCGGCGAGCAGTTCTACGACACCATCAGCGCGCTGCACAAGTCGGTGCGCGGCTCCGACCCTGACGCCTCGCTCTACTGGTTCATGCGCATGCTCGACGGTGGAGCCGACCCGCGTTATATGGCGCGGCGCCTGGTGCGCATGGCCAGCGAAGACATCGGCCTGGCCGATCCGCGCGCGCTGCGCCTGGCCCTGGACGCGGCCGAGGTCTACGAGCGTCTGGGTTCACCCGAGGGCGAGCTGGCCCTGGCCGAATGCGTGGTGTACCTCGCCATTGCGCCCAAGAGCAATGCCGTCTACCAGGCCTACAACGAAGCCAAGGCCTTCATCAAGAAGGACGGCACCCGTCCGGTGCCCATGCACCTGCGCAATGCACCGACCAAGCTCATGAAGGAGCTGGACTACGGCAAGGGCTACCGCTATGCGCATGACGAGGCCGGCGGTTTTGCCGCCGGCGAAAGTTATCTGCCCGAAGGCATGGCCGAGCCGGGTTTCTACCGACCCGTGGAACGCGGCCTGGAGATCAAAATCGCCGAAAAGATGCGTGCGCTGCGCGCGTTGAACGAAAAGAGTCGGAACCAGGCATAACACTCGGGACCTGCCGCAAGTGGCACAAAGCTTGCTGCAGGGGAATCAATGGACATCTTTCTCCAACAGATCATCAACGGCCTGGTACTGGGCAGCATGTACGCCCTGGTGGCGCTAGGCTACACCATGGTCTACGGCATCATCGGCCTGATCAACTTCGCCCACGGCGAGGTGCTCATGGTGGGCGCCCTGGTCAGCTGGAGCGTGATCGGCGTGCTGCAGCCCCTGCTGCCGCCCTGGCTGGTGCTGGTCATCGCGCTCATCGTGGCCTGCGTGCTGGCCGCCGCGCTGAACTACAGCATCGAGAAAGTGGCCTACCGGCCGCTGCGCAACAGCCCGCGCCTCGCGCCGCTGATCACCGCCATCGGCATGTCCATCCTGCTGCAGACCATGGCCATGATCATCTGGAAGCCCAACTTCAAGTCCTATCCCACGCTGCTGCCCAGCACACCCATCTCGATCGGCGGCGCCAGCATCACGCCCACGCAGATCATGATCCTGGTGGTCACGGCGCTCACCCTGGCCGCGCTGATGTGGCTGGTGCACGCCACCAGGCTGGGCCGGGCCATGCGCGCCACAGCGGAAAACCCGCGCGTCGCCGCCCTCATGGGCGTGCAGCCGGACCGCGTGATCTCGGCCACCTTCATCATCGGCGCCGTGCTGGCCGCGATTGCCGGTGTGATGTGGGCCAGCAACTACGGCACTGCACAGCACACCATGGGTTTCCTGCCGGGGCTCAAGGCCTTCACGGCGGCGGTCTTCGGCGGCATCGGCAACCTGGCCGGGGCCGTGGTGGGCGGCATCCTGCTGGGTCTGATCGAGGCCATCGGCGCCGGTTACATCGGCGACCTCACGGGCGGCGTGCTGGGCAGCCACTACGCCGACATCTTCGCCTTCATCGTGCTGATCGTGGTGCTCACGCTGCGGCCTTCGGGCCTGCTGGGCGAACGCGTTGCGGACAGAGCCTGACCATGCAGATGAACTCCCGTCACCGCCTCATCGCCATCCTGGTCGCCGCCATCGGCCTGCTGGTCTTGCCGCTGATCCTGCAGGGCTTTGGCAACGCCTGGGTGCGCATCCTGGACATGGCCCTGCTCTTCGTATTGCTGGCCCTGGGCCTGAACATCGTGGTGGGCTACGCCGGCCTGCTGGACCTGGGCTTCGTCGCCTTCTTCGCCATCGGCGCCTATATGTTCGGCCTGCTGGCCTCGCCCCACCTGAGCGACCACTTCCCCGCCTTCGCCGCCATGTTCCCGGGCGGCCTGCACACGCCGCTGTGGTTGGTCATCCCGCTGGGCGCGCTGCTGGCCGGCGCTTTTGGCGTGCTGCTGGGCGCGCCCACGCTGCGATTGCGTGGTGACTACCTGGCCATCGTGACCCTGGGCTTCGGCGAGATCATCCGCGTCTTCCTGAACAACCTGGACCACCCGGTCAACATCACCAATGGCCCGAAGGGCATAGGCCAGATCGACTCGATCAAGTTCTTCGGTTTCGACCTGGGCAAGAAGCTCAACATCCTGGGCTTCGACGTGGCGCCGGTCACCATGTATTACTACCTCTTCCTCGCGCTGGTGGTGGTCAGCGTTGTGATCTGCCACCGCATCGAGTTCTCGCGCATCGGCCGCGCCTGGATGGCCATCCGCGAGGACGAGATCGCCGCCAAGGCCATGGGCATCAACACGCGCAATATGAAGCTGCTGGCCTTCGGCATGGGCGCCACCTTCGGCGGTGTCTCGGGCGCCATGTTCGCGGCCTTCCAGGGTTTCATCTCGCCCGAGTCCTTCAGCCTCATGGAATCCGTGATGATCGTGGCCATGGTGGTGCTGGGCGGCATCGGCCACCTGCCGGGGGTGATCCTGGGCGCGGTGCTGCTGGCTTCGCTGCCCGAGGTGCTGCGTTACGTGGCCGGCCCGCTGCAGGCCATGACGGACGGGCGGCTGGACGCCTCCATCCTGCGCCAGCTGCTGATCGCCCTGGCCATGATCATCGTGATGCTGCTGCGCCCGCGCGGCCTGTGGCCGTCACCGGAACATGGCAAGGCTTTGCGCAGAAAAGGGGGTCCGGCATGAGCGCGCACGGCCGCCCCGAAGCGCTCATCCCGCAGCGCATGGCGCGGAGGGCATCCCTATGAGCGACGTGTTGTTGCATGTGAGCGGTGTCTCCAAACGCTTCGGCGGCCTGCAGGCCCTCAACGATGTGCACCTGCGCATCCAGCGCGGCCAGGTCTACGGCCTGATCGGCCCCAATGGCGCGGGCAAGACCACCTTCTTCAACGTCATCACCGGCCTGTACACGCCCGACAGCGGCAAGTTCGAGCTGGCCGGCCTGGCCTACAAGCCCACGGCCGTGCACGAGGTGGCGCGCGCCGGCATCGCGCGCACCTTCCAGAACATCCGCCTCTTCGCCGACATGACGGCGCTGGAGAACGTGATGGTGGGGCGGCACATCCGCTCCGGCTCCGGCCTGCTGGGGGCCATCTTCCGCACCCGCGGCTTCGAGCGCGAAGAGGTGAACATCACGCTGCGCGCCAACGAACTGCTGGACTACGTGGGCATCGGCCACCTGGGCGACTACAAGGCGCGCACCCTGAGCTACGGCGACCAGCGCCGCCTGGAGATCGCACGCGCCCTGGCCACCGAGCCGCTGCTGCTGGCCCTGGACGAACCGGCCGCCGGCATGAACGCCACCGAGAAGGTGGAGCTGCGCGCGCTGATCGAGCGCATCCGCGCCGATGGTGTCAGCGTGCTGCTGATCGAACACGACGTGAAGCTGGTCATGGGCCTGTGTGACCGTGTCACGGTGCTGGACTACGGCCGCCAGATCGCCGAGGGCACACCGGCCGAGGTGCAGAAGAACGAGAAGGTGATCGAGGCCTACCTGGGCCACGCCGGCGCCAAGGCGGCCGCGGAGGCCACCGCATCATGAGTCAAGACAAAGAAGTGCTGTTGCAGGTCCACGGCCTGAAGGTGGCCTACGGCGGCATCCAGGCCGTCAAGGGCGTGGACTTCGAGGTGAAGCGCGGCGAACTGGTCTGCCTGATCGGCTCCAACGGCGCCGGCAAGACCAGCACCATGAAGGCCGTCACCGGCACCCTGCCCTGCGTGGGCCAGTTGCACTACCTGGGCCGGGCCCTGCGCGGCCAGGGGCCCTGGGACCTGGTGCGCCAGGGCCTGGCCATGGTGCCCGAGGGTCGCGGGGTGTTCACGCGCATGAGCATTGCCGAGAACCTGCTCATGGGCGCCTACACGCGCGACGACAGCGAAGGCATCGCGGCCGACCTTGAGCGCATGTACACCCTGTTCCCGCGCCTCAAGGAACGCCACACCCAGCTGGCGGGCACGCTCAGCGGCGGCGAACAGCAGATGCTGGCCATGGGCCGCGCGCTGATGAGCCGGCCCCAGCTGCTGCTGCTGGACGAGCCCTCCATGGGCCTGAGCCCCATCATGGTGGACAAGATCTTCGAGGTGGTGCGCGAGGTGCATGGCCAGGGCACGACGGTGCTGCTGGTGGAGCAGAACGCCAGTCGCGCCCTGTCCATCGCCGACCGCGGCTACGTCATGGAGTCCGGGCTGATCACCCTGTCCGGCCCGGCCCAGGATCTGCTGCACGACCCGGCCGTGCGCGCCGCCTACCTGGGCGAATAAAGCAGCGGACTGCTCGGGATTCCGCTTCTCATACCTGTTGAGGTATACGATGGACGTCCGATCCACCGACTAGCGGGACCCATCATGAAGCGCCTTACCCTGACCCTCATCACCCTGGCCTTGGCTGGCAGCGCACTGGCGCAGGAAGCCGTGTTCCAGAGCAAGAACCTGACGCCCGAGGCCGCCCTCAAGGCCGCCCAGGCGGCGCTGGAGTCCTGCCGCAAGCAGGGTTACCAGGTGGCGGTGGCCGTGACCGACCGCACGGGCCTGCTCCAGGTGCTGCTGCGCGACCGCTTTGCCGGTGCGCACACGGTCACGGTCGCCACCGACAAGGCCTGGACGGCGGCCAGCTTCAAGACCTCCACGCTGGAGTTCGGCAAGGACACGCAAGCCGGCAAGTCCATGAGCGGCATCCGCCATGTGCCGCGTGTCGTCGCGGCCGGTGGTGGCCTGCCCATTGAAGCCGGCGGCACGCTGGTGGGCGCCATCGGCATCTCGGGCGGCCCCGGCGGCGACGCCGACGAGGCCTGCGCCAAGGCCGGCATCAAGGCCATCGCCGACGCGCTCGAACTCTGAACCCGGTGCGCATCGACAGCCTCGACCATCTGGTGCTCACGGTCGCCGACGTGGCGGCCAGCTGCGCCTTCTACCAGCAGGTGCTGGGCATGGAGGTGGTCACTTTCGGCGCCGGCCGCAAGGCCCTGGCCTTCGGCACGCAGAAGATCAACCTGCACCAGAGCGGCCGTGAGTTCGAGCCCAAGGCCCAGCGGCCTACGCCGGGTTCGGCGGATCTGTGCTTCCTGACTTCGGTACCGCTGGCCCAGGTGCAGGCGCACCTGGCGGCCTGCGGCGTGGCGGTGAGGGAGGGCCCGGTGCAGCGCACCGGCGCGCAGGGACCCATCCTCTCGGTCTATTTCCGCGACCCGGACCTCAATCTGATCGAGGTCTCGAACCGGCTCTGAGCCGGGCTGCGATCTTGTGACATCCCTTTACACAGGCTTTGCAGAAACCTGTCGGCTGCAGCGCGCGCCTGGGGCGTTGCAGGTCCATGGAAGCTTTTTCTTCCATGTTTCATCCCCCAAGGAGATCCGCATGAAAAGCAAGTTCTTGTTCAGCATCCTGGCCCTGGCAGCCGCCGGTACGGCCCTGGCCCAGACGGCCACCCCCAAGGTGGACCAGCGCCAGCAAAACCAGGAACGCCGCATCGAGCAGGGCAGCAGTTCTGGCCAGCTGACCCCGCGCGAAGCCCAGCGCCTGGAAAACCGGCAGCAGCGCACCGAGCGCGTGGAAGAACGCGCCAAGGCCGACGGCCAGGTCACCGCACGTGAACGTGCCCGCATGGACAATATGCAGGACCGCAACAGCCGCGACATCCGCCGTGAAAAGCATGACCGCCAGCGCGACATGAACCAGGACGGCCGCAAGGACCGCCCGCGCGCCCAGCGCCCGCAAGGCCCGAGCAACTGACGCCTGGACCACCATCAAAAAAGCCCGCTGTCGCAAGACAGCGGGCTTTGTCTTTGCCAGCCTGAAGCCTTACGCCTCGACCTTGAGGCTACGGCCGGCGCTGTTGCGCCTTCACTTCGCTGCGCGAAGTTAGCCTGCGCCGCAAACATGGCGCTTAAGCGCCATGTTTGTCCGCTTCGCTGGTGAAGGCGTCGGCGTAGAACTCTTCCTCGGGCAGGCCGCCCTGGGCCACATAGTCGCGCCGCGCCGAGTCCACCACGATGGGCGCGCCGCAGGCGTAGACCTGGTGGCCCGAGAGGTCGGGGAGGTCCTGCAGCACGGCCTGGTGCACAAAACCCGTGCGGCCGGCCCAGTGGTCTTCGGGCTGGGCATCGGACACCACGGGCACGTAACGCAGGTTGGGCATCTCCTGCGTCTTCTGCAGCACCCAGTCGTGCATGTAGAGATCGGCCGGGCGGCGCCCGCCCCAGTAGAGCGTGGCCGGCCGGCTGATACCTTTGTGCTGCATCTGCTCGATCAGCGCCTTGATGGGTGCGAAACCCGTGCCCGAGGCCAGCAGCACCAGGGGCTTGTCGCTGTCCTCACGCAGGTAGAAGCTGCCGTAAGGGCCTTCGATGCGCAGGATCTCCTTTTCCTTCATGGCACCGAACACATGGTCGGTGAACTTGCCGCCCGGCATGTGGCGGATGTGCAGTTCCATGGTGGCGCCCACCGGCGGCGTGGCCGTGGGCTGGCCGGCGCGGCTGTGCGGCGCATTGGCCATGGAGTAGCTGCGCCGCGCGCCGTCGCGCAGCAGGAACTCGACGTACTGGCCGGCATGGAACTGGAAGCTGTCATTGGCAGGCAGCTGCAGCACCAGGCGCATCACGTCGGGCGAGACCTTCTGCATCTCGTTCACGCGCACCGGCATCTTGCGGATGGGGAAGGCACCGGCCTCGGTCACCTGGCGCGATTCCAGCACCACGTCACCCTGGGGCACGCCGCAGCAGGTCAGCACGTAACCGGCGGCTTCCTCGGCCTCGCTCAGGGCCTTGCTCTGGTGTGGGCCATGCACCACGGCACCGGAAATCTTCTTGCATTTGCAGGAGCCACAGGCCCCATCCTTGCAACCATAGGGCAGGCCGATGCCGGCGCGGATGCCGGCGGCGAGAATGGCTTCGCCGGGTAGAACCTCGAAACTGCGGCCACTGGGCAACACGGTGACCTGATGGGAAGACATCTTTTCGTTATCCTTGAACAGTTTTTCGACGCAAAGACAGGAATTTTGCCAGTGTTGACAAACCCTTCAGGTGCGCTGCCCATGCGTTTCCGGCGCCAGCGTGTGCTCATCGTCGGCTGCGGTGACGTGGGGCTGCGCGCCGCCGCCGCCCTGCCCGCCCGCGTGCGGGTGCTGGCGCTCACCTCCACGCCCACCCGCCTGGACGGGCTGCGCGCCCGCGGCATCACCCCCCTGCTGGGCAACCTGGACCGGCCCGCCACCCTGCGGCGCCTGGCCGGCCTGGCCGACCGGGTGCTGCACCTGGCCCCGCCACCCGGCGAGGGCGCGGACGACGCACGCACCCGCCACCTGCTGCGTGCGCTGCGCCTGCGCACACCGCCGGCCGCCCTGGTCTACGGCTCGACCAGCGGCGTCTATGGCGACTGCGGTGGCGCCTGGGTCAGCGAAACACGCCCTGTGCAGGCCGGCACGACCCGCGCCCGCCGCCGCGTGGCGGCCGAGCGGCACGTGCGCTTCCTCGGCCGCAGCGCGGGGGTGCGCAGCAGCATCCTGCGCATCCCCGGCATCTACGCACCAGACCGAGAAGGCGGCACCCCCCGCGAACGCCTGCTCAAGGGCACGCCCGTGCTGCGCGCCGAGGACGACGTCTACACCAACCACATCCACGCCGACGACCTGGCCCGCGCCTGCCTGGTCGCGCTGTGGCGCGGCGCGCCGCAACGCGTGTACCACGCCAGCGACGACAGCGAGCTGAAAATGGGCGACTATGTGGACCTCGCCGCCGGGCTGTACGGCCTGCCGCGCCCCCCGCGGCTGGCCCGCGAACAGGCCACACAAACCCTGCCGCCCATGCTGCTGAGTTTCATGAGCGAGTCGCGCCGGCTCGAAAACACGCGCATGAAGCGTGAATTGCGCCTCAGATTGCGTTATCCCACGGTGGCCACCGGCTTGCGGGCCGTCTGAGAACCCCCGGATAATCGCTGCATGTCTCCCCCCCGGCACACCCTGGCCGCCCGCCGTCGCGCGCGCGGATTTACCCTGATCGAACTGATCATGGTGATGGTGCTGCTGGGCATCCTGGCGGTCTTCGCACTGCCGCGCATCGACCTCACACGCGGCTTCGACGAAGTGGGCTACCGCGACGCCGTGCGCGCCACGCTGGAATACGCGCGCAAGAGCGCCGTGGCCGAGCGGCGCAATGTGCGCGTGGCGCTGGCCGGCAACAACCTCAGCCTGAGCATCGACAACGTCAGCCCGGAAGGCCCCGGCGCAGGGACTTTCCCGCGCAACCTGCCCCTGCCCGCCCCCGACCGGCGCTGCGGCGGGCCCGACAACCAGCTGTGCGCCCCGGCCAACGTCACGCTGGCCGGACCGGCCGCGCTGACTTTCAGCCCCCTGGGCCGGCCCAGCGCCGCCGCCAGCTACACGGTCACCGGTGAGGCGCCCTGGACCGTCACCGTGGAAACGGAGACCGGCCATGTGCACTGATCCGCGCGCGCGCCAGCGTCGCTCGCGGCAGCGCGGCCTGACCTTCATCGAGTTGATCTTTTTCATCGTCATCGTCCCGGTGGGCGTGGCCGGCATCCTGATGGTGCTGGACCAGACCACCAGCCGCAGCGCCGACCCCATGGTGCGCAAGCAGATGCTGGCCATCGCCGAAAGCGTGCTGGAGGAAGTGCGCCTGCAAAGCCACGGCTGGTGCGACCCGGACGACGCCAACGCCACCACGGCCACCAGTGCGGCCACCTGTGCGGGGGGAACACCCGCCGAGACCCGGGGCAGTGCTTTGGCACCCTGGGACCAGGTCACGGACTACAACGGCGCCGTCATCACCACCAGCCTGGCTGGCACCGCTTTCCCGGCTGGGTACAGCGCCACCGTGCAGGTCGTGCAGGAAGCGCTTGGATCCGCGGCCGCACAGGTGGCTGCCGGCGAGGCCCTGCGCATCCGCGTCAGCGTCACCTTCGGCACCGAGGCCGTAGCGCTCGAAGGCTACCGCACGCGCTACGCGCCCAACGCACTGCCATGAACACGCCACGCCCCACCCCCTCAACACGGCAAGCGGGTTTCACGCTGGTCGAGGCGCTCATCGTGATTGTCATCACGGGCATCCTGGCCGCCATGGTGGCCGTGTTCATCCGCGCCCCGGTGGACGGTTACTTCGACTCGGTGCGCCGCGCCGAACTCACCGACACCGCCGACGTGGCCCTGCGCCGCATCACACGCGACGTGCGCCTGGCCCTGCCCAACAGCCTGCGCGTGGCCACCGTGGGCAATGTGACCTACATCGAGTTCATCATGACCAGCGCCGGCGGCCGCTACCGCGACCCGAGCGATGGTTCCACCAGCGGCAATTTCCTCAGCTTCAACGATGCGACCGACCTGAGCTTCGATGTGCATGGCCCGCTGCCGGCCATGCAGCCCAACGACTTCGTCGTGGTCTACAACCTCGGCCCGGGTAACGCGCCGGCCAACGCCTACGCAGATGGCGATCTCTGCGCCAACTGCAACCGGGCCCGGATTGCAGGCATTGCCGGCAACGTCGTGACGCTGGCCAACAACCCCTTTGCCAACCAGTCCACCCCCCTGCCCTCGCCCAACGGCCGCTTCCAGGTGGTGCCCGCGACCACGCGCGCCGTCACCTACAGCTGCCCGACGGCAGCAACGGGGCCGGTGCAACGCTACGCCAACTACGGTTTCCTCGCCACGCAGCCCACGCCGCCGGCCGGTGCGCCCGCCCTGCTCGTAACGGCCAATGCCGCCACCGGTACCGGCGCCACCTGTGCCGTGAGCTACGCCCCTGGCGTGGGCGGCCGCAACGGCCTGCTCGACATCCGGCTCACCCTAAGCTCGGGCCTGGGCGCCAACGCCGAGACCGTGAGCCTGCAGCACCAGATCCGCGTGGACAACTCGCCATGAAACGCAGCCGCCCCACCCGACGCCAGCGCGGTTTCACCGCCGTCACGGCCATCTTCATCCTGGTGGTGCTGACGGCGCTGGGCGCCTTCATCCTGAGCGTCTCCACCAGCCAGCAGATCGGCTCGGCGCTGGACGTGCAGGGCGTGCGCGTCTACGAGGCCGCGCGCAGCGGCGTGGAATGGGGTCTGTACCGCCAGCTGCGCGACAACAGCTGCGCAGCCAGCACCAGCTTCGTGCCGCCGACCCCCACGCTCTCTGCTTACACCGTCACCGTGACCTGCGTCGCCACGCCCGGCACCAACGGCGGCCCCACGGTCTGGACCGTGACGTCCACCGCCTGCAACCAGCCTGCAGGCCCTGCCCCCGGCACCTGCCCCAACCCCAACCCCGGCACGCGCTACCTTGAGCGGCGGCTGGACGTGACCTTCTGATGCGGAGACCAGAGATGAGAGCCCGTTACTTCCGCTTATTCAGTTTGTTGCTTTGGCTCTCTGCCTGGTCATCTGGCCCAGCACAAGCTGCGATCAGCATTAACAACACCCCGTCGCTAAGCAGCAACTCTGTCTTCACTATCAGTACGACTTTGAATGTAACCCTGAGCGTGACGACTTCCGGAGCCAACGCGGTGGACGACTGGAGGTCTTTTTCATGGCAATTTTCCGGTGGCACGACCACCTGCAACAACGCCCCCGACTTCAACGGCGACGGCACCTACTCCGGAACCTATAGCATCGCGGCGCCGACAGCACCTGGGGTGTACGACCTCGCGCTGATTGCCTACAACTCGGATAACTGCAGCACGGGCGCGAGTGCAGTCTATACGGTGCTGAATGCACTAACGGTCACGGCGCATCCCTGTACGCCTCCATCGAACATACCTGTAGGCATCTCGGTCTCCTGCGTCTGCGACAACTTCAACCGCGCCGGTCTCAATCCCTCGACCATCTTCAGCCAGAACTGGATCACCTCCATCAGCGACAGCACCGGCATTCAACCCAGTATCGTCAATAGCAACTACCTCCGTCTGACCAACAACACCGGCAACAACGCCAAGGCAGCCACGGTACCGGCCGCCTTCCCGGCCGCGGGCAACTACATCTCGGTCGAATTCAACCACTACGCCTACAACGGCAGCGGCGCTGACGGCATCGCCGTCACACTGTCGGACTACAGCGTGCCGGCCGTGCCCGGCGCCTATGGCGGCTCACTGGGTTATGCGCAGCAGACCAATATCGACGGCTTCGCCGGTGGCTGGATCGGCGTGGCACTGGACGAGTACGGCAACTATCAAAATCCGACCGAGGGTCGTCAAGGCGGTCCGGGCTTCCTGGTCGATTCGGTCGGTGTACGCGGCTCGGGAAGTGGCAGAGGAACGGGGCAATACCCCTGGCTAGCCGGCACCGCAGCCAACCTGTCTCCTGGCATTGATGCCTCTGGGGTCAACCGAGCGCCGGGCTACCGCTACCAGATTGTGGTGGATGCTCGCAACGCGGGTGCATCACCAGCACAGACCTCAGTCGCAGTAAATCGTGATACCGGTGGCACAGGGACAAGCTACACATCCCTGATCAATTCCTTCGATGTATATACGGCCAACCCGTCCCAAACCGCAGTGCCGGCCAACTGGCAGATCTCCTTCACAGGTTCCACCGGTGGTTCGACCAACATCCATGAGATCGGCGCACTGCGCATCTGCGCGCAGACCGTGGTGCCGCCCAGCGGCGGCGTGGCCTCGGGGTTTGCCGTGATCGACGAGGCCTATGGCACGCCGGCCATCGCCGTGCAGAACTACCTGACCGGGCGCATCTACACCAAGCTGGCGGGCACGCCCTTCAAGCTCAACGTGGCGGCCATCAACAACAGCCAGATCCAGACCGGCTACGTGCTCTCGGGCACCAAGAACGTCAACGTCAAGCTGGTCGACAACAGCGACGGCGCCTGTGTACTCAACAGTTCGCAGGCCAACTACTGCAGCGCGGCCTGCCAGGCCAAGACGGCCGTGGCCGGCGGCACGCAGACACTGAGCTTTGCGACCGCCAACGCGGGCCAGAAGCAGAGCGCGGACTTCACCATCCCCGATGCCTGGAGCAACCTGGTGGCCCTGGTGAGTGATGGGACGACGGTCAATGCCAACGGGGTCTGGGCCTGCTCCACCGATGCGTTTTCGGTGCGCCCGCTGAACTTCAACACCCTGAGCAGCACGGCCAACAATGCGGCCCTGACCGGCACGCCGGCCTTGCGTGCGGGCAGCGACGGCTTCAGCATGACGGTGGGCACGGCCACGGCCGGTTATGCCGGCGCGGCAGCCGTTCCCACCATCAATCCGGCCGCCGTGACGGCCAATGCAGCCGGCTGGACCGTGGGCAGCATCGCCCCGGGCAGCTTCCCTGCGGCCACAGCCTCCAGTTCCACCGGCAGCACCTTCACCTACAGCGAGGTGGGGCACTTCCGTTTCCTCGGCTATGACCCGGCCAGCAACACCACCAGCCCGCGCGGCATCCACGACAGCACCTGGACCGCGGTGGACCAGGGCACGCAGGTCGACTGCATTGCGGGCAGCTACACCAACACGCGCGACACCAGCGGAACCTTCGCGAGCAACACCAACTACGGCAAGTACGGCTGCCTCTTCGGCATCACGGCCAACAGCCCGCTTTTCGGCCGTTTCACCCCGGACCGCTACACCCTGGTTTCGGGCAGCGTCACGCCCGCCTGCACCGGCACCACGCGCAACTTCACCTACATGGGCCAGGCCCGCCTGGGTGTGGCCTACCAGCTGGAGGCGCGCAACGGCTTCAACGCTAAGACCTTGAACTATGACAGCGGCCTGTACGGCAGCGGCGTGCTGCCCGTGCCGGCGCTGGTGGCCGAGGACCAGACCACCGCCAACCAGGGCTGTGACTTGGTCAGCCGCCTCAGCGGTGCTCCCACCGCCAGTTGGACGGCCGGGGTCTATACCGCATCCACACCCAGCGCCAGCTTCGGTCGCCCGACGCCACCTCCACCACCGCCCACGATACCGACACCGGGTGTCCTGGACGCCAGCAGCCCGGTGCAGTGCACGGCCACGCGAGGCAATGCCGGCAATCCCTTCTGGAGCCTGGACCTGGGCGTGCTGGTCACCGACGGCACGGCCGTCATGGCCGCGGCGGACATGAACGCCAGTACAACCGGCAGCTGCAGCGGCGCAGGCTGCACTGCAAAGAAACTGGGCAGCACGGGCATGGTGCTGGGCCGCCTGAACCTGCTCAATGCCTATGGCTCGGATGCCCTGCCCCTGCTGGTGCCGGTACGCGCCGAATACTGGAACGGCAGCACCTGGCAACTCAACACCGACGACCGCTGTACCACGCTGGCCGCCAGCAATCTGGCCGTGGGTAATGTGGCACCGGCCAGCGGCTCCAGCATGAATGTCACCAGCGCCAGCCTGGCCCTGAGCCCCACGGCCACGATGGCGGGCGGTCTCACCAACTTCCGCATCAACCCGACCGGCAAGGGCGCCGGCAGCGTGGACCTGGTGCTCAACCTGGGCATGGGCGTGGATTCGAATACCGACTGGTGCGGCAGCTGGAACCCGGGCAGCCCCGTCGCCGGCACCGGCACGACGCCCAGCCCGGATCTGAGTTTCCTGCTGGGCAACTGGTGCGGCAGCAATGCCGACCGCGCGCCAGCGGCCCGCATCCGCTTCGGCAGCCCCAAGGCGCCTTTCATCTACCTGCGCGAGCGTTACTGAGCAGGCGGTACAAGCGCGGAGCCCCAGCACGTTTCATGAATGTGCGGCCTTGTCTGGGGTATCTGGTGCCCGGGGCCGGAATCGAACCGGCACGGATTTCTCCGGGGGATTTTGAGTCCCCTGCGTCTACCAATTTCACCACCCGGGCAAGGAGAGGGGAGGCGGAAATTATGGCACAGTGAGGGCCATGAAGTACCCGACCATCGAAGACGCCATCGGCAAGACGCCGCTGGTGGCCCTGCAGCGCATTGGCGCCCTCGAAAACCACGCACGCGGCAACGTCGTCCTCGGCAAGCTTGAGGGCAACAACCCGGCCGGCTCGGTGAAGGATCGCCCGGCCCTCTCGATGATCAAGCGCGCCGAGGAACGCGGCGAGATCAAACCCGGCGACACGCTGATCGAAGCCACCTCGGGCAACACCGGCATCGCCCTGGCCATGGCGGCGGCCATCAAGGGCTACCGCATGGTGCTCATCATGCCGGAGGACCTGTCCATCGAACGCGCCCAGACCATGAAGGCCTTTGGCGCCGAGCTGATCCTGACCCCGAAATCAGGCGGCATGGAGTACGCGCGTGACCTGGCCACGCAGATGGAACAGGGTGGCAAGGGCCGGGTGCTGGACCAGTTCGCCAATGCCGACAACCCGCGCATCCACTACGAGACCACCGGCCCCGAGCTGTGGGAGCAGACCGGCGGGCGCATCACGCATTTCGTCAGCGCCATGGGCACCACGGGCACCATCACCGGCGTCTCGCGTTTCCTCAAGGAAAAGAACCCCGAGATCCGCATCATCGGCGCCCAGCCCAGCGAGGGCTCGCGCATTCCCGGCATCCGCAAGTGGCCGCAGGAATACCTGCCCAAGATCTACGATCCGAGCACAGTGGACGAACTGGTCTACGTGAGCCAGAGCGATGCCGAAGAGATGTGCCGCCGCCTGGCGCGCGAGGAAGGCATCTTCGCCGGCATCTCGGCCGCCGGGGCCTGCTGGGTCGCGCAGCAGATCGCCGCGCGCGAGACCAACGCGACCATCGCCTTCATCGTCTGCGACCGCGGCGATCGCTACCTGTCCACCGGCGTCTTCCCTGCTTGACGAGCCTGGCCCATGAACGAGGCCTACCGCTACTGCCCGGTCTGCGCCACGGCGCTGGCGCACATCAGCCTGCTGGAAGACGGTGGCCCGAAGGAGCGGCTGCGCTGCCCGGCCTGCGCCTGGACGCACTGGAACAACCCCACACCGGTGCTGGCCGCCGTGGTGGAGTACCAGGGCCAGATCCTGCTGGCGCGCAATGCGGCCTGGGAGGGCAAGATGTACGCGCTGATCACGGGTTTCATGGAAGCCGGCGAGACGCCGCAGGAAGGCATCACGCGCGAAATCCAGGAAGAGACGAACCTGCAGGCCCTGGAGCTGAACCTGATCGGCGTCTATGACTTCCAGCGCATGAACCAGCTCATCGTGGCCTACCACGCGCGCTGCGAGGGCGAGATCCGGCTTTCGCCCGAGCTGGTGGACTACCGGCTGTTCGCCCCGGAAAAGGTCAAATGCTGGCCTGCCGGCACCGGCTACGCCCTGGCCGACTGGCTGCGCTCGCGCGGGCATACCCCGCAATTCATGGAGGGCTGGAAGTCCCCACAGGAGCCCGGTTCTGCCAGTTGAAGGCCGGATTGCTTAAAATCATGGCTGCTCGCTAATCTGGACCTGTGATGAACGCTGACCGAGAACTCGACACCCGTGGCCTGAACTGCCCCCTGCCCATCCTCAAGGCCAAGAAGGCCCTGTCGGAAATGACGAGCGGCCAGACCATCAAGGTGATCGCCACCGACGCCGGTTCGGTCCGCGATTTCGTGGCTTTTGCCAAGCAGACCGGCAACGAACTGCTGGAACAGACCACCGAGGGCAAGGACTACATCCACGTCCTGAAGCGCAAGTAAGACCAAGCCTCAAGCCGTTCGCCCTGAGCTTGTCGAAGGGCTGCTGGGGCTTCGACAGGCTCAGCCCAAACGATGACGTAGGCGCTCAGACCTTGAGCGACTTCAGATACGCGCGGAAACTCGCCCCCACCTCGGGGTGCGCCAGGGCCAGTTCCACCGTGGCCTCCAGAAAGCCTTCCTTGCTGCCGCAGTCATAACGCTTGCCGGCATAGGTGTAGGCATGCACGGCCTCGTGCTTGAGCAAACCGGCAATGCCGTCGGTCAGCTGGATTTCGCCGCCGGCGCCACGCGGCTGCTGGCGGATCTGCTCGAACACCGCCGGCGTGAGGATGTAACGGCCGGCCACGGCCAGGCGTGACGGTGCCTGCTCAGGTGCGGGCTTCTCCACCATGTGGCTGATCTTCAGCAGGCGCTCGCCGTCGGGCTGGCCCGCCACGATGCCGTAACGACGCACCTGGTCCTGCGGCACTTCCTGCACCGCGATCACGGAATTGTTCAGCCGGTAAAACTGCTCGGCCATCTGGGCCAGCACATGCAAACCGCCGGGCTGGCCCATCATCAGGTCGTCGGCCAGCAGCACGGCAAAGGGCGAGTTTTCGGTCAGGTGCTCGGCACACAGCACCGCATGGCCCAGGCCGAGGGCGCGCGGCTGGCGCACGTAGGAACAGAGCATGTCGTCCGGTTGCACCGAGCGCACCAGGTCCAGCAGGGCCTGCTTGCCGGCCTGCTCCAGCTCGTTCTCCAGCTCGTAGGCGGTGTCGAAATGGTCCTCGATGGCGCGCTTGTTGCGCCCCGTGACGAAAACCATGTGGCGGATGCCGGCGGCATAAGCCTCTTCCACCGCGTACTGGATCAGCGGCTTGTCGACGACAGGCAGCATCTCCTTGGGCGCGGCCTTGGTGGCGGGCAGGAAACGCGTGCCCAGGCCGGCGACGGGAAAAACGGCAGTTTTGATTTTTTGCGTCATGCCCCGATTCTCCCTGCGAAATATGACGATTACTTCAGGCGGGCCAGCTGGTCCTGGATCTTGGCCAGGGTGGCCGTGAAGTCGGCCATGCGCTTGTTCTCCTGCTCGATCACGGCGGGCGGTGCCTTGGCCACGAAAGCCTCGTTGGACAGTTTGCCCTTGGCCTTGGCGATCTCGCCTTCCAGGCGCGCAGCCTCCTTGCCCAGGCGGGCCTTCTCGGCGGCCACGTCCACTTCCATATGCAGGCACAGGCGGGCCTCGCCCACCACGGCCACCGGCGCGGCCTGGGCAGCGGCGGCCCACTCGGATTCGGACTTGAACACCTTGACTTCGCTGAGCTTGGCCAGGGCCTGCAGCACCGGCGCCCACTGCTCCAGGAAAGCCGTCTCGCCGGCGCTGCTGGCCACAGCGTACAGCGGCAGGCGCGTGGAGGGCGACACATTCATCTCGCCGCGCAGGTTGCGGCAGGCGTCCACGAACTGGCGCAGGCGGGCCACCTCGGCCATGGCCGCGGCGTCGATGCGCTCGGGCTGGCTCACGGGGTAGGCGGCCACGCTGACCGACTCACCCGAGCGGCCGGCGACGGGCGCGACCTTCTGCCACAGCTCTTCGGTGATGAAGGGGATCAGCGGGTGTGCCAGGCGCAGGATGGTTTCCAGCGTGCGGATCAGGGTGCGGCGGGTGGCGCGCTGTTGTGCCGCGTCGCCGGTGTTGATCTGCACCTTGGCGATTTCCAGGTACCAGTCGCAGAACTCGTTCCAGACGAAGTCGTAGATGGTGTTGGCGACGTTGTCCAGCCGGTAGTCGGCGAAACCCTGGGCCACTTCGGCCTCGACCTGCTGCAGCAGCGAGACGATCCAGCGGTCGGCGGCGCTGAAGCTCGCGTAGCCTTCGAAGGCACCACCGGCGGCGCAATCGGCCTTGCTATGTTCCTTGAGGCCGCAGTCTTGGCCCTCGCAGTTCATCAGCACAAAACGTGTGGCGTTCCAGAGCTTGTTGCAGAAGTTGCGGTAACCCTCGCAGCGTTTGCTGTCGAAGTTGATGTTGCGGCCCAAGGAGGCCAGCGAGGCGAAGGTGAAACGCAGCGCATCGGCGCCGAAGGCCGGGATGCCTGCGGGGAACTCCTTCTCGGTGTTCTTGCGCACCTGGGGCGCGGTCTCGGGCTTGCGCAGGCCGACCACGCGCTTGTCCAGCAGTGGGCCAAGTGCGATGCCGTCGATCAGGTCCACCGGGTCCAGCACATTGCCTTCACTCTTGCTCATCTTCTGGCCCTGCGCGTCGCGCACCAGGCCATGGATGTAGACGTGTTTGAAGGGCACCTTGCCGGTGAAGTGGGTCGTCATCATGATCATGCGCGCGACCCAGAAGAAGATGATGTCGTAACCCGTGACCAGCACGCTGGAGGGCAGGTAGAGATCGAAGTCTTCTGTTTGTTCAGGCCAGCCCATGGTGCTGAAGGGCACCAGCGCGGACGAATACCAGGTATCGAGCACGTCCTCGTCACGCGTGAGCTTCTTGCCCGGCGCCTTGGCCTGCGCCTCGGCTTCGTTGCGCGCCACGATCACGTTGCCCGCTTCGTCGTACCAGGCGGGGATCTGGTGGCCCCACCAGAGCTGGCGCGAGATGCACCAGTCCTGGATGTTGTTCATCCACTGGTTGTAGGTGTTGACCCAGTTCTCGGACACGAACTTGACCTCGCCCGACTGCACGGCCGCAATCGCCTTGTCGGCGATCGACGTGCCGCTGGTGTTCTTCTCGTTGCCCTTGGACTGCATGGCCACGAACC
>CAUPQO010000043.1:0-19026 GCA_963513295.1 uncultured Hylemonella sp.
GTAGCCGCCAGACACCGTGACGCCTTCGGAATGGCCGATGGCGATCGCCTGGCCAGGAGCGCCATTTTCATCGGCGCCCACTTCGTTGGTGCTGACCAGCTGCACCGGCACGCCAAAGCGGTCGGCGACGGCCACCCCTGCCGACAGGCTCTTGATGTCGACCATGCTCACGCCGCCGGCACCCGAGGCTTGAACCAGGTCAACCTGGCCTGCCGCCGTGGTGTCGCGACCGCCGGCTCCCGTCGGAACCAAGAACAGGGCACCACCATGGCCATTGAGTTCGCCCGTGACCAGCTTCAGCGGAGCGGCGTAGTTGCCGTTGGCATCAGCCGTCAGGAACTTGGGCATGGACTCGTCGCCCACCGGCACGGGCGTCATGTCATAGGACTTGACGAACTCGTAGTCAGGCCAGAATTTCGCGGCGTTGGTGTCGTTGTTGAAGTTGCCGCCACCGTTCTTCCAGTTGGTGCCCGGCGCCTCGGCGCCGCTGGCCACCACCAGGCCGGCGAAGTGGTCCGTGTAATAGGCTTGGTACTTGCCGCCACCGGCCGGATCAGGCACCACGCTGACCCCCATCACGCCCGCTTCCTTGAGCATGCCCGAACCGGAGTGCGACAGAATGCCTTTCGACGTAATCCCGCCAGTCGGCTCGTCCGGACCGTGTGCAGGGGCAGCCGGCACATATCCCACATAGGACGGCGTTGCCGGATTGGTCACGTTCACGGCTACCAGGCCGCCCAGCCCGTAGGCGATGAAAGCCATGGTCTGGCCGCCGATGACCTGCACGTCCATGGTGCGGGCGTTGTAGTAATACTTGCCGTAACGGTCAAACGCCGCGAAGGGATAGGTGGTGACCGTGCTCTTGTTCTTGAGCTCGTAACCCGCCTCCTTGTAGGTCAGCATGCCGTCGGCATCAAGACCTTCGGCCGCCGTGACATTGAGCACGCCGGGATCGCTGGGCTTCTGGTTCTGGTAGCCGAACCAGTCTTCACGGGTCGAGGTGTCGGTGTAGAGGTTGTAGAAGCCCAGACGCGTCAGATCGTCCGGCTTGTAGATGCCGATGCCCAGGAAACCCAACGCAGCATAGAGCTTGCCGCCGTGCATCTTCAGGCTGCGCGGGCCACCCCACGGGTTCTCGCCGGCATATTTCAGGGTCCACATCTGCGCACCGTCAACAGCCAGCACGCCGCTGGCGGTGGCATCCATCAGGTTCGACAGCTTGGTCTTCTGGATGCCAAAAGCACCATTGGCGATGTACAGCTGGTCGTCGGTATTGTCAGCCGGCGTGCCGTTGTCGTCGACCAGCAAGGCGTTCACCGGGCCCGAGGTGTGCGAGGCTGCCGCCTCGGTGAATTCCGTACCACCGCCGTCGACATAGATGTACGAGGGCGTGTCATAGTTCACCGTCATGGTACGCAGGTAAGCCATGGCAGCGGGGTTGCTGACGTCCACCACGCCAATGCCCTTGCCACCCAGGGACAGCAGGGCATAGGACTTGCCGCCATAGTTGACCGGCGTGATGTTCTGGATATAACCCGGCGCAGCGATTTCCTTGACGGCGCCCTTGGTGAGGCCGATCGGTGTGGCCGCAAAACGGTGGGCCATGCTGTAGAGCGTCCACTTGCCTGCCGACGTGTCCTCGAAATACGCTACCGCCGTCGTGGCGCCGCCGATCTGCACCACTTGCGTGTCGATGAACGCCTCGACCTCGCCAGTGTCCGTGTCGGAACCGCCGGAGCCGCATGCCACCAGCGCCATCGCAGCGGCCGCGGCTGCGGCAAACCAGGCCGCACGCACCCTGCGGCCTGCTGTGAACTGCAAGAATTGATTTTTCATATGCTGTTACTTGTTCAAATGTTGATCAAACAACCCAAGCTGCACTTATTGCAGCTTGAACTCTAATAGGTCCCGTCTTCAGCGACGCACCAGGTTCACCCGGCGACGACGCAGCAACAAGCCCCCCATCGCTGCAGCGAGCACCGCCAGCAGACCCGGGTCGAAGGCCGCATCCGGGTTGACCGTGCAACCACCGCCACCAGAACTCGACGGCGCCACCGGGGTCGGCACTTCATAGGCGCCGATGTCAGGCGTGGCATCGCGGGTGACACCACGCTGGTCCAGCGTCACGCCCGTCACTGCGGATCCCGCACCCAAGGCCGGGCTGCCACCCAGCAGCGCATGCGTCATCGTCGTGCCGCCATTGTTGGCCAGTGCGGCAATCTTCGGATCGACGTTGTTCTTGTCCGAGGCGAGCTGGTCCAGGTCGGCTGTGCAGCTGGTGTCGCTGCTCAGGTTGTAGCCCGCCGAATCGATGGTTCCGCTGGCACCGCCGGTATAGCCGCAGTTGGCCGACAGCAGCGACGTCGTGTCAGCCGGGCCGTCAGGTTCGGCCACCGGATCCCAGCCCTTCTTGTTGGCCGCCAGCAGCACGTTCTTCAGCGACACGGAGACCGCGCCGGAGGGGAAGACGTTGATGCCGACCCCGGCCGCCGGCGAATCCGCACTGGCGATGTTGTTGGCGATGGTGACGAAACGCAGCGTTGCCGGGCTGTTGGTGTAATAACCGGCCCCCACGTCATCGGCCAGGTTGCCGCTGATGGTGGAGTTGGTCATGGCGACCGTGACGCCGGAACGGGCGCTGACGGCGCCGCCGCCAACGGCGCGGTTGCCGCTCAGGGTCGTCCCGGAGAAGCCGACGGTGTTGCTGCCGGTCAGCAGCACCCCGCCGCCGCCTTCGGCCTTGTTGCCGCTGAACGTGGAGTTCGTGACCGAGGTATTGCCCTCGTTGTACATGCCGCCGCCATTGACGGTGGAGATGTTGGTCGACACCACGGCATTGGTCATGGTCAGCGGCGAAGCGGTGTAGATACCCGCGCCGTCGCCCTGCGCCTTGTTGCCCAGCACCTTCACGCCGCTGAGCGTCAGGGAAAACGAGGCACTGGGTGCCGTGTCGCCCGGCTTCTGGCTGCCGCCGCGACCCGTGGCGTTCTCGTCGCCGACCAGCGCGGGGTCGATCAGCACGACATTGGCGCCGGCGCCCACGGCCACCCCACCACCGGCGCGGCGGAAATAGTATTCCGTGTTCTGCACGATGGGTGACGCCGGATCGTCGGGACCGTTGGTGATGAACTCCTGGTTCGTCCGCCCCCCCGTGATCGTGAGACCCTCGATCGCGACGTTCACCGTGGCCACGGCGGTCGAGTAGATGTGGAAGATGCGGTCGCGGTTGGCGTCCGTCACCGCCGCGGCCCACTGGATGATCGTGGTGTCGGCCCCCGCGCCGGCAATGCGCACGCTCTTCGTGATGTCGATGTCACCCTTGGAGGCATCGGGCGTGTTGACAACGGTGAAGGTGGGCGCCGTGCCGGTGTAGCTCTCGTCCAGCCCTGTCAGCGTCAGGTTGTAGGTTCCGGCCGGCAGATTGATGGTGTCGTTCGCCGGATCGTAGGCGCCTACGGCGGTACAGCCCCCCTGATTGCTGCCGGCATTGACCGACATGACGGCGTCCCGCAGCGAGCACCCCGCGCCACCAACCTTGTCGGTTGTCGTATCGACCGTGATCGTTGCCGCATGGACAGCGGGCAGGGCAAAGGCGGCCAGGATGGCCAAAGACAGCAATGAGCGCCTGCCAGTGAACACGAGGTCAAGGTGTTTCATGGTGGATACCTTTCAGTTGAGAGTCGCATTGAAAAAACGAGTCCGGAATCGGGCAAGCCGCCCAGCCCCAAACCGGGAGAAAAAACTGTCGATGGCATCTGCCTTTTCGCCATCATTTATCAATTTAGCCCAGCCGCCAAAAAAGCGAATTGATAAAGATCAATGGCTTTTGGATACCCATTACCGTATATCTCGACAGCGCACCTGTCCGCCCTCCACGTTGTTTTGACCCAGGAAGCCGTGCAACCCGACTTCGTCCCAGGTCTTTTCGTTTTTTCCATTTTGTCCTGTTGCACCATCGCCTACTTGATCCAAGTCAAAAAGTGCATCCCTGACGGGACCAATAATGACTTTCATCGAACAAGAGGTCAGATCCATGTGCGAGTCCCGCCCTGCTGAAGAAATCTCGCAAAGCCTGCGTGCCCGGCCACGGCGTGGGTTCACGCTGATCGAGTTGATGGTGGTCCTGGTGATCATCGGCGTGCTGGCGTCCCTGATCGTCCCCAATGTGCTGGATCGGGCCGACGACGCGAGGGTGACGGCGGCCAGGACCGACGTCAACAACCTGATGCAGGCGCTCAAGCTCTACAAGCTGGACAACATGCGCTATCCCACGGCCGAACAGGGCCTGCAAGCCCTGCTCACGAAACCGACCGTGGCGCCGGTCCCCGCCAACTGGAAGTCCTATCTCGACAAACTCCCCAATGACCCCTGGGGAAGCCCCTATGTCTACCTCAACCCCGGCATCAAGGGCGAGGTGGACGTGATGTCCTTCGGCCCCGACAGTCAAGCGGGTGGGGAAGGTAAAAATGCAGACATCGGCAGCTGGCAATAGCACCGGCTTCACCCTGCTGGAATTGCTGGTGGTGGTGGCCATCATGGCCATCGGTTCGGCCGGCGTGAGCTTTGCGCTGCGCGACCCGACGCAGGTGCAGCTCGAACGCGATGGCCAGCGTCTGGCCGCGCTGCTGGAAGCCGCGCGGGCCCGATCACGGGTCATCGGCATGCCGGTCCGCTGGCGCGTCAGCGCAAGCGGATTTCGGTTCGAAGGGCTGGCGGCTTCGGAGCTGCCGGAACAATGGCTGGATGCCGACACGGCTGTCGCGGGCGACCCCACCTTGCTGCTGGGCCCCGAACCCATCGTCGGCCCGCAGGAGATCCTGCTGGTGTCCCGCCATGATCCCGCCTACCGCCTGCGACTGGCGACTGACGGCGTGCGCCCGTTTGCCGTCCGGCCGCTGGCCCCCTAGGACAGACCGCCATGCCCCTGCGCCGTCATCTGCTTGGCTTTACCCTGGTCGAGGTCCTAGTGGCCCTGGGCATCGTCGCCATTGCCCTGACGGCGGGCCTGGAGGCGACGGCTGCGCTCACTCGCCAGGCCGAACGCCAGTCCGCCATCCTGCTGGCCGGGATCTGTGCCGAAAATGAATTGATCAAGGCACGTCTGCTCAGGCAGATGCCCGGGATCGGCGACAGCAAGGTCAGCTGTGAACAAGGCCAGCGGGTCTTCACCGTCGATGTGCTCGTGCGCCCCACGCCGAACACCAACTTCCGCCGCGTGGATGCCCAAGTGCTGGAGGGCGAGACGCCGATACTGCGTCTTTCAACCGTCATGGGGCGCTACTGATGGCACGCGCTCTTGCTCACCGCGGCTTCACGCTGATCGAGCTGCTGGTCGCCATCAGCATCCTGGCCCTGATGGCCGACCTGAGCTGGCGCGGCCTGGACGGCATGACGCGCGCGCAGACCCGGATGCGCCAGTATTCGGACGATGTGCTCGCCCTGCAAGCCGGGCTGGCGCAGTGGCGCACCGACCTGGACGCCCTGGCCCAGCTGCCGGACACGAGCAGTCTGGACTGGGACGGTCGCGTGCTGCGCATCGTGCGCCGCCATGCCGTCACGCCCGGCGAGGGCCTGCTGGTCGTGGCCTGGACGCGTCGCAACGCGGCCGGCAGCGGGCAGTGGCTGCGCTGGCAATCCCCCCCGCTGAAAACCCGCGCTGAATTGCA
The DNA here is from genome assembly GCA_963513295.1 of uncultured Hylemonella sp. GTDB lineage: Bacteria > Pseudomonadota > Gammaproteobacteria > Burkholderiales > Burkholderiaceae_C > Hylemonella. The sequence continues at coordinate 5,667 of CAUPQO010000043.1, forward strand.
GCTGGCCTGGCAGAAGGCGGCTTTGTGGGCCCAGACCCCCGGCGATGAGGACCGCCAGCGAGAAGTCTCGATCCTGCCGATCGATCAATGGCAGATCTTTTACTACCGACGCGACGCCTGGAGCAACCCGCTCTCCAGCGCCGGTACAACAAGTGATGACAAGGTGGCGATCGACCCGGCCGTTCCGGATGGTGTGCGTCTGGTGATGACCCTGGCGCCAGGCCAGGCCATCCAGGGCACGCTGACGCGTGACTGGGTGCGCCCAGGCGTGGGGGGCGGCAAATGAACCGGCGGGTACGAGCGACGGGCAGCAAGCCACAGGTCGGCGCCGCCATCCTGACGGCCATGATCACCGTGGTTCTGGTGGCAACGCTGTCCTCGTCGGTGCTCTGGCAGCAATGGCAGGGGGTGGAAGTGGAGGCGGCCGAGCGCAGCCGCACGCAATCCGAATGGCTGTTGACGGGGGGGCTGGATTGGGCCCGCCTGATCCTGCGCGAGGATGGCCGCGAGGGTGGCGCAGACCACCTGGCCGAACCCTGGGCCATCCCCCTGGAAGCGGCCCGCCTGTCGACGTTTCTGGCGGCTGGCAGCAGCGATGGCCAGTCCGTCGACGCAACCCAGGAAGCCTTTCTCTCGGGACAGATCGTGGACATGCAGTCGCGGCTGAATGTGGTCAATCTGGTCCAGAACGGAAGAATTCACGAACCCAGCCTGACGGCTTTTGCGCGGCTGTACAGCCTTTTCAACCTGCCCGAGCCCGAACTCGAACTCGTCGCCAACAGGCTGCGCCTGGCCCAGGGCACCCAGGCCGAGCGCGCGCCCGATGCCCTGGCCGTACTCTGGCCACAGGATGTCGAGCAATTGATCTGGGTCGGCATGTCGCCGCGCAGCCGCGCCGTGGTGCGACCCTACATCACGGTGTTGCCCGTGCGTACCCCCGTCAACCTCAATACCGCCCCCGTCGAAGTCATCTACGCTTCGGTGCAGGCCTTCAGCCTGGCTGACGCGCACCGCCTCGTCCGCGCGCGCATGCTGTCCCATCTGGGCTCGCTGGCGGATGCCTCCAAATACAGCGGCAACACGGGCGCACAGTTCAGCGAGATGCTGCACAGCGTGTCTTCCCGCTTCTTCGAAATTCGCGGGCAGTTGCGGCTGGACCAGACCGACGTGCAGGAACGATCCCTGGTGCAACGCGACGGCATGGACGTCAAGACCCTCTGGCGCAAGCGCGGCACGACGCCGGCGATGGCCTCGGCGCAATGATCCTCAGGATTCCCATGACCACCCTGATCGTCAGACTTCCCCAGAATCCCGCGGATACCGCGGCGCTCTATGACTATGTCCTGGCGCAGGAAGGCAAGAGCGTCGGCGAGTATTCCCGGGCGCCGGTCGGCTTGCTGCCCCTGGCGGGCACCTCGAGCCCCGAAGTGGTGGCCGTGGTGCCCGCGCGCAACCTGTCCTGGCATCAGACGCAGTTGCCACGCGGAACGCTCAAGCGCAGCTTCCTGCAGGAAACGGATGCCTCTCATCTGCGTGCCGTCCTCGAAGGGCTGCTGGAGGATCAACTGCTGGACGAGACGGTCCATCTGCATTTTGCGCTGCAACCCCAGCCGCGCACCGAGGCGCCCGTGTGGGTCGCCGTATGCGACCGGGACTGGTTGCGTGCCGGTCTGCGTGCGCTGGAGCAGGCCGGGCGGCCGGTGGCTCGTGTGGTGCCCGAGTTCGCGCCGGATGCACTGACGGACACGCTGCGTGTCATCGGCGAGCCGGACGATGGGTACATGGTGTTCCCCGCCGGCGGTGGCGTGGCCGTGTGGCCACTTTCGGCAACGTCGGTCGCGCAGCTGAACTGGCCGGCCCAGGCCAGCGTGGTGGCCGAGCCCGCCGTGGCGCATCTGGCCGAGCAGCTGTTCCAGCGCACCGTCACACTGCAGCCTGTCGCGCACGGTCTTGTCCAGGCCATCGAATCGGCCTGGGACCTGGCGCAGTTCGACCTGGTGAATTCCAGCAGCACCAGGACCTGGAAACGCCTGGGCGACGCGATGACCGGCTTTGCAGAAGCACCACGCTGGCGTGCGGCACGCATCGCCCTGCTGGCGCTGCTGGCCATCAACCTCGTCGGTCTGAACGCCTGGGCCTGGAGAGAGCGGGCAGAGCTTGACTCGAAGCGGGCCGCCCTGCGCACGATGTTGACCACGACCTTCCCCCAGGTGCGGGTGGTGGTGGATGCGCCGCTGCAGATGGCCAAGGAGGTGGCGCTGCTGCAGCGGGCCAGCGGAACCGCCTCAGGTCACGACCTGGAAACCATGCTGAGTGCTTTTGGCGCCGTGGCGCCCGCGATCCACCCACCGGATGTGATTGATTTTGTCCCGGGTGAAATCCGCATGAAGGGGTACAAGTTCGAATCGGACCAGGTTGCACAGATTGCACTCAAGCTCAGGCCACAAGGTTATGTCGTCAACGCCGAAAGCAATTTCCTCATCATGAAGCAGGCCTCGCACCATGAATGATCTGATGGAATTTCTGAAGGCCCGCTGGAAAGGCATGGCCCGTCAGGAGCAGCGGATGCTGCTGGCCGCGCTGGCCACCCTGGGCGTGGCCCTGCTGTGGTGGCTGGGACTGGCTCCGGCCCTGGCCACCTTGCGGGTAGCCGACGGCCAGCACCTGGCGCTGGATACGCAAATCCAGCAGATGCGCCGTCTGCAGGCTGAAGCCAGGACCCTGCAGGCGCAACCGCAGCTGGCGCCGGATGACGCACGCCGCCTGCTGGAAGGGTCTGTCAAGCAGCAGCTGGGCGCCAGTGCGCAGCTGGCCATGGTCGGGGAACAGGTGCGGCTCACCTTCAAGGGCGTTGCGCCCGAAGCACTGGCGCAATGGCTGGCGCAGGCGCGCCTGAATGCCAGGGCGGTACCTGTCGAAGCCCATCTGATGCACACCGAGGCCGGCACCTGGGACGGCAAGCTGTTGCTGAACCTGGGCGCGCGTTAAGTTCAACCCACAGCGAGTAAACAGTCTGATCATGCCAACGAACAAGCCAGCTTCGCAAAAGACCCCCTGGGGCTGGGCCCTGGCGGGCGCGCTGCTCGGCCTGATCCTGGCGATGGTGCTGTTCGCACCGGCGCGCTGGCTGACGGCGGTGGTGCAGCAGGTCACGCACGGGCGGCTGGTGTTTCATGACACGCGAGGTACCGTCTGGGATGGGTCGGCCCGGATGCTGCTGTCCGGCGGCGCCGACAGCCCGGCCTCCGCGGCCTTGCCCGGCCGGCTGGCATGGCGGCTGCGGCCGGGGTGGACGGGACTGTCGGCCGAACTCAACGCAGACTGTTGCATGCAGCGGCGCTGGTTTGTCAGCCTGCAACCGCACTGGGGTGGATTCAAACTGTCCTTGTCGGACAGCCTGTCGTACTGGCCGGCGCAGTTGCTGGCGGGTCTGGGCACCCCCTGGAATACGATTCAGCCCGAGGGCCAGCTGACCCTGTCGACCCGGGGACTCATGATCGAATGGGCCGCGGGCCGCATGGCCATCAGCGGGTCCGCCCAGCTGGATGCGGCACAGATCACCTCGCGGCTGTCCACCTTGAAAACCATGGGCAGCTACAGCATCAGCCTTCATGGATGCGCGGCGCCTGGCTTCAGGGTCGAGACACTGAGCGGCAGCCTGCAACTCGCCGGCACAGGTCAGTGGTCAGGTTCCAGGCTGCGTTTTGAAGGGGTGGCCAGCGCCTTGCCGGAGCACCTGGACGCCCTGTCCAACCTCTTGAACATCCTCGGCCGCCGCGACGGCGCCCGCTCCATCATCAAAATGGGTTGAACCAGCATGAAATTCAGCACTCAGCGACCCTCTCGCCACGCCCTCTGTTCCATAGCGGCCTCCGTTCTGCTGGGAACGCTCGGGCCCGTTCCTACGTCAGCGCTGGCCCAGACCGCAGCCGGGACCGAACGACGGGGTGAACCCGTGACCCTGAACTTTAACAATGCGGACATCGAAGCGGTGGCGCGCGCCATGGCCACCATCACGGGGTTCAATGTCGTGGTCGACCCGCGGGTCAAGGGCACCCTCACCCTGGTCACTGAAAAACCGATGACACCCACGGCGGCCATGAACCAGTTCCTGGCCGCGCTGCGCCTGCAGGGTTACACCATGGTGGAATCGGCCGGCCTGTACAAGGTCGTGCCGGAAGCCGATGCCAAGCTTCAGAGCGGTACGGTGGCGGTGCCGGGCAGCGCCGCCGGGGGGGGCGCCGGCAACCAGATCGCCACCCAGATCTTCAAGCTCAACTACGAGTCCGCCAACAACCTGGTGCCCGTGCTCCGCCCGCTGATCAGCCCGAACAACACCATCAACGCCAACCCGGGCAACAACTCGCTGGTCATCACGGACTACGCCGACAACCTGCGCCGCATCGCGCGCATCATCGCCGCCGTCGACGTAGCCAATGCAACCGATGTCGAGGTGCTGCCCCTGAAGCATGCGATCGCCGTGGATCTGGCCCCACTGGTCCTGCGGCTGGTGGAATCCTCAGGTACACCTGGTGCCGGTGGCCAGGCCGACACGTCCTTCAAGACCGTCCTGATGGCCGAGCCGCGCAGCAACGCCATCATCCTGCGCGCGGCCAATCCGGCGCGGCTCGCACTGGTGAAGTCACTGGTGGAAAAGCTGGACCAGCCATCTGCCACCGGCCCGAACGGCGCGGCAGGAAATATCAACGTGGTCTACCTGAAGAACGCCGACGCCACCAAACTGGCGACCACCTTGCGCGCGGCCATGGCCGGCGAATCCCGCGCCGGAGCAGGTGCCATCACCACGTCGACGACGACGTCGGCAGCCGGTACCCAGGCGGTGACAGGGGGGCAGATCCAGGCAGACACGGCCACCAATTCGCTCATCATCACGGCCCCGGAACCGCAATACCGTCAGTTGCTTGCCGTCATCGACAAGCTCGACGGCCGGCGCGCCCAGGTGTTCGTGGAGAGCCTGATCGCCGAAGTCAGCGCCGACCGGGCGGCCGAATTCGGCGTCCAGTGGCAGGGGGCCCTGGGTCGCAGCGGCGACAGTCTCATTGGCGTTCTCGGGACCAATTTCGGCACGGGCGGCAAGAACATCATCAGCCTGGCGACGCAGGGTGTCACAGGCGCCGTCGCGCCGGGACGGGGCGTCAACGTCGGGGCGCTGACCAGGAACAACGGGGTCTACGTGCTGGGCTTTCTGGCGCGTTTCCTGGAGGAAAGCGGCAGCGGCAATGTGCTGTCCACGCCCAATCTGCTGACACTGGACAACGAGGAAGCGAAGATCGTGATCGGCCAGAACGTGCCGTTCGTGACCGGCCAGTTCACCAACACGGGCAGTGCCACCAACACCGTCAATCCATTCCAGACCATCGAACGCAAGGATGTCGGCCTGACGCTCAAGGTCAGGCCGCAAATCAGCGAGAACGGCACCGTCAAGATGACGATCTACCAGGAAGTATCCAGCGTGCTGGCCTCGACGGCCAACGCCAGCAATGGCCCGACCACCAACAAGCGCACGATCGAGTCCAACGTGCTGGTGGAAGACGGCTCCATCGTCGTCCTGGGCGGGCTGCTGCAGGACGAATACTCGGGCAACCAGGAGAAGGTGCCCGGTCTGGGGGACATCCCGATCTTCGGCAACCTCTTCAAGAGCGAGGCGCGGACCCGCAAGAAAACCAATCTGATGGTCTTTCTGCGCCCGGTCGTGGTGCGTGATGCCGCCGCCGCCGAGCGGCTGTCGCTGGACCGCTACGACCTGATGCGCGCGGCCTCCCAGAGCGCTCAGCCTGTGCCGAGCCAGGCCGCTCCCATCAACGAAGGTCCGCAGCTGCCGCCGCCACCTTCGTCCGCCCCCCAGCCTGCGGTGGACCCTGCCTCCGGGGCAGCGTCATCCAGCCCGACGGAGCCACCTGCGCCGGTGGCATCGCCGTCCAGCCCGCAAGCGGCATCTGCCCCGGCGACGGCGCCCGCGCCGGCGGTGCCGCCCGAGCCGGCCGTACCACCGAACGCGGCACAGTGAAGCAAGGTCCAGCTGCCATGCGCTATCCGCTGCCCTACACATTTGCCCGAACCCACCAGCTCCTGCTGGAGGACCAGTCCGGCGACCTTACCCTCTGGATCCACCCGGGATCGGCGGCCAGCGGCGTGGGGGAGGTGATGCGCAAGTACCCGGTGCGCCATCTGGAAACGCAAGCGCCGGAAACGCTGATCCAGCGCATCAGCGCGGCCTACGCACAGGGTGAATCGAGTGCGGCGGCCGTGGTCAGTGAAGTCGAGAGCGACGCCGACCTGTCGCGCATGATGCAGGAGCTGCCAGCCATCGAGGATCTGCTGGAAACCTCCAACGATGCCCCCATCATCCGTATGCTCAACGCCCTGCTCACCCAGGCCGCGCGTGAAGGTGCCAGCGACATCCATATCGAGCCTTACGAGCGCCACTCCAGCGTCCGTTTCCGCATCGACGGCAGTCTGCGTGAAGTCGTGCAGCCAAACCGCGCCCTGCATGCCGCCCTGATATCCCGCCTGAAGATCATGGCCGAACTTGACATCGCCGAAAAGCGACTGCCGCAGGACGGCCGTATTTCCCTGCGCATCGGCACCCGGTCGGTGGATGTGCGCGTCAGCACCCTGCCCTGCGCGCACGGTGAGCGGGCCGTCCTGCGCCTGCTGGACAAGGGCGAGAACAAGCTGAGCCTGGAGTCCGTCGGCATGAAGGGGGATGTGCTCGAACGCCTGGTGCGGCTGATCGCCCAGCCGCACGGCATCATCCTCGTCACCGGCCCCACGGGCTCGGGCAAGACCACGACCCTGTACGCCGCTTTGCAAAGGCTCGACGCCGCCACCAGCAACATCATGACGGTGGAAGACCCCATCGAATACGATCTGCCGGGCGTAGGCCAGACGCAGGTCAACCCCAAGATCGACCTGACCTTCGCCAAGGCCTTGCGTGCCATCCTGCGCCAGGACCCGGACATCATCATGATCGGCGAGATCCGCGACTTCGAGACCGCCCAGATCGCGATCCAGGCCTCGCTGACCGGCCCTCTGGTGCTGGCCACCCTGCACACCAACGACGCGTCGAGCGCCGTGACGCGCCTGACCGACATGGGCGTCGAGCCGTTCCTGCTGAGCTCGTCATTGCTGGGCGTCCTGGCCCAGCGGCTGGTGCGCAAGCTCTGTCTGCATTGCCGTGTGAAAGTGGATGGCACATGGACCGCCCCGGGCTGCGAGCACTGCGGCCAGAGCGGCTACGCCGGCCGGACCGGCGTGTTCGAGCTGCTGGTGGCCGACGACACCATCCGGGAGAAGATCCACTACCACGCGCCCGAAGCCGAGATCCGCACCACGGCCCTGGCCGGCGGCATGACGCTGATGCGCGATGACGGCGAGAAACTGGTCCAGGCCGGCATCACCTCGCGCGAAGAACTGCTGCGCGTGACCCGGGACTAGCGTTATCCTTGCCATGCCGGTCTATTCATTCGAAGCCCTGAACGCCGAGGGTCACACCCGCAAAGGTGTGATCGAGGCTGAATCCGTGAAAGCCGCGCGTGGCCTGCTGCGTGCGCAGGCCATGGTGCCGCTGCAGGTGCAGGCCGTCGGCCCGCAAGCGGACGACATTCAAGCCAGGGGGGATGCGGGCCTGGTCGCCCGCCTGATGAAACGGCGCGTGTTCACCGCCGCCGGTCTGGCGATCTGGACACGCCAGCTGGCTGGCCTGGTGTCGTCGGGCCTGCCGCTGGAACGCGCCCTGGCCTCGCTGTCGGATGAGGCCGAACAGGAATCCCAGCGCCAGTTGGTGTCGACACTGCGCTCCGAGGTGAATGGCGGCTCGACTTTTGCCAAGGCCCTGGCGCAGTACCCGCAGGAATACTCGCCCGTCTACATCGCGGTCATCGGAGCGGGAGAGCAGGGCGGCAAGCTGGGCCTGGTGCTGGAGCACCTGGCCGATGACCTGGAAGAGCAGCAGGCCCTCAAGTCCAAGCTCATCGGCGCCGCACTCTACCCGGCCATCGTCACACTGGTGGCTTTTTTCATCGTGCTGTTTCTGGTCACTTACGTGGTGCCGCAAGTGGCCCAGGTGTTTGCGGGCAGCAAGCGGGCGCTGCCGCTCCTGACGGTGATCCTGATCGGCAGCAGCGAATTCCTGCGCGCTTATGCATGGGCTCTCTTTATTGCTATATTTTTAATAGCAATCGGTTTCCGAACCGCATTGACAAATGCCGGCTTCCGTGAGCGCTTCGATGCCGCGTGGCTGGGCCTGCCCCTGCTCGGCAAGCTGGCGCGCAGCTACAACACCGCACGTTTTGCCAACACCCTGGCCATGCTGGTGGCCGCGGGGGTACCCATCCTGCGCGCGCTGCAGGCCGCTGCCGAGACACTGTCCAACCGCGCCATGCGAACCGATGCGCTGGATGCGCTGGTCCTGGTCAGGGAAGGTGCACCCCTGGCAACCGCCTTGTCACAGAAAAAGCGTTTCCCGGGTCTGTTGAGCATGTTTGCCCGCCAGGGCGAGCAGACCGGTGAACTGCCGGCCATGTTGCAGCGTGCCGCAAGGCAGCTGAGCACCGAGGTTCAACGCCGCTCGATGCAGATGGCGACCATACTGGAACCGTTGCTGATCGTGGCCATGGGGCTGGTGGTGATGCTGATCGTGCTGGCCGTCCTGCTGCCCATCATCCAGCTGAATCAGCTGGTCGCGTGATGCGTCGCGTCGCCAGAGGGGAATCACCCTGTCGTCTATCCCGGCCTGGAACAGCGGCGGTCCCCGCTGCCGCAGCTCAACCCAGGTAAGCGGCCAGCGCCTCGCGTGTACGCGCGGCGGCACCGCGGTGCGCCTTGGCAAAGCGGCTGGCTGCACGCGCCATGGCCTGCTGGCGCCCGGGCTCGCGCACCAGTGCCAGGGCACCGGACACGGCCGATGCCATGTCGGCACAGCGCGTGGCCGCGCCGGCTTCCTGGGCCAGGCTGGCCGCCTCGTCGAAATTGAAGGTGTGCGGGCCCATGAAGACCGGGCAGGCACAGGCCGCCGCCTCGATCAGGTTCTGCCCGCCCAGGGGTGCGAAGCTGCCGCCCAGCAGGGCCGCGTCGCTCAGGCCGTAATACAGCGCCATCTCGCCCAGGCTGTCGCCCAGCCAGATGTCGGCCGACATCTCGACCAGGGTCGGCGCACTGCCCCATAGACTGCGCCGCGCCACGCTGTAGCCCTGGCGCGCGATCAGATCGGCCACCTCGTCGAAACGCTGCGGATGGCGCGGCACGATCAGCCACTGGATCTCGCGCGCGGAGGGGCCGGCCTGCCGCAGGCACTGCAGCAGTTCCAGCTCCTCGCCTTCACGCGAACTGGCGAACATGAGCACCGGGCGGCCCAGCGCCGTGCGCCAGGCCTGGCCGCGCGCCACCTGCTCCGCATCGGGCGTGGCATCAAACTTCAGATTGCCGAACACACCCCGCACCGGCGCGCCGACGGCGGCCAGGCGCGTCGCGTCGTCCTGTGTCTGCGCCCACACTGCCGCCAGGCTGCGATAGGCCGGCCGGGACAGCCAGGCCACGCGCAATGCCTGGCGCAGCGATTTTTCGCTCAGGCGTGCATTGGCCAGCACCAGGGGTACACGGGCCGCAGCACAGGCCGCAGCCAGATTGGGCCAGACCTCGGTCTCCAGCAGGATGCCCAGCCGTGGCTTGAAATGGTCCAGAAAACGCGACACGGCCTCGGACGTGTCCCAGGGCAACCAGACTTGCAGGTCCCCCTCGCGCAGCAGGCCGGCGCCCTCGGCACGACCGGTTGCCGTGCCGTGCGTGAGCAGGAGGCGGTAAGCCGGCCACTGCTCACGCAGCGCGCCCAGCAGCACGGCAGCGGCACGGGTCTCGCCCAGCGAGACCGCATGCACCCAGAGCGTGCGACCATCGTCCGGCCAGGCCGGTTGGGTGTACTGCCCGAAACGCTCCTCCACCGCCACCAGATAACCCGGCTCCTGGCGGCCGCGGCGCAGCAGCTTGCGTCGCAACAGGGGCTGCACCAGCCAGACCAGCAGGGAATAGAGATAACGCGCCATCAGGCGGCCCCGCCCGCTGGCTGAACCTGTTGCCAGGCGGACCAGACAGCCTCGACCGTGGGCGCGGGCTGCGCATAAACGCAACGCTGGCGCGGGCGGTCGATGGGCCCGGTGCGCCAGGCGGTGTCGAAGTTGTAGAGCTGCACGTGCGGCAGGTCCAGCGCCACGGCGATGTGGCTCAGCCCGCTGTCCACGCCGATCACACCGGCACAGCTGGCCAGGGCATCGGTCAGGGCGTCCAGCGCCAGGCGCGGCCAGACCACGGCATGGGGCATCTGGCGCGCCAGGGCCTCGCTGCTCTGCTGCTCCTCGTTCGTCCCGTGCGGCAGGGCCACGTCGTAACCGGCGGCGTCCAGCCGCTGCGCCAGTGCCAACCAGTGCGTCGCCGGCCATTGCTTGTTGGCGCGCGAGGTGCCATGCACCAGGGCCACGCAGGGCCTCGCCGAGAGCATGCCTATGGCTATCTTTTCAGGCGCAATCTCACCCTGCCCCAGATGCGGCTGCAGGCCGAAGATTTCCTGCTGCGGCACGCTGTAGCCGAGCGCCCGCGCGCACAGTTCACGCGAGCGTTGCACGGCGTGCACGTGGGGCGCGATGCGGATGGTTCGGTGCGCCACCCAGCGCGTCGGCGCCTCGTAGCCCGAACCCTCGGTACGGTTGGCCAGGGCATAACGCTGGCCGCCCGGCGTCAGGCGCGCCAGCCAGGCCACCAGGGCCGACTTGGTCAAGCCCTGCAGGTCGATGACGGCGTCATAGGCCTCGCGCTGCAGCTCGCTCCTGAACGCGGCCCATTCAGCGCGCGTGGTCACCGCGAAGGGCGCTTTGCGCCAGCGCCGCAGTTCGCAGGGAATGACACGACGCACACCAGCACAGCGCTGCACCAGGGGTGCGAAACCGCGCTCCACCACCCAGTCGATCTGGGCCTGCGGCAGCGCGCGCCGGATGTCCTGCACAGCCGGCATGGTGTGCACCACGTCCCCCAACGAGGAGAGCTTGACGATCAGGATGTTCAAATGTGGCCCCCACGCTTGTCACTGCGTGTACTGCGCTGCCCCCCGAGGGGGCCCTCGCGTCTTGGGACGGCCCGGCGACGCTCAAGTCTTGCTTCGGCGAAGCGTTGCTGCATGCTAGTGCGCCGCCTCGGCGAAAGACGCGTCGGGTTTGACACTGCGCAGCAGAGCCAGCATCTCGCCTTCGATGCGCTGCAGCGCCTCGGGCGTATGGCCTTCGAAACGCAGCACCAGCACCGGTGTGGTGTTGGAAGCGCGGATCAGGCCGAAGCCGTCCGGCCAGTCCACGCGCACGCCGTCGATGGTGTTGACCGTGGCGGGTTTGGCAAAGTTCGCCTTCTTCTGCAGCTCGTCCACCAGCCGGTGCGGCTCACCCTCGGCGCATTTCACATTGAGCTCAGGCGTGGAATGGCTGGTGGGCAGGGCGTTGAGCACGGCGCCGGCGTCGGCCGAGCGGCTCAGGATCTCCAGCAGGCGGCAGGCGGCATAGGTGCCGTCGTCGAAGCCGAACCAGCGCTCCTTGAAGAAGATGTGGCCGCTCATCTCGCCGCCCAGCGGAGAATCAATCTCCTTCATCCTGGCCTTGATCAGCGAATGGCCGGTCTTGAACATCAGGGGCTGGCCACCTGCGGCCTCGATCGCCGGCGCCAGGCGTTGCGAGCACTTGACGTCATAGACGATGGTGCCGCCCGGCACGCGCGACAGCACGTCCTGGGCGAACAGCATCATCTGGCGGTCCGGGTAGATATTGCTGCCGTCCCGGGTCACGATGCCCAAGCGGTCACCGTCGCCGTCGAAGGCCAGGCCCAGTTCGGCATCACCACTCTTGAGCGCGGCGATCACGTCACGCAGGTTCTCGGGCTTGCTCGGGTCCGGATGGTGGTTCGGGAAGGTACCGTCGACTTCGCTGTGCAGTTCGGTCACCTCGCAGCCGATGGCGCGCAGGATGGCTGGCGCCGTAGCACCCGCCACGCCATTGCCGGAGTCGACCACGATCTTCATGGGGCGCGCCAGCTTGATGTCGCCCACGATGCGGTCGCGGTAGGGCGCGTAGACGTTGAGGTTGCGCACGGAGCCGCCGGCCTGCAAGGTCCAGGATTCGGCTTCCATGGTCCGGCGCAGGCCCTGGATTTCCTCGCCGTAGATGGCGCGGCCGGCCAGCACCATCTTGAAGCCGTTGTAGTCGGCCGGGTTGTGGCTGCCCGTGACCTGGATGCCGCTGCTGCACACGGTGCTGGCCGCGAAATAGAGCATGGGTGTGGTGACCATGCCCACGTCGATGACCTCGATGCCCGCCTCCATCAGGCCGCGGATCAGCGCGGTACTGAGGGCCGGGCCGCTGAGCCGGCCGTCGCGCCCCACGGCCACCCGCGTTTCGCCAGCCTGGCGCGCGGCGCTGCCGAAAGCGCGCCCCAGGGCCAGGGCCAGGTTTTCATCGAGGGTGGACGGCACGATGCCGCGGATGTCATAGGCCTTGAAGATCGAGGCAGAAACTTGCATGGTGGATCACGAGCTACAGGACGGGCGCCCCACTCGGAAGGGGGCAGGGCAAAGGTGGGCCATTGTAGGCGTCCAGGGGGACGGACGCGATAATGGCGGCTCATTGCCCCAGGGGCCTGCCCATGAATTCCGCCCGCAAGACCAAACTCAAGCTCAAGCAGCACAAGCCGCGCAACCCCCTGGTGGCGCCGGCCCTGCAGCGCAAGGCGGGCTCGCACCGCAAGTCGCACAAGAGCGAGCGCCAGGCTCAGCAAAGGGCGCTGAAACGCGAGTTGAACGCCTGAAAGGTGCTCACAGCGTGGGCGGCCGCTGCCACCACCAGGCCAGCCAGCCCAGGGCGGCGAAGAAAACCAGCAGCTGGCCTGCCGCCATCCAGAGGAAACGCCGGGCCAGCTTGTCGGGTTCGTGGTTGCTGATGAGGTAGAGGCTGGAGGGCGCGCCCTCGACCAGGTGCAGCTCGGGCTGGCGCCGCAGTTCGCGGTGGCGCTTCTCGACCTCGCCGCGCGCCAGCCGGCGGGCCAGTTCCCACTCGCGTTCATCGACCTCGCCGTCGTGGTTGAGGTCAAAGCGCTTGAGCAGGCCGGGCCGGTCCTGCTTCCAGCCGGCCAGCAGGTCGCGCACATCGGCCCCGGCGTCCAGCCCCTGGTGCGGATGGCGGGTCAGGAAATTGCCAAGCACGTAGATGGAGTCTTGCTGCCGCAAGGTCCATTCCACGTAGCGGTAGTCGCCGTTGTTCCAGCGCCTGCAATGCCGTGTCACGATTTCAGCCCCATCCGGGTCAACCAGGCA
>CAUPQO010000044.1:0-18840 GCA_963513295.1 uncultured Hylemonella sp.
CGGTCCTAGGTCAATGGCTACCCGCTGCTGTCGCTGGCGGAGTTTCTCCGTATCGAGGGCGTCAGGTACTACAACGTGGCTGTTGGAGATGGCCGTGCGCGAGAGAAAATGTCGGGTGAAATTGGCTCACGGGCCCAGCTTCTTGCGATTACTGCACCCCAGACTATTTTCCTGGATAACAACACCATCGGCGAAGGCGCTGTCTTCTGCCCCAACTCCATGGTCACGTCGAATGCGACCATCGGCCGATTCTTCCAAGCGAATATCTACTCTTATGTCGCGCATGATTGTGTCATCGGCGACTTCGTCACCTTCGCCCCAGGCGTTCGCTGTAATGGCCGGGTGCATGTTGGCGACTACGCCTATATCGGGACGAATGCCGTCATCCGTGAAGGGTTGCCGGACAAGCCGCTGCGCATAGGCGTTGGGGCCGTGGTCGGCATGGGCGCTGTCGTGACCAAGGATGTCCCGGATGGCGTGACCGTTGTTGGGAATCCTGCTCGCCCACTGCCAAGATGACAGACATCAGAACGTGAATCGATCTCCTGACTCTCCTTTTATTCCAATGACTACTCTAGGGGATGGATTTGCGCATTCTTCATATTGGCCCGGACTCGCAATTCATCCAGTTTCTTTCTGGCGTATTTGAGGCGGTTGCTCCTGGAGCCAGCAGATACCTAATCACGGGCACATCAACTGCGGGCGAGCCCAGATTTCCGGTGCACTCAAAGGCTGCTTGCATATATGTGTCGGGTGTGCGCGGGGTGGCGGCGATTCCGCTGCACATCCATCGATGCGACATGATCATTGCTCATGGCATGAGCCCGCAGGGCATGGTCGCGTTTTTAGCCAGCCCGAAGAGTGTGATAAGAATTTGGAGTGGCTGGGGCTTTGACTATTACGGGAGCAATGATGATCCAGAGGCGGGACTTATATCAATTGCCACAAAAAACCTGCTGGACAGCCAAGGGCTAATCGCGCGATCAAGATATTCGATGCTCAAGAGGCTGCTGGGTAAGGCGCATGCTTATGCGGCGACCAAGGCCGCCGAGCGTACGGATTTTTTTTCTGCACCGATACCAGCGGATTTTGAAGTTTTCAAACAAAGATTCCTGGGGTTTCGCGGGGCTTACGCTCAACTGAACTACGGGAGTGTTGCTGAAACCTTTGCCAAGGGTGCGTGCAAAGAGTGTGGTGTGAATGTTTTGGTTGGCAATTCAGCGTTAAAGACGAATAACCATATTGACGTATTTCAGGCTCTGGCCAAGCACGATCTGGCCTCACGAAAAGTAATCGTCCCGTTAAGTTATGGCGACTCTGCGTATCGAGACAGTATCATTGCTGCGGGCCGTGAAATATTGGGCGATGCATTTATACCGTTAACGGAATTCCTGCCCCCTGAGCAATACGGCTCAATTTTGGCGAGTTGCAATGTGGTAGTGATGAACCATGTGCGTCAGCAAGCGCTGGCCAATATCGGCGCAGCCTTGTACCAAGGTGCACATGTTTTTTTGCATCCGAAAAGTCCTGTATACGGCTTCTTCAGGGAAAAAGGTGCGTTTGTACGCTCAGTCGCGGAGTTGATCTCACATCCTTTGCCGGTTAACGGATTGACTGATGCGCAAGTTGAAAAAAACAGATCGGTCCTTGAGGGCTTTTGGGGCGATGAAAAAATTCGGTCCAATGTTGAAGCCCTGTTGATCAAGGCAGCTGAAAAGCGAAAGAGTCTTTAATCCTTCCAAGGCTGCGATTTGATGAAGCCAGGTGCAATTCTCATGTTCGCTTTAGGCCCGATTGCTGCCGCGGCAATCGGCCTGATCACAGTTCCTGCTATCGCTTGGGCTTTCAGCGCTGAAGAGGTCGGTCGCCTAAACATGCTGCAGATCACGGAGTCGTTTTGCTTGCTGGTGTTCGTGCTTGGGCTCGATCAAGCCTACGCAAGGGAGTTTCACGAGTCGACCAGCCGCGCTCGCCTGCTGAAATCTTGTTTGTACCCTGGTTTTATCTTGCTGGTGTCGATTGGATTAATTTCTTTGTGGTTCAGTTCAGAGTTGTCGCTATTACTTTATGGCCAAGATATTCCTGCACTTTACTGGATTACTCTTGCTTGCGTAACCGCAGCACTCCTGTCAAGGTTCTTGATGCTGATCATGCGTATGCAAGAGCGTGGTCTTATATTTTCGTTAAGCACAATAGCTCCGAGAATTGTGCTAATCGCTGTGGCTGTCGGTGTTGTCCTGTTAGGAATGCCGCGCACCTTTTCTGAGCTGCAGCTTGCTTTTTTCTGCTCTAGCGTGGTACTCCTCACTGCGTGTCTTTGGGGCGTGCGCAAAGACTGGATGGCTGCAGTACTCGCTGAAACAGACTGGCAGCAGATGCGATCTTTGCTCAAGTTTGGTGCGCCGCTTGTGCTCTCAGGGCTCGCATACTGGGGGCTTATCGCATCAGGCACTATTGCCTTGCGGTCCCTGTCCAGTTTTTCGGAGCTGGGTATTTACTCCGTTGCGAGCAGCTTTGCAGGAGCGGCTGCTGTCATTCAGTCGATATTTTCCACTGTCTGGGCGCCGATTGTTTACAAATGGGCCGCCGAACGAGTTGACATGTCGCGAATCGATAGTGTGGCACGTCAGGTGCTGGCGTTGGTATGCGGAATTTTTATACTGTGTGGAACGTTCTCATGGAGTATTGACTATATTCTGCCCGCTGGATATGCCGAGGTAAAGTATCTTGTGCTATGCACCATCGCACAACCGTTGCTGTACGTCATGTCTGAAGTGACTTCAGTAGGTATTGGTATCACTCGTAAAACCATATTCAATGCATGGGCAGCATTGGGGGCGCTAATTTCAGGAGCTCTTCTTTGTCTGTGGCTTGTTCCTGACTACGGGGCGCGCGGTGCTGTTATTGCCACTACCTTGGCGTACGTGGTGTTTTTTGTTGCGAAGACCGAGGCTTCGGCTCACGTGTGGCGCAGATTTCCAAGGCGCACCATTTATATGGCCGTTGGATTTATGGTGACTCTCGCGATTCTGACGGTCTTGCTAGGTCCTGTCTTGCCCTTTCACTATTCGTTAGTTTGGCTGGTGTTGTTGCCGTGCAGTATTTGGTTCTTTTGGGATGAGCTGGCCGCTATAAAAATATTGTGCGCACGCTAAATAAAACAAGCCGAGTGGGCTGCTGCCTGTTTCTGAGACGCCTTGCCAAGTGGTCAATGAAACCGGGTTCATTTATGGAAATGAGAAGGAAATTCGGCCACGAGTTTACGTTTGATGTCGTCGGGGTGGATAAAGAGACTGGAAGTGCCTGTCGCGCAAGCGGCCAGGGACCAAGGACCAGAATGTTCGCGTGAATGTGTTGGGCGAATGAATACGGGGGAGATCAGCGGCCTGCGGCATCCTTCCTCCTGCCTGGGCGGGAGAGGCCCGAGCAGGCGGAACTGGAGAGGCTGCGCAAAGAGCTGGTTTGGCTGAAGATGGACCGCTTCTGCAGCGCACTGAAGATTGAGCACGCAGCCAAGAGGGTTTACCGCTCACCGGAGTGGGCCCGGGACGGCGTGTTCAATTGAGTCGAGCGGTTTTGTAACTCGACGCATTATCAGTCGACGCTCGGGCATGTCGATCCGATAGACTTTGTGAAGGCATCAGAAGCTTAGGTGGGGTCCTGCAGGACCGGCAGCAGCCCAGTCAGAGATTCCGTAGCGTTGAGGAAAAACGGGAGATTCTATGTCTGACGACATCGGAGGGTTTTGCGCTATGAGCGATAGGCTGGCGAAGCTTGACCTTGCGTCAAGGGCTGTTTGATGGACGCGGTGCTTCTTTGAGTGGCCAAATATGAAGATAGTGATGCTATGCGACTTCTTTGATGAGACGCTGGAGTACCAGGAGAACCTCTTGGTCAAATACTATGTGAAGCACGGGCATGAGGTGACGGTCATCACTTCAACCTTCGACTCTGTCTTTGACTACTATGCCGACAGGCACGACAACCGGATGCCGAGTCGCTCTTACGCGCATGCGGGCGCCAAGATCATCAAGCTGAGATATCGCTATAACCTGCTGAATCGGCTCCGCGGCTTTGAAAAGCTGGATCGTTTGCTGAAGGAGGAGGCGCCAGATCTGATCTTTGTCCATGACATCATGCTGAATTTCCCGGATGCTGTGAGATACGTCAAGGCCCATCCGACCTGCCGAATGATCATGGACTATCACGCCGACTACAGCAACTCCGGCAAGAGTGCCTTGTCATTAAAAGTTCTGCACGGAGTGATCAGAAAGTGGTTTCTCGATCGTGCCCGTCCGCATCTGAGCCGAATTTTCCCGGTGGTTCCGGCGGGCGCCATATTCCTGCATGAAGTCTACAAGGTTCCATATTCCGAGATGGAAGTACTTCCTCTCGGGGCTGATGCCGATCTGATCAAGGCTGTCCAAGATGAAAACTGCAGGGCGGAATTGCGGCGTCAACTTCGGATTCCGCCTGATCATGTGGTGATTTTTACGGGAGGAAAGTTAACACCTGCCAAGAAGACAGATCAGCTGCTAGAGGCCATGAAGCTATTGCACGACCTTCCTCTGCACGTGGTGATCGCAGGGGAGGCGTCAGCACAAGACGCCGCTTACAAGCAGGAACTCGATCAGTTGATCCGTGGGCGGCACAATGTTCATGCGCTGGGGTGGCTGGACAAGAGGGATGTCTATCGATATTTGGAGATGTCTGATCTTGCAGTATTCCCGGCCAGCCAGTCGATACTTTGGCAGCAGGCCATTGCAAGTGGGCTGCCTTTGGTTGTCGGAGACATCGGGCATCAGGACATCTCGTACCTGAACTTGCATGACAATATCCAGATCCTGAAACAGGGCGAGATTAATGTGGAAAAGCTAGCTCACGCAATCCGTGAGCTGGTTGGGAGTCCACGGCGTATGAAAAACATGCGAGCGGGGGCTTGTCGGGTCGCCTGTGAATGCCTGGACTGGAACAAGTTAATCGATAGAACGCTTCGATATAACGAGGGAGTCGAAAATGCCAAACGAAGTGCTAGACAAGAAAGCCGGGGCGTCCGGGCTTGAGTTCATCACCTGTCCTTACTGCAGTTCAGACGTTCAGCAGGCATGGGCTGAGGAGTTGGGGTTCAGGGCCGTTCGCTGCGCCGACTGCGAATTTATCTATTGCTGCCCGCGACCAGCACTTGCCTTCATCGATTCCGCAGTTCGGACAGGATCCCATGCCGAGGAGGCGGGAGGCCTTGACGTGACCTCTCGTCGGGTTGGCTCAAAGGTTGAGTTTTATCGGCGAGTGTTTGATGAAATGTTCGACGATGTCTGGAAACGTGAACAGCCCATCTCTTGGCTGGATGTCGGGGCGGGGTATGGCGAAGTTCTGGAGGCTGTCATGGCTTTGGCGCCGACGGGGAGTCATGTCGAAGGTTTGGAGCCGATGGCGCCCAAGGCAAGAAAGGCGAGAGAACGTGGACTGAATATCACGGAGGACTATCTGAGGCCTGGCCGTGAAAAGGTGGAATACATTTCCGCGGTTGACGTGTTCTCTCATATTCCTGACTTCAACAGTTTTCTTTCCGACGTGAGGCTTGTGCTCAAGGAGCATGGGGAGCTGTTTCTGGAGACGGGTAATCTGGCCGATGTTCCGAATCGTGCGGACTTCCCGGGAGAGCTGGGGTTGCCGGACCATCTCGTTTTTGCAGGTGAGAAACATCTGATTGGTTTCCTGGAAAGAGCGGGCTTTGAGGTCTTGCGGATACGTCGACGCCGAATCGATGGATTCATGAATCTGTTGAAGAATTTTGCGAAGAAAGTGATCGGCAGACCATCGCAGCTGGGTATGCCGTACGCTTCGAAGTACAGGCAGATCCAGGTACGGGCGCGACTACGATCGTCTGCTGGTCGAGGTTCATAAGTCAAGAGCAATGGAAACCATGCGCCAATACGCAATCTGCAGCAATTGCATCATGGATACGTCCGATTCAAACATAGCGTTTGATTCGCGCGGATGGTGCGATTACTGCAACAACTTCCATGACAATATTCTTCCGAGCTGGCATACGGACGAGCGTGGCGAAAAAGAGATCATGTCCGTGGTGGACAGGATCAAGCGCGATGGTCGCGGACGGCCGCACGACTGCCTGATCGGTCTGAGTGGCGGCGTGGATAGCTCGTATGTGACTTGGCTGGCCAAGGAAAGATTCGGGCTGCGTCCCCTGCTCTACCATGTCGATGCAGGCTGGAATTCGCAACAGGCGGTGAACAATATCGAGAAATTGGTCGATGGCCTGGGTCTCGATCTGTTCACCGAGGTCGTCGACTGGCCTGAGATGCGTGACTTGCAGCTGGCCTTCTTCAAGGCGGGCGTGCCGCACCTGGACACTCCCCAAGACCATGCCTTCTTCGCCGGGCTCTATAACTTTGCAGCGAAGAACAAGGTCAAATACATACTGACCGGTGCAAATTATTCGACCGAATGCGTGCGGGAGCCGCTAGAGTGGCATTATCACGCGTCTGATCTGAGGCAGCTGAAGGACATCCATCGTCGATTCGGCGCGCGACCCTTGCGCAAGTTTCCGCTCGCCGGCATCTTCAAGTTCAAGCTCTACTACCGTTTCGTCAAGGGGGTCCAGGTCGTCAAGCCCTTGAATAGCGTGCCCTATTTCAAGGAGCAGGCGATGCAGGAGCTGGTGGATCGGTTCGGCTGGCAGCGCTACGCCCACAAGCATTACGAATCGAGATTCACCCGCTTCTACGAAGGCTTCTGGCTGCCGACGCGGTTCGGTTATGACAAGCGGCGTGCGCATTTCTCAAGCCTGATCCTGACGGGCCAGCTCAGCCGCCAGGACGCGCTGGAGAAAATCGCCAAGCCTGCGTACGACGAGGAGACTGTCGCCCAGGACTTCGAGTACATCGCCACCAAGCTCGGGCTGGGCATCCAGGAGTTGCGCGATCTCCTGAACAGCCCCAAGAAGACGTATCGCGACTACAAGAACAATATGGCGATCATTGACCTGGGGACCAAGGTGTTGCGTCTGCTGGGCATACAACGCGCCATCATTCGATGATCACGATCGTCAATTACGGCCTTGGCAATATTGGCGCCTTCGTCAATATGTACAAGCGCATGAACATTGTGACCCGAATCGCAACACAGCCGGGTGACCTGACGGATGCAACGCATGTCATCCTGCCCGGGGTCGGCGCCTTCGACCATGCCATGCAATTGCTGAATGCTTCGGGCATGAGGCATCCCCTTGAAGAGTTGGCAAGGGGGCAAAAAGTGCCGATGCTCGGGATCTGTGTAGGTATGCAGATCCTTGCGGACTCCAGCGAGGAAGGCTCCGAGCGGGGGCTGGGGTGGATCAAGGGACGGGTGCGCAGTTTCGCGGGTTGTCCGGCATCTTCTGAACTGCCAATGCCACATATGGGCTGGAACGATGTGCGACCGACGGCGCCGTGTGCACTGCTCAACGGGCTGGAGGCCGATGCGCGGTTCTATTTTCTGCATTCCTATTTCTTCGAATGCGCTGCTCATGGTGATATGGCTGCTGGCGCCAGTTACGGTCTTGATTTTGCCTGTGTCGTGCAGCATGGCCGGATCTACGGTGTCCAGTTCCATCCGGAAAAAAGCCACCACTGGGGTGGCGCGTTATTGAAGAATTTTGCAGCCATGTAAGAAAAGGCGACTACATGCTGCGTCCCAGAATCATTCCCTGTCTGCTGATCCACGAAGGTGGATTGGTCAAGACAGTCAACTTCAAGGATCCCAAATATGTTGGCGATCCCATCAATGCGGTCAAGATCTTCAACGAAAAGGAAGCTGACGAACTGGTGGTGCTGGACATCGATGCAACGCTCACAGGAGCGGAGCCCGATTACAAGTTGATCGCTGACCTCGCTGCGGAATGTCGCATGCCTTTGTGCTACGGGGGCGGTGTGCGGACGGCGGAACAGGCGAAGCGGATCATCGGCCTGGGCGTGGAGAAGGTCGCCATCAGCGCCGCCGCCGTCTCGGACCTGGATCTCGTGACCCGGGTCGCCGAGGCGGTGGGACGGCAAAGCGTGGTTGTGGTGCTGGATGTGCGCAAGAAAGCGGGGTTGTTCGCCAAGGGCTACGAGTTGCGCACCCACAATGGGCAGAAGACACACAAGCTTGATCCAATTGCATTCGCGAAGCAGGTGCAAAATGCCGGTGCTGGTGAGGTCGTTGTCAATTCGATCGACCGGGATGGCGAGATGAAAGGCTACGATCTTGAGCTTGCCAAGGTCTTCAGATCTGAGTTGCGCATTCCCATGACCTTCCTGGGTGGGGCGGGGTCGCACCAGGATCTGACGGATTTGTTCAAAATGTGTGGTGTGGTCGGAGCTGCGGCGGGTAGCTTGTTTGTATTTAAGGGCCAATACCGCGCGGTTTTGATCAACTATCCGAGCCCGCTGCAAAAGGATCAGATCTGCGGTTCGGCACAACCCTCGCCTGATCGATGATGGGGTCGCGAATGTTTGATAAAAAAATATTATTGATAACCGGGGGTACGGGCTCATTTGGCAATGCCGTGCTTCGACGATTCCTGGGTTCTGATCTGGCCGAGATTCGCATCTACAGCCGGGATGAGAAGAAGCAGGACGACATGCGCAAGCGCTACAACGACCCCAAGTTGAAGTTCTACATCGGGGATGTCCGGGACAGTCGCAGCGTGGCCGCCGCCATGCGCGGAGTCGATTTCGTCTTTCACGCTGCCGCCCTGAAGCAGGTGCCGTCCTGCGAGTTCCATCCCATGCAGGCGGTGATGACCAATGTGCTGGGCGCCGAAAACGTGCTGGAGGCGGCCATAACAGCCGGCGTCAAGCGCGTGGTGTGCCTGAGCACCGACAAGGCGGTGTACCCCATCAATGCCATGGGCATCAGCAAGGCCTTGATGGAGAAGGTCATGGTCGCCACCAGCCGCAACCTGGAAGGCACGGGTACGGTCATCTGCGGCACACGCTATGGCAATGTAATGGCTTCGCGTGGTTCGGTCATTCCGTTGTTTGTGGACCAGGTGCTGGCCGGCAAGCCCATCACGGTGACCGACCCGGGCATGACGCGTTTCATGATGACGCTGGAAGATGCGGTGGATCTGGTGCTGTACGCCTTCGAGCACGGCCGCAATGGCGATATCTTCGTGCAGAAGGCGCCGGCGGCCACGGTCGGCGTGCTGGCGCAGGCGCTGCTCGAATTGCTGGGAAAAACGGGGCACCCCATCAACGAAATCGGCACACGGCATGGCGAAAAGCTGTACGAGACCCTGCTCGGCCGCGAGGAGATGGCTTGTGCCGAAGACCTGGGTGGCTATTTCCGGGTGCCGCCGGACGGGCGCGACCTGAACTACGCCAAATTCGTGGAAGTGGGCGAGCGCCGCCTGACCCAGAGCAGCCACGGCGAGGACTACAACTCGCACAACACGACGCGCCTGGATGTGGCGGGCATGAAGGCCCTGTTGCTCAAGCTGGACTTCATGCAGCGCATCGTGCGCGGCGAAGCCGCAGTCGCGGAGGATTGAGCCGATGAAGGTGCTGATCACCGGCGCCAACGGCTTTGTTGGAAAAAACCTGCAGCTGCGCTTGAGCGAGCGCCAGGATGTGCAGGTGGTCTGCTTTACCCGTGACCACCGGCCGGAGCAGCTGCCGGACCTGCTGCAGGGTGTGGATTTCGTCTTCCACCTTGCGGGTGTCAACCGGCCGCAGGATCCGGAGGAGTTCGCCGCCGGCAACGCGGGCCTGACCCGTGCCCTGTGTGATGCCGTGGCCGGCGTTGCCCGGGCGGGCGGCCGGAGGATCCCCATCCTGCACACCTCCTCGACCCAGGCCGCCCTGGACAACCCCTATGGCCGCAGCAAGCGGGAGGCCGAGGCAGCCCTGCAGGCGGCCGGGCGTGACCCGCTGGTGCCGGTGCATGTGTTCCGCCTGCCCAATGTTTTCGGCAAGTGGTGCCGGCCCGACTACAACTCTGCAGTGGCCACCTTCTGCCACAACATCGCGCGCGATCTGCCGATTCGGATCAACGATCCGCAGGCGGTCATGACGCTGGTCTACGTGGACGACGTGCTTGATCGTTTCCTGCAGCTGATGGATGGTGCCGATGCCGCCACCGGTCCCGACGGTTTCGAGTCGGTCGCGCCGCAGTACACCGTGACGGTGGGTGAGCTGGCGCGGCAGCTCCAGGCCTTCAGAGACAGCCGGGGCACGCTGATGACCGATCACGTGGGGACGGGGCTGGTGCGCGCGCTGTATTCGACCTATGTGAGCTACCTGCCGGTCGAGGCCTTTGCCTACGAGGTGCCCCAGCACGCGGATCCGCGCGGGGTGTTCGTGGAAATGCTCAAGACGCCGGACTGCGGCCAGTTCTCTTTTTTCACCGCGCATCCCGGCGTGACCCGGGGCGGCCACTACCATCACAGCAAGACGGAGAAATTCCTGGTCATCCGGGGCGACGCGAAATTCCGTTTCCGCCACATGCAGACCGGGCAGGTGCATGAGTTGCTCACGAGCGGCACCCGGCCGCAGATCGTTGAAACCGTACCGGGCTGGACGCACGACATCACCAACATCGGTGAAGATGAAATGGTGGTCATGCTGTGGGCCAACGAGGTGTTCGATCGCGCGCGGCCCGATACGTTCGCGTGCCCGGTGTGACACAGGATTGAAAGGGCTCACATGTCGCAGAAGAAACTCAAGGTCATGACGGTGGTGGGCACACGCCCCGAGATCATCCGCCTGTCGCGCGTGCTGGCCCGGCTGGACGAGCACTGCGAGCATGTGCTGGTGCATACCGGGCAGAACTACGACTACGAGCTCAACCAGGTGTTCTTCGACGACCTCGGCATACGCAAGCCCGATCACTTCCTCGACAGTGCGGCCAACTCCACCGGGGCGGCGCACACGATCGGCAACCTGATCACCGCGGTGGACCGCGTGCTGGAGCAGGAGCAGCCCGAGGCCATGCTGGTGCTGGGCGATACCAACAGCTGCCTCTCGGTGATCCCGGCGAAGCGGCGCAAGGTGCCGATCTTTCACATGGAGGCGGGCAACCGCTGTTTCGATCAGCGCGTGCCGGAAGAGACGAACCGGCGCATCGTGGACCATACGGCCGATGTCAACCTCACCTACAGCACGATTGCGCGCGACTACCTGCTGCGCGAGGGGCTGCCGCCGGATCTGGTGAT
Source organism: uncultured Hylemonella sp. (assembly GCA_963513295.1). Lineage (GTDB taxonomy): Bacteria > Pseudomonadota > Gammaproteobacteria > Burkholderiales > Burkholderiaceae_C > Hylemonella. The sequence goes on from CAUPQO010000044.1 coordinate 11,198, forward strand.
CAAGACCGGCAGCCCGATGTGCGAGGTGTTGTCGCACTACCGGCCACGCATCGATGCCTCCGACGTGCTGCAGCGACTGGGCCTGCAGGCCGGGCGCTACTTCGTGGTCAGCGCCCACCGGGAAGAGAACATCGAGTCGCCGCAGTCCTTCGCCAAGCTGGTGGATGTGCTCAATGCCGTGGCGGCCGACCACGAGCTGCCGGTGATCGTGTCCACCCATCCGCGCACGCAAAAGCGCATCGATGCCACGGGCGCGCGTTTCCACCCGCAGGTCCGCCTGCTCAAACCCCTGGGTTTCCATGACTACGTGCAGCTGCAGCTTTCGGCCCGCGCCGTGCTGTCGGACAGCGGCACGATCAACGAGGAGTCCTCCATCCTGAATTTCCCGGCGCTCAACCTGCGCGAGGCCCACGAGCGGCCGGAAGGCATGGAAGAGGCCGCGGTCATGATGGTGGGCCTGGAGGTGGGCCGCGTGCGTCAGGCGCTGGCCATCCTGGCCGGGCAACCGCGCGGCGACACGCGGGGACTGCGCCAGGTGGCGGACTACAGCATGCCCAATGTGTCGGACAAGGTGGTACGCATCATCCACAGCTATACCGACTACGTGAACCGCGTCGTCTGGAAAAAATACTGAGCGCCTGCCGCATGCGTTTGCTCGTCGTCACACAGTATTTCTGGCCGGAAAACTTCAGAATCAACGACCTGGTGACCGAATTCACCCGCAAGGGGCATGAGGTCACCGTGCTGACCGGCTGGCCGAACTATCCGGACGGCAAGGTGTTCGAGGCCTATCGGCAGGATCCGGCGCACTTCGTCTCTTTCGAAGGCGCGCGCGTGGTGCGCGTCCCCCTCTTTCCGCGGGGCCGTGGCGGCCTGCGCCTGATGCTCAATTACCTTTCGTTTGCGCTCAGCGCATCGCTGCTGGGTCTGTGGAAGCTGCGCGGGCAGAGCTTCGACGCGGTGCTGGTCTATGAACCATCGCCCATCACGGTGGGCATCCCCGGTGCGGTGATGCGTGCGGTCAAGCGGGCGCCGATGGCGCTCTGGGTGTTGGACTTGTGGCCCGAGACGCTGAAGGCGGTGGGGGTGGTGAAGTCCGACCTGCTGCTGCGTCTGGTCGGCAAGCTGGTGGCGTTCATCTACCGGCGCTGCGACCTGATACTCGCCCAGTCCAGAAGCTTCATCCCCCAGATCAGGCGCTATGCCGGGGAGGGGCGCCGTATCGAGTATTTCCCGAACTGGGCCGAGTCGGTGTTTGACGGCGGCGTGGTCGAGCCGGCCCCCGAGGTGGCGCCGCTGAAGGACGGCTTCAGCGTGATGTTCGCAGGCAATATCGGAGAGGCCCAGGATTTCCCGGCGATTCTCGCGGCAGCGCAGGCGCTACGGGACCACTCTCGCATCCGCTGGCTGATCGTGGGTGACGGGCGCATGAGCCCCTGGGTGGCCCAGGAGATCGCCGCGCGGGATCTGGGAGCGTGTGTCCAGCTTCTGGGGCGCTACCCGGTCGAGCGCATGCCATCCTTCTTCCGGCATGCCGATGCCTTGCTGGTGAGCCTGAAGAACGAGCCCATCTTCGCGCTGACCATTCCCGGCAAATTGCAGTCTTATCTGGCGGCTGGGGTTCCCGTGATCGCCATGCTCGACGGTGAAGGCGCCGAGCTGCTTGCCGAAGCCGGGGCCGGGCTGGCCTGTGCCGCCGGCGACCATGCCGGTCTGGCGCAGGCGGTGCTCCGCCTGGCGGACATGCAGGCGTCGCAGCGGCAGGCCATGGGTGAGCGCGGCCAGGCCTTGTATGCGCGTGAGTTCGAGCGCCAGGTCCTGCTGGACCGGGTCGAGGGCTGGCTGCTCGACCTCGCATCAGCAGCCAAAACGGCCGGGGGGCGTGCGTGATCCTGGTGACCGGGGCTTCCGGATTCGTCGGCTCCGCCTTGCTGCGCCGATTGGCGATGGCAGGCAAGGACGTCAAGGCTGCCTACCGGAATGGCAAGGGCCATCCACCCCCGGGTGTGCAGACTGTCTTTGCCGGCGACCTGGGGCCGGTTCAGGACTGGGGTGCGGCGCTGGAGTCGGTGGAAGTGGTTGTGCATACGGCGGCCCGCGTCCACGTGATGCGCGACACAGCCGCCGACCCGCTGGAAGAATTCCGCCGGACCAACGTGGCCGGTACCCTGAACCTGGCGCGCCAGGCAGCCGCGGCGGGGGTGCGGCGTTTTGTCTTCATCAGCTCGGTCAAGGTGAACGGGGAATCGACGCTGCCGGGGCGCCCGTTCACGGAACGTGACGCGCCGGCCCCGCAGGATGCCTACGGCCTGTCCAAGCTGGAGGCAGAGCATGGTCTGCGTGCCATTGCGCAAGAGACGGGCATGGAGCTGGTCGTCATCCGCCCGCCGCTGGTCTATGGTCCCGGTGTGCGTGCCAATTTCCGGGCCTTGATGCGGGCCGTGGCCCGGGGCCTGCCGCTGCCGCTGGCGGCCGTGGACAACCGGCGCAGTCTTGTGGGACTGGACAACCTGGTCGATTTCATCGTGACCTGCATCGACCACCCGTCGGCAGCGCATGAGATCTTTCTGGTCAGCGATGGCGAAGACCTGTCGACACCCGGCTTGATCCGGGGCCTGGCCCAGGCCATGGGGAGGTCGCCGCGTCTGTTTCGCATGCCCTTGTGGATGCTGTGGATCCCGGCAACGCTGTTCGGGCGTCGGGCTAGCCTGGAGCGGGTCTGCGGCAATCTGCAGGTGGATATTACAAAGGCACGCACAATACTCGGCTGGCATCCTCCGGTCCCTGTGAGTGAAGGGCTGGCACAGGTCGTGCGGCACCACACATCATGATGAAACGTTTGTTTGATTTCTCTCTGGCGGTCGTGGCCGCCCTGATGCTGTGCATTCCCATGCTGCTGGTCGCTTTGCTGGTCAGGCTGACCAGTCCGGGGCCTGTCCTGTATTGGTCTGACCGGGTGGGCAAGGACAATCGGATCTTCCGCATGCCGAAGTTTCGCAGCATGCGTGTGGGGACGGCAGCCGTTGCGACGCATCTGCTGGAGAACCCCGGGGCCTGGCTGACCCCCGTGGGAGGTTTCCTGCGCAAGACCAGCCTGGATGAGCTGCCGCAGTTGTGGAGCATCCTGAGAGGTGACATGAGTTTTGTCGGCCCCCGGCCGGCCTTGTTCAACCAGGCGGACCTGATCGCCCAGCGGACCGAACACGGTGTCCATGCGCTGATGCCGGGCTTGACCGGCTGGGCGCAGATCAATGGGCGTGACGAACTGCCTATCCCGCAAAAGGTCGCGTTCGACGTCGAATACCTGAAGCGTCGGTCGTTCTGGTTCGATCTGCAGATAATCCTGGCCACGGCCGTGAAGGTCGTCCGCCGCGAAAGTGTTTCGCATTGATCGCAGGACATCAACAAGAGGAGTACACCGTGGGCAATCTGATCGAGATCCAAACCCAGATCGAGAAGCTGCAGAAGCAGGCGGCCGAGATCAAGTCGCGCGAGTTCGACAAGACGGTGAAGCAGATCCAGGCCATGATGGAGGCCTTTGGCATCACGCTGCGCGACCTGCAGCAGGCCGCGGGAAAACCGCGTCAGCGCCGCGCCAAGGCCACGCCGTTCAGGAAACCGGCAGTGAAGAAGGTGGTGCGAAAAGCCGCGAACAAAGCAGGCACCAAGGTGGCGGCCAAGTACCGCGGTCCCAAGGGAGAAACGTGGAGCGGCCGCGGCTCCATGCCGCGCTGGCTGGCCGAGCTGGTGGCCCAGGGCAGGACGCGCGACAGCTTTGCCATCAAGGGCTGAGGAACCGGCAACAGAAATGCAGCACAAGATTCTTGCCTGGCCACGGGCAGTGAAGCGGCTGGTGGTCGTGGGTATGGACGTGGTCTTGTCGCTGCTGGCGACCTGGCTGGCTTTTTCCTTGCGCCTGGACAGCCCGAACTGGCCAGACGAGGTGCAGTTGCGCGTCTATGTGCTGGCGCCGCTGCTGGCCATTCCCGTGTTCATCCGGCTGGGCCTGTACCGGGCCATCTTCCGCTACACCGGCCAGGCTGCGCTGCTGACGACGGCCAAGGCCGTCGCGATCTACGGGCTGCTGCTGCTGGGCGTGTTGTTGTGGGGGCACTGGGACAATGTGCCACGCAGCTTGGGGGTGCTGCAGCCCCTGATCTTCCTGCTGCTGGTCGGCGGCAGCCGGGCGCTGGCGCGCTTCTGGCTGGCCGGCTGGGGGCGGGCGCAGGCCGGCCAGGGCCGCGTCCTGATCTATGGCGCGGGATTGGCCGGCGCGCAGACCGCGGCGGCACTGGCCATGAGCGGCCAGTACAGCCTGCTGGGTTTTGTGGATGATGATCCGGCCAAGATCGGGCGCAGCATCAATGGCGTGCTGGTGCATGCGGGGGCCGATGTGTCGACCCTGGTGAGCAGGCTGGCTGCCACCGACATCCTGCTGGCTTTGCCCAGTGCGACGCGCGAACGCCGCAACCGCATCATCGAAAACCTGCGTCCGTTGCCGGTGCACATCCGCACCCTGCCGGGCATGGCCGACCTGACCAGCGGTCGTGTCACGGTGCAGGATTTTCGTGAGCTCGACATCGAGGACCTGCTCGGCCGTGATCCCGTGCCCCCGGATGCCGACCTGATGGCCCGGGATCTGGCGCAGAAGACCGTGCTGGTGACCGGCGCCGGCGGCAGCATCGGCGGCGAGTTGTGCCGCCAGATCCTGCGTCAGGGCCCACGTCAGTTGCTGCTGCTGGACCACAGCGAGTTTGCGCTCTACAGCATGCACCAGGAACTGGAGGCGCTGTGCCGGAGCACGGGTCTTGCGACCCAGCTGCTGCCCTTGCTTGGCAGCGTCAACCATGAGGTGCGTTTGCTGGAGATTTGCCGGCAGTACCAGCCCCATACGATCTACCACGCCGCCGCCTACAAGCACTTGCCCATGGTGGAGTCCAATCCGGCCGAAGGCATACGCAACAACGTCTTCGGAACGTTGAACATGGCGCGGGTGGCGCGCGACTGCGGCGTCGCCCGTTTCGTGCTGGTGTCGACCGACAAGGCCGTGCGCCCGACCAACATCATGGGGGCCAGCAAGCGCATGGCCGAGCTGGTGTTGCAGGCCATGGCCGCCGAGGCCGGGCCGACCTGTTTCAGCATGGTGCGTTTCGGCAATGTGCTGGGCTCCAGCGGCAGCGTGGTGCCCCTGTTCCGCCGTCAGCTCGCAGCGGGCGGCCCGCTCACGGTCACGCATGCGGACGTGACGCGTTATTTCATGACCATCCCCGAAGCCGCCCAACTGGTGCTGCAGGCTGGCGCCATGGCGGGCGGCGGGGAGGTGTTCGTGCTGGACATGGGCGAGCCGGTACGTATCCTGGACCTGGCGCGGCGCATGGTCGAGCTGTCGGGGCTGGCGGTGCGTGGCCCGGACCACCCCCAGGGCGACATCGAGATCGCCATCACCGGCCTGCGGCCCGGCGAAAAGCTCTACGAGGAGTTGCTGATCGGCGTCAACCCCACGCCGACCGGCCATCCGCGCATCATGAAAGCGCACGAAGACTGCCTGCCCTGGCCCGAACTGCAACTGCAGCTCGCGCGACTGCAGCGCGCCGCCGACACCGGTGACGAGGCCGGCATCCGGTCCGTGCTGCAGGTCTGTGTCCACGGCTTCCAGACCGGGGTGACACAGTGATCGGGCACAATGACCGCACTGTTTCCCGCCTGCCCCCACCATGACCGACACCCCCGCCATCCTCCCCCGCGACAAGGCCCAGATCCTGGCCCAGGCGCTGCCCTACATCCGCAAGTTCCATGGCAAGACCATGGTCATCAAGTACGGCGGCAACGCCATGACCGATCCGGCCCTGCAGGCCGCCTTTGCCGAGGACGTGGTGCTGCTCAAGCTGGTGGGCATCAACCCGGTGGTGGTGCACGGCGGTGGCCCGCAGATCGAGACGGCGCTCAAACGCCTGGGCAAGAAGGGCGAGTTCATCCAGGGCATGCGCGTGACGGACCCCGAGACCATGGAGGTGGTCGAGTGGGTGCTGGCCGGCGAGGTGCAGCAGGACATCGTGGGCCTGATCAACCAGGCCGGCGGCAAGGCCGTGGGCCTGACCGGGCGTGACGGCGGCCTGATCCGCGCCAGGAAGCTCAGGATGGTGGACGCCACGGACCCGAGCAAGGTGCATGACGTCGGCCTGGTGGGTGACATCGAGTCCATCGACCCCAGCGTGGTCAAGGCCCTGCAGGACGATGCCTTCATCCCGGTCGTCAGCCCCATCGGCTTCGGCGAGCACAACGAGAGCTACAACATCAATGCCGACGTGGTGGCCGCCAAGCTGGCCACGGTGCTGCAGGCCGAAAAGCTGCTGATGCTGACCAATATCCCGGGCGTGCTGGACAAGCAGGGCCAGCTGCTGACTGAGCTGACCATGAAGCGCATCGACGAGCTGGTGGCCGACGGCACCATCTCGGGCGGCATGCTGCCCAAGATTGCCGGTGCGCTGGACGCGGCCAAGAGCGGCGTGAACGCGGTGCACATCATCGACGGCCGTGTGCCGCATGCCATGCTGCTGGAAATCCTGACCGACCAGGCCTACGGGACCATGATCCGCTCCCATTGAGCGTGGCGCACAGCCCAAAGAGAGTGGGCGACCACTGAGGAAAAACCCCTAAGCGGGCCTGTGCGAGAATGAAGAAAAGGGATTCCCGAACACCATGTCTGACGCCGAAAACACCACCTCTGCCCCCGCCGAAACCCCGGTTCGCAAGCGTCCCAAGCCGGGCGAGCGTCGGGTCCAGATCCTGCAGGCCCTGGCCAGCATGCTGGAGCAGCCGGGCGCCGAGCGCATCACCACCGCCGCCCTCGCCGCCAAGCTGGAGGTGAGCGAAGCCGCCCTGTACCGCCATTTCGCCAGCAAGGCCCAGATGTTCGAGGGCCTGATCGAATTCATCGAGCAGGCCGTGTTCACCCTGGTGGGCCAGATCGCCGAGCGCGAGGCCGCCGCCACCGACCCGGCGGCCGGTTCCCGCCACGCCGGCAAGGTGGTCACCATGCTGCTGCAGTTCGCCGAGAAGAACCCCGGCATGGTGCGTGTCATGGTCGGTGACGCCCTGGTGTTCGAGAACGAGCGCCTGCAGCAGCGCATGAACCAGTTTTTCGACAAGATCGAGTCCACCCTCAAGCAGTGCCTGCGTGACGGCGCGCCCGGTGGCTCCATGACGCCCACGGCCGACGCCCAGGTGCAGGCTTCGGTGCTGACCGCCTTTGTGGTCGGTCGCCTGCAGCGCTTCGCCCGCTCGGGCTTCCGGCGCACGCCCACCGAGCACCTGGACGCCAGCCTGGGCCAGATGCTGCGCTGAGCGGCCTGTGCCGCACGGCCCGCTGATCGGGCCTCCCATCGAAAACAGGAGACTCCATGAAACTCGTGCGTTACGGCAATCCGGGCAAGGAAAAGCCGGGCCTGATCGATGCCGCTGGCAAGCTGCGTGACCTCAGCGGCGTGGTGCCGGACATCGGCCCGGCCCAGCTGACGGACGCCGTGCTGGCCAGACTTCTCAAGCTCAAGACCGACAAGCTGCCCCTGGTGCGCGGCAAGCCGCAGGAAACGGTACGTGTAGGCTGCCCGGTGAGCGGCATCGGCAAGTTCATCGCCATCGGC
>CAUPQO010000045.1:0-18753 GCA_963513295.1 uncultured Hylemonella sp.
GACCCTATAACTTTGATTGAAGCAATCAAGGTTGTAATGCCAAGTGACGCATTCAAAATAAGCTGATTCGCTCTATAAATTGGTCGACTTGACCCAGTCAAGATGGCAAAAAGTTATGCCTGATGACCATAGCGAGGTGGTCCCACTCCTTCCCATCCCGAACAGGACAGTGAAACGCCTCAGCGCCGATGATAGTGCGGGTTCCCGTGTGAAAGTAGGTCATCGTCAGGCTCTTACAGCAGAAAACGCCCCGTCATTCGACGGGGCGTTTTTATTTGTGCGTCAGAAAGACGATTCAATGATTCAGCAGCCCGGGCTCGCCGGCGATCGCAACGGCTTCTGCCGCACCTGATCGCATGAGGTCCTGGAACAGATCGTCCAACCAGTTCTCGAAATCGACGCCGACGAAGTGACGTGACTGCAACAGGCTGAAATAACTTGTCGCGTGGGCCCAGAGCCGCAAGTCCCGTAGCGTGATCTGCTGCAACTCCAGCAGCTTGAATTTCAGCAGAACCTTGGCGGCATACCGTGCATGGCGCACTGGATCGGTGGTGAACAGATCGAGGCGCTTCCGTGCATAGTCCAGTGCGCCCTGCACATCGCGCAGGACAGGTCCGTGCCCGGGAATGACCAAGGTGGGACGCAGGGACTCGATGAGATCCAATGTCTGGCCGACCTCATGGAAGGCAGAGGCCCCTTCGATCTCTGGAAAAACGACGCCAAAACCGTTGGCCCAGAGCGCATCGGCCGATATCAGGACGCGCAGTTCCGGCTGGAACAGGATGACTGAGTCGGGATCGTGCCCGGGGGCCGCGTGGATTGCCCAATCGCGTCCCCCCAGAGGGATCGTTGTACCGGGAGTGAGCAACTGCTGATACGCGAATCGAGGACAAAACTGCCCGGTCGGGGTGTAGCTCAGCGCCTCCTCGTTCCAAGCACGGACGGCTGGGGCCAGCCCCGGTGGGATGTGCGTGTGCAAGGCCGGATATGCGGCCTGCAGAACGGCGTTGCCGCCGCAATGGTCGCTGTGCAGGTGGGTGTTGATGAGCAGATCCAGCGGCCGCGAAGCAAGTTGGGCCTGAACCAGAGAAAGCGTCTGGGCCGCATGCGTGCCGTAACCACTGTCAACCAGCGCGGTCTGCCCCGCTCCCAGCATCAGGATGTTGTTGGAAGAAAGCCAGCCCCGCTCCAGAACGACGATGTCCGGTGGCAGGGTGGCAAGGCTCACTTGCCGGCTCGCAATTCGCGACGCAATATCTTGCCGACGTTGGACTTGGGCAGCTCATCACGGAACTCGATGTATTTGGGGTGTTTGTAGCCGGTCAGGTTCTGGGCGCAGTACTTGGCTACATCGTCCTCGCTCAGCGTCGGGTCGCTGCGGACCACGTAGACCTTGATCGCCTCACCCTGCTTGGCATCCGGCACGCCAATGACGGCGCATTCGAGCACGCCGTCACACAGGGAAATGACGTTCTCGAGTTCGCTGGGGAAGACGTTGAAGCCGCTGACCAGGATCATGTCCTTCTTGCGATCAACGATGCGGGTGTAGCCCTGAGTGTCCATGATGCCGATGTCGCCGGTACGCATGAAACCGTCCGCCGTGAAGGCCTGGGCCGTCTCGACCGGCTGCATGTAATAACCCGTCATCACGTTCGGGCCCCTGATGCAGATTTCGCCTGAATCGCCGACAGCGAGCGACTTGCCATCGTCGTCCTTGATGGCGATTTCTACGCCGGGCAGCGGCAGGCCGATGGTGCCGCTGAATTTGTCGGTCGTGACGGGGTTGTTGGTGCCGATGGCGCAGGTCTCGCTCATGCCCCAGCCTTCCACCATGGCGCAGCCGGTGACTTCACGCCAGTGCCTCGCGGTTCCTTCCGAAGCCGCCATGCCACCGGCCTGGGAGACACAGAGCTGGGAGAAATCCACGGTACGGAACTGCGGGTGCTGCAGCAGAGCATTGAAGAGGGTGTTCACCGCCGGCAGCATGTGGAACGGACGCCGCTTGAGGACCTCCACGAACTTGCCGATGTCGCGTGGATTGGGTACCAGCGTGATATGTGAGCCCCAGCGTATGGCCAGGAAGCACAAGGTCAATGCAAAGATGTGATACAGCGGGAGCGCCGCAATGCTGTTGGTCTCGCGCACGTTGCCGACACGATCGAGGGCCGGCGTGAACCAGGCTTCGGCCTGCAGGATGGCCGCCACCACGTTGCGGTGGGTCAGTACCGCGCCCTTGCTCAAACCGGTGGTGCCGCCGGTGTATTGCAGGAAGGCGATCGAATCGAGGTTGGTGGCCGCTGGTTTGAGTGACAGGTGGGAGCCCTCGGCCAGTGCCTTGCGGAAAGGGGTAACCGTGCGCCCCTCGTTTGTTGGCAGGCGGAAAGGGGGAACCATCTTGGCCAGGTGGCGTACGGCAAACGTGAGCCAGCGCCCGTACCAGGGGCCCAGCAGATCGCCGAATGCGGTCAGCACCACGTGCTTGACCGGCGTGCGGCTGATGACTTCCTCCAGTGTGTGCGCGAAATTCTCGAGCACGACAATCGCCGTGGCGCCCGAGTCCTTGAGCTGGTGCTCAAGTTCCCGCGCGGTGTAGAGCGGGTTGACATTGACGCAGGTGTACCCGGCGCGCAGGATGGCCGCCATGGTCACGGCGAATTGCGGCACATTGGGCAGCATGATGGCCACCCGAGCGCCCGGCTCCAGTCCCAGGCGCTGCAACCAGGCGCCGAATGCCGCGGACAGATCGTCGAGCTGCCGGTAGCTCATCCACTGCTCCATGCAGACCGAAAAGGGCTGGGTGGCATTCTTGCGGAAGGACTCCTCCAGCAGCTGGGCCAGCGAACTGTATTGGCCCGGATCGACATCGTGCGGCACCCCGGCGGGGTAACTCGGTAACCAGAATTTTTCCATCAATCACTCCATGACAGGGCTATTGAACCGCAGAGGCGCAGGGCGCGACACCGGGCTTCTCCTAGGTTCGGGGTAAAACTGTCACGCACGCGTCAAGGTGGCGGGCTGGATGAAAACGGCAAATGACCTTACATTGGCGGCATGGACACCAACAAGGACATCACCGGAACCGAGCAGGGCAGCGAGCTGCTGCGCGTGATGCCTCCGGAGCAAAGCGCCTCGGCCCGGGCGCCCTGGGTGGCTGTGATCCGCCGTCTGGGGGCGCGGCACCGGGGGCGCATCGCACGCCATCTGCAGGCACTGGACGAGCACGACCGTTACCTGCGCTTCGGTTATCTGGCCAACGACGTACAGATCCAGGCCTATGTGGACACCCTGGATTTCGAGCATGACGCCGTGTTCGGCATCTACAACCGGCGGCTGGAACTGGTAGCCATGGCTCACCTGGCGCACTCGGTGGACCGGAATTTTGACGCCTGTGCGGAATTCGGGGTCTCGGTGCTGCCTTCCGTACGCGGCCACGGTTACGGCAGCAAGCTGTTTGCACGGGCCATGCGGCATGCGCGCAATGAGGGCGTGCACCTGATGTTCATCCACGCCCTGAGCGAGAACAAGGCCATGCTCAGCATCGCCCGCAAGGCCGGTGCATCGGTGGAGTACGACGGCTCGGAGGCGAGCGCCTACTTGCGTCTTCCGCCAGCCACTTTCGAGAGCCAGGTGACGGAAATGGTCGAGGAACAACTGGCCCAGACGGATTACCGGCTCAAGGTGCAGGCCAAGCAGTTCTGGGAATTCCTCTCCGGTCTGCAGGACGTGCGCCGAGGCGTGCGCGAGGCACGGCACAAATCCTCACCCTGAAGCCGGCCGTCCGCTCGTCATGAGCCTGCCGCGGTGATCCGCTATCCTATGGGGGTCGTAACCACAGCACCCCCGTGCCGCCGTCAGTGTCAGACCCCTACCCCGCGCGTGTCCCCGAAAAAGAGGACAAACGCACGTTCCTGAAGAAGCTGGCCGAGTTCATCCACCCGGGACCGGATTCCACCGCCGAGCTGATCGAAACCCTGGCCGAGGCCGAAGACAACCAGGTCATTGGCGCCGAATCGCGCTACATGCTCGAAGGCGTGCTGCGCATGGCCGAGATGACGGCCGGTGATGTCATGGTGCCGACCCCGCGCATGGACCTGATCGACATCAACGCACCTTTCGACGAGCTGCTCAATGTGGTGATCGACACCGCCCACTCCCGCTTCCCAGTCTTTGAGGGCGAACGCGAGAACATCATCGGCATCCTCATGGCCAAGGACCTGCTCAAGCTGCAGCGGGCGCCCGAACTAAATATCCGGGCCCTGCTGCGGCCCGCCGTCTTCGTGCCCGAGAGCAAGGGCCTGAACGACCTGCTGCACGAATTCCGCGGCAATCGCAATCACCTGGCCATCGTGATCGACGAGTTCGGCCGCGTGGCCGGGCTCATCACCATCGAAGACGTGCTCGAGCAGATCGTGGGCGAGATTGAGGACGAGTTCGACATCTCCGAGGACGAGGGCGACATCTTCGGCCTGGCCGACCAGACCTACCGCGTCAACGGCAGCGCGGCGGTGGAGCGTGTCAACGAGGCCTTCAGCGTCACCATCACGGGCAGCGATCCCGACGAGAGTTTCGACACCATCGGCGGGCTGATCGCCCACGAGATGGGCCATGTGCCGCGCCGGGGCGAGCAGCACGTGATCGCGGGGCTCAGGTTCCTCGTGCTGCACACCAAGGGTGGTGCCGTGAAGTGGTTCAAGGTTTCGCCGGTGACGCCGCGCAAGGCCGCGACCGATGCGTGATCGCTGGGCGCGGGTTGGCTCCTGGGCGCTGAGCGGCGCCGGCGGGCTGGCCCAGGCGCTGGCCATGGCCGCGCCTTGGGACGGCCAGCCCCGCTGGTGGCTGCAACTCCTGGCCCTGGGCGTGCTGGCCTGGCAGCTTGAGCGCAGCACGAGCTGGAAGCAGGCGGCGCTGGCCGGCTGGCTGTTTGCCACGGCCTGGCTGACCGCCACCTTCTGGTGGCTCTACATCTCCATGCATACCTATGGCGGATTGCCGGCCGCACTCGCCGTGCTCGCCGTGCTGGCCCTGGCGGCGGCGCTGGCGCTCTACTACGCGGTGGCCTGCGCGCTGCAGCAGCGTTATGCACCAGCGCACCGGGCCTGGCGGGCCCTGCTGTTTGCGGCGCTCTGGCTGCTGGCAGAACTGGCACGTGGCGTCTGGTTCACGGGCTTCGGCTGGGGTGGCAGCGGCTACGCCCATGTCGAAGGGCCGCTGGCAGGGTATGCGCCCTGGCTGGGTGTCTACGGCATTTCGGCGCTGGCCGCCTGGCTGGCCATGACGATCCCGCAGATCTGGGCCTGCGGGCACTGGCAACGCCTGGCGGCCCTGGTGGTGCTGGCCCTGCCCTCGGTGCATCAGATGGATGGGGTCGAGAGCACCCGCTCCACCGGCCCTCTGGGCGTGGCCCTGCTGCAAGGCAACATCCCCCAGGACGAGAAATTCCAGCCCGGTACCGGCGTGCCCACGGCCTTGCGCTGGTACGGCGAACAACTGCAGCAGCAAACGGCCTCCCTGGTCGTGGCCCCAGAAACGGCGCTGCCGCTGTTGCCGCAACAGTTGCCCGAGGGCTATTGGGCGGCCCTGCGCCAGCGTTATGCCCGGGGCGAGCAGGCGGCGCTGGTCGGCTTGCCGCTGGGCAGCCACCGCGAGGGCTACACCAATGCAGCCGTGGGACTGGCGCCGGACCAGCCGCTCTGGCGCTACGACAAACATCATCTGGTGCCCTTCGGCGAATTCATCCCGACCGGCTTCAAGTGGTTCACGGCCATGATGCAGATCCCGCTGGGGGATTTTCAGCGCGGTGATGTCGGCCAGCCCTCCTTTGCCTGGTTAGGCCAGCGCCTGGCGCCCAACATCTGCTACGAAGACCTGTTCGGCGAAGAACTGGCGGCGCGTTTCCGGGACCCGGCCCAGGCACCCACGGTGTTCGTCAACCTCAGCAACATCGCCTGGTTTGGCAACACGGTGGCGATCGACCAGCACCTGCACATCTCGCGCATGCGCACGCTGGAGTTCGCGCGGCCTTTCGTGCGGGCCACCAACACGGGCTCGACGGCCATCATCGACCACCGCGGTCAGGTCATCGCCGAACTGCCCCGCCACACCCAGGGGGTGCTACGGGGCGAAGTCGAGGGCCGCGAGGGGCTGACGCTGTACGCCCGCTGGGTGGCGCACACGGGTTTGTGGCCGCTGTGGCTGGCCGGGCTGGCCGGGCTGCTGTGGGCCGTCTGGCGCAAAAGAGCCTGATCTCCCCCTGAGGAGCGGCCCGAAGCCCCGTAAAATCAAGGGCTTACGCGGAAATCCGCCTATTTCAGCGCCCCGGCGCGCTGTACCCGCCAGCCGGGTGCATGCGCCTGCACCTGACCCAACCATGTTGACCTTCCAACAAATCATTCTGAAACTGCAGTCCTACTGGGATGCCCAGGGCTGCGCGCTCCTGCAGCCCTACGACATGGAAGTCGGCGCCGGCACGTCGCACACCGCTACGTTTTTGAGAGCAATCGGCCCCGAGCCGTGGAAGGCCGCCTATGTGCAGCCCAGCCGCCGCCCCAAGGACGGCCGTTATGGCGAGAACCCCAACCGCCTGCAGCACTACTACCAGTACCAGGTGGTGCTCAAGCCCGCGCCCAGCAACATCCTCGAGCTGTACCTGGGCTCGCTCGAAGCGCTGGGCTTCGACCTCAAGAAGAACGACATCCGCTTCGTCGAGGACGACTGGGAGAACCCCACGCTGGGCGCCTGGGGTCTGGGCTGGGAAGTCTGGCTCAACGGCATGGAGGTGACGCAGTTCACCTACTTCCAGCAGGTCGGCGGCATCGACTGCAAGCCCATCACCGGCGAGATCACCTACGGCCTGGAGCGCCTGGCCATGTACCTGCAGGGCGTGGACAACGTCTACGACCTCAAGTGGACCGACACCATGAGCTATGGCGACGTCTACCTGCAGAACGAAAAAGAGCAGTCGGCCTACAACTTCGAACACAGCGACGCCGACTTCCTCTTCACCGCCTTCACGGCGCATGAAAAACAGGCCAAGCACCTGATGGCGCAGCAGCTCGCGTTGCCCGCCTACGAGCAGGTGCTCAAGTGCGCGCACAGCTTCAACCTGCTGGACGCGCGCGGTGCCATCTCGGTGACCGAGCGCGCCGCCTACATCGGCCGCATCCGCAACCTGGCCCGTGCCGTGGCGCAGAGTTATTACGAAAGCCGTGAGCGCCTGGGCTTTCCCATGGCCCCGCGTGCCTGGGTCGAGCAAATGACGAAGAAGGCAGCCTGACACCATGACGACCCAAAACCTTCTTGTTGAACTGTTTGTCGAAGAGCTGCCGCCCAAGGCGCTCAAGAAGCTGGGCGACGCTTTCGCCGCCACCCTGGCCGAGCAGTTGCGGACCATGGGCCTGGCCACGGCCGAGTCCGCGGTGACGGCCTACGCCTCGCCACGCCGGCTGGCCGCGCATATCAGCCATGTCTACCTCAAGGCCGCCGACAAGGCCGTGCAGCAAAAGCTCATGCCCGTGGCCGTGGGCCTGGACGCTGCTGGCCAGGCCACACCGGCCTTGCTGAAGAAGCTGTCGGCCCTCGGTGCCGATGTGTCCAACCCGGCCCAGGCCGTGGCGGCGCTCAAGCGCGCCCCCGACGGCAAGGCCGAGGCCCTGTTCTACGACAGCCTGGTCACCGGTGCCACGCTCGACAGCGGCCTGCAGAAGGCGCTGGACGAAGCTATTCGCCTGCTGCCCATCCCCAAGGTCATGAGCTATCAGCTCGAGACCGATTGCGAGCTGCCCGGCTGGAGCAGCGTGAATTTCGTGCGCCCCGCGCACGGCCTGGTCGCCCTGCACGGCAGTACCGTGGTGCCGGTCAAGGCGCTGGGCCTGAAGGCTGGCAACAGCACGCGTGGCCACCGTTTCGAGGCGAAGAAGGACGTGGTCGTGCTCAAGGATGCCGACAGCTATGCGGCTGCCCTGCGCGAGGACGGTGCCGTGATCGCCTCCTTTGCCGAGCGCAAGGCCGAGATTGCGCGCCAGTTGGCGGCTGCGGCGGCCAAGGTCGGCGGTGGCGCCCGTCCGATCGAGGACGATGCGCTGCTCGACGAGGTGACCGCCCTGGTCGAGCGTCCCAATGTGCTGGTCTGCCAGTTCGAGCAGGAGTTTCTCGGCGTGCCGCAGGAATGCCTGATCCTCACGATGAAGGCCAACCAGAAGTACTTCCCCCTGCTGGATGCGGCCGGCAAGCTCACGAACAAATTCCTCGTGGTCAGCAACATCAGCCCGACCGATGCCAGCGCCGTGATCGGTGGCAACGAACGTGTGGTGCGCCCGCGCCTGGCCGATGCCAAATTCTTTTTCGACCAGGACCGCAAGAAGACGCTGGAGTCGCGCGTCGAAGGCCTGGGCAAGGTGGTCTATCACAACAAGCTCGGCACGCAGGGTGAGCGCGCCGAGCGCGTGCGTGCCATCGCGAAGGCGATCGCGCAGCAACTGGGTGATGCGAAGCTGGTGGCGGCGGCCGACACGGCCGCACGCCTGGCCAAGACCGATTTGCTGACCGACATGGTGGGTGAGTTCCCCGAGTTGCAGGGCATCATGGGCGGTTATTACGCGCGCCACGATGGCCTGGGCGAGGAGGTGGCCCACGCCATCGAAGACCATTACAAGCCGCGCTTCGCCGGTGACGAGTTGCCGCGCAATACGACCGGTCTGGTGGTGGCACTGGCCGACAAGCTGGAGACCCTGGTCGGCATGTTCGGCATCGGCAACCTGCCCACCGGCGACAAGGATCCTTTTGCGCTGCGCCGTCACGCCTTGGGCGTTATCAGGATGCTGATGGAGAGAGAGCTTCCTCTAGATTTGCGCGAGGTTCTCAGTATCGCTAGCAACGCATGTTTTGCCACACTGTCGAAAGCTGCCGATGTGTCTTTCCTGAAGAACGTTGCGAATGCGGTGGAGCTTGAGGACCTGATCTACAAGACTTGTGGCGAGTTCATGCTAGAGCGCCTGGGAGGTAGTCTTCGCGAGCAAGGGTTTACGGTTCAGGAGGTTGATGCCGTGTTGTCCCTTGAGCCTGCTCGGTTGGCTGATATTCCAAAGCGTCTGGCCGCCGTGCGCGCCTTTGCCGCCCTGCCCGAAGCGGCCGCCCTGGCCGCGGCCAACAAGCGCATCAGCAACATCCTCAAGAAGGCGCAGGAAGTCGACGCCCACGTCAGCGAAGTGCTGCTGAAGGAAGCGGCCGAGAAAAACCTCTACGCCGCATTGAAGAATGTGGTGCCCCAGGCCAACGCCCAGTTCGAGGCCGGTGACTACACCGCCTCGCTCAAGACCCTGGCCGCGCTGCGCGCGCCGGTGGACGCCTTCTTCGACGACGTGATGGTCAATGCCGAAGAGCTGGATCTGCGCCTGAACCGCCAGGGCCTGCTCAAGAGCCTGCACGATGCGATGAACCGCGTGGCTGATCTCTCGCGCCTGGCGACATAAGGGCGCATCGGATGCACACCATGAAGCTGGTCATCCTCGACCGCGACGGCACCATCAACGAGGACAGTTCGGAGTTCATCAAGTCTGCCGCCGAATGGAAGCCGCTGCCCGGCGCGCTGGAGGCGATTGCCAAGCTCAACCATGCCGGCTGGCATGTGGTGGTGGCGAGCAACCAGTCGGGTCTGGGCCGCGGCCTGTTCGACGTGGCGGCGCTCAACGCCATGCACGCCAAGATGCACAAGCTGCTGGCCACGGCGGGTGCCCGCGTTGAGGCCGTCTTCTACTGCCCACATGCGCCCGACCAGACCTGCCGCTGCCGCAAGCCGCTGCCGGGCCTGTTCGAGCAGATCGGCGAGCGTTACGGCGTCTCGCTCAAGGGAGTGCCCACGGTGGGTGATTCGGCGCGCGACATCATGGCCGGTGCGACCGTGGGCTGCGAGCCGCACCTGGTGCTGACCGGCAAGGGCGCGGGCCTGCGCGGCCAGCCCCTGCCCGACAACTTCCCGGCCGGCCCGCGCGTGCACGAGGACCTGCTGGCCTTCGCCGACTACCTGGTGTCGCGCGACACCACCGCCTGAGGAACCCGACCATGGCGCTGCTCCGTTCCCTGCTGCATCTCCTGTGGATGATCGTCACGGTGATTCCCTGGGGCATCATCATGGTGGTCGCCTCCATCCGCGTGCGCGGCAACCCGCTGTACTGGATGGCGGCGCGCTGGCTGGGCTGGGCCATCGACGGTGCCCGCGTGCTGCTGGGCATCCGCGTGCGTGTCAGCGGCATGGAGAACCTGCCGGTGGGCGAGACCAGCCCGGCCATCCTGCTGATCAAGCACCAGTCCACGCTGGAAACCTTCCTCATGCCCACACTGATGCCGCACCCGCTGGCCTATGTGTTCAAGAAGGAGCTGCTCTACGTGCCCTTCTTCGGCTGGGCCATGGGCCGGCTGGACATGATTCACATCGATCGTTCGCAGGGCTCGCAGGCCTTTGCCAAGGTGGTGGCGCAGGGCAAGGAGTTGCTGGCGCGCGGTGTCTGGATCATCATGTTCCCCGAGGGCACACGCATCCCGCGCGGGAAGCAGGGCACCTACAAGACCGGCGGCACACGCCTGGCCGTGGCCACCGGTGCGCCCGTGATCCCGATCGCCGTGAGCTCGGCCAAGTGCTGGCCGCGCAAGGCTTTCATCAAGCGTGCGGGGGTGGTGGACGTGTCCATCGGCCAGCCCATTTCCAGCGCGGGCCGCGAGCCGGCCGAGCTGATGCGTGAAGTCGAGGCCTGGATCGAGGCCGAGATGCGACGGCTCGACCCCGACGCGTACAAGTGACTGTCCACTAAGATCAGGGTATGCGCAGCTTCCTCCAGCTCGCCCTCGACCTCTTCGATGCAGCGCCCGTGCAGGCGCCGCCGCCTTCGATCGTCGTTCCCGTGCCCCGGCCAGAGTTGCATGGGCCGCAGCAGCCGGCCCAGTCCATCACCAGCGTGATGGCGCCGGCGCAGTTCAGCCACCCGCGGGCCAACCGCCAGACCCGTCTGTGCGAGGCCCACGTGGCCTACGAATTCAAGCGCGGCAAGCGCCGCACCATCGGCATGCAGGTGGGCCCCGACGGCCTGGTGGTCAGCGCGCCACGCTGGGTGCCCTTGTACGAGGTGGAGGCCGCGCTGCAGGAAAAAGCCAGCTGGATCGTGCGCAAGCTCGGCGAGATGCGCGAGCGCCAGCAGCGCCTGGACTCGACGCACATCGAGTGGCGCGACGGCAGCAGTTTTCCCTTCCTCGGCGAGACGGTCATCGTGGTGCTCGACCCGACCCACGCCTACCGCACGGTGGGCGGCAGCCTCAAGGCCGATGACGTGGAGGTGGTGCTGCACACCGATGCCCAGGCGCCCAACCTCACGCTGGACGGCGTGCCGCGCCTGACCCTGCACATCGGCCTGCCGCAGCACGCCACTACCCAGCAGATCCGTGACACGGTGCAGGCCTGGCTGATGCGCCAGGCCCATCGCGTGTTCACCGAACGGCTGCAGCACTACGCGCCGCAACTCGGTGTGCAGTGGCGCAAGCTCTCGCTCAGCAGCGCGGGCACGCGCTGGGGCAGCGCCAGCAGCGACGGTGCCATCCGGCTGAACTGGCGGCTTGTCCATTTCCGCCAGAGCGTGATCGACTACGTGGTCGCGCACGAACTCAGCCACCTGCGCGTGATGGACCACAGCCCGCGGTTCTGGGAGACGGTGCGTTCGGTCGTGCCCGACTACCAGAGTCTGCGCGGCGAACTGCGCGACGAAGCCTTGCCGCGCTGGCATTGAGATGGCTTTCGAGACGGCCACCCTGATGAGCCTGGCGCTGGCCCTGGGCTTGGGGCTGCTGATCGGCATCGAACGCGAGCGCCGCAAGGGCAGCGGACACACACGCCGCTTTGCCGGCATCCGCACCTTTGCCCTGGCCTCCCTGACCGGGGCCGGTGTGCAGCTGCTGGGGCAGGCCTGGCTGACGGCCGTGGCCGCCGCCCTGGTGGCGGGGCTGGCGCTGGTGTCGCACTACAAGGACCGTTCACGCGATCCGGGCGTCACCACCGAGATCGCGCTTTTTCTCACGTTCCTGCTGGGCCTGCTCAGCGTGCCCGAGCCGGCCCTGGCCGCAGCGCTGGGGGTCACGGTGGCCGTGCTGCTGGTCGCGCGCGTCCCGCTGCAGCGTTTCTCGACCCAGGTGCTGAGCGAGCAGGAACTGCGCGATGCCCTGCTGCTGCTGGCCTCGGCCCTGGTGGTGCTGCCGCTGGCGCCCAACCAGGCCTTGCCCTGGCTGGGCGGCATCAACCTGCGCGTGGTCTGGCAGCTGGTGGTGCTGATCATGACGGTGCAGGCCCTGGGCCATGTGGCACTGCGCCTGTTCGGTGCCCGGCTCGGCCTGCCCCTGTCGGGACTGGTGTCCGGTTTCGTTTCCAGCACCGCCACCATTGCGGCCATGGGCGCGCGTGCCGTGCGTCATCCCGAGTTGCGCACGGCCTGCGTGGCGGGTGCCTGGTTTTCCACGGTCTCCACGGCCCTGCAGATTCTGCTGATCGCCGGCCTGCTGTATCCGGTGGGGCTGGCGCTGATCGCGCCGACCTTGGGCAGCGCGCTGCTGGTGGCACTGCTGCTCGGGCTGGCCGCCTTTCGCCGCAGTGCGCTGCCTCTGGATGACACGGCGGCTGCGGGGCGGGCTTTCAGTCTGCGGCAGTCCATCCTGCTGGCCCTGCTGTTCACCGGCATTGCGGTGGCCGTGGCCTGGCTGCAGCAGGGCCTGGGCACGATCGCCACGCTGGCGGCCACGGCGCTGGCCGGCCTGGCCGATGCGCACTCTTCGGCCGCCGCCGTGATGAGCCTGGCCGCACGCGGCGAGATCGAGCCGCCCACCATGCTCACTGCCGTGCTGCTGGCCTTCAGCAGCAACAACCTCAGCAAGATGGTGGCCGCCTACCTTGCCGGCGGGGCGCGTTACGGCAGCATCGTGAGTGCGGGGCTGGCGCTGGTGGCGCTGGCGGCCTGGCTGCCCTGGCTCTGGCTGCGTCTGGCCGCCTCCTGAACGAGCCCGGGGGGCGCTTCGTTATGATGAAAAGTCGATGTGTTCGAGACCCGGCAACGCGTTTCGGTCCTCGCATGGCGACGTGACGACCGGGCTCCCCCCGGACCCATGATGGAAAAGGAAACAGAACGATGGACGCCAGTCTGAAGGCCTCATTCACCCCGACGGGCTGCTTGCGCGCCTCGATCAATCTCGGCAATCCGATCCTGGCCAACAAGGATCCGCGCAGCGGCCAGCCCGCGGGCGTGTCGGTCGATCTGGCGCGCGCTTTTTCCGAACGGCTGGGGGTGCCCCTGGAGCTGGTGGTGCTGGACACGGCCGGCAAGTCGGTCGATGCGGTGCGGCAGGAGCAGGCCGACATCGGCTTCTTCGCAGTCGATCCGCTGCGTGGCCAGGAAATCGCCTTCACCGGGCCCTATGTGCTGATCGAGGGCTTCTACCTGGTGCGCCAGGATTCCCCGCTGCAGCACAGCGAGGAGGTGGACCAGCCCGGCCTGCGCGTGACCGTGGGCGCGGGCAGCGCCTATGACCTGTACCTGAGCCGCGAGATCAAGCAGGCCGAACTGGTGCGGGCTCCCAGTTCGCCGGCCGTGGTGGAGACCTTCGTGGCGCAGGGGCACGACGTGGCGGCCGGCGTCAAGCAGCAACTGGAGGCCGATGCGCGGCGTTTTCCGGGCTTGCGTCTGCTGCCGGAACGTTTCATGGTCATCCGGCAGGCCATGGGCCTCCCCAAGAGCCGGGGCCAGGCGGCGAGTGATGCCCTGTATGCCTTCGTGGAAGAGATGAAAGCCAGCGGCTTCGTGGCGGACGCGCTCAAGCGCCATGCCATCCAGGGCGCGGCGGTGGCACCGGCCGGCCGTTGAGCGTCCTCAGGAACCGGTCTTGAACAGCGCCGCCACCACGTCGGACTGCGTGATCATGCCGACCACGTGCAGCTGTTCGTCCACCACCGGCATGTGGTGCAGGCCGCCGTCGGAGAACAGGGCCACCAGGTCCACCATCAGGGTCTCGGGACGAGCCACACGCACCTTGCGCGTCATGATGTCGGCCACGTAACGCGCGGTGCTCATGACGGGCATCTTGCGCGGATCGGGCGCGCTGTGCCCGACGAAGAAGTCGTGCAGCGAGACGATGCCGGCCAGCGTGCCGTCGAGGCGGATCACGGGCAGCGCCTTGACCTTGTGCCGCGCCAGCCGGGCCCAGGCTTCGTCCACAGAATCGAGCGGCCGGACATGGACCACGTCGCGCGACATGATGTCGCGGCAGTACACATCACCCCATTTGCGGCGGCTGGCCTGCAGCTGCGCGCGCGTGAGGATCTGCTCCAGGTCGTCGGGGCTGATGTCGAGCAACTGGCCCTGGCTGGCCACGGCGGCCTCCAGATCCTCTTTGCTCACGCCCAGGCGTGCGCTGGGCAGCCGGTCGGCCGTGCGGTGCGGGTGGGCTTGGGGAACGGCCTGGTGCGGGTAGCGCCGCTGCATCAGGTTGTTGAAGAGCAGGGCCAGGCCGAGCAGCAGGGCTGAGTTCGCGGCCACCGGCCACAATGCATAACCATACCCCAGCTGGTTGATGGCCGGCCCGCCCAGCACGGCGGTCAGCGCCACGGCGCCACCGGGCGGGTGCAGGCAGCGCAGGGCGAACATGGCGGCAATGGCCCCGGCCCCGGCGACACCGGCCGCCAGGCCGCCATGGCCCAGGGTGTGCGCGCACAGCACACCGATCAGCGCCGAGACCAGGTTGCCGCCCAGGATGGACCAGGGCTGGGCCAGCGGACTGGCCGGCACGGCAAAGAGCAGCACGGCCGAGGCGCCCATGGGGGCGATGAACCAGGGGTTGAGTTCGCCCAGCGCCAGATGGCTGAGCCCTTCGCTGCCGAACAGGCCCAGGCCGGCGCCCAGGCAGCCCAGCCAGATTTCACGCCGGCTGACCGACAGTGGCGCGGGCCAGAAACTGCGCAGCCAGAGGAAGAGAGGATGCACACACACTCCTGCAAGCACCAAAACGGGGCATTGTAGGAGGGGCCGGTTTCAGGGAGTGGGATGGGGCGGGCTGAAGCGATAAACCCCTTCGGCATCGCGCTGGCGTTGCAGCCGGCCTTCGAACCACAAGGCGTGCAGATGGGCCACGGCCTCGCCCATGGCGAAGGTGGTCTGGTGCAGGTCGAGCTTGCGCTTGAAGAGGATGGGCAGCACGTCGGCCGCGCTGCAGGGCTTCAAGGCGCAGGCTTCCATCACCTCGGCCAGGCGGTCGCGGTGGTGTTCGTGCAGCTGTTCGATGCGCCGGTGCAGGCCGGTGAAGGGTTTGCCGTGCGAGGGCAGGGTCAGCGTGTCGGCCGGCAGAGCCTTGAACTTGTCGATCGACTGCAGGAAGAGCTTGAGCGCGTCGGCCTCGGGTTCCATGTCGAAGACGCTGACATTGGTGGAGATGCGCGGCAGCATCATGTCGCCGCCGATCAGCAGCTTCAGCTCTTCGCAGTAGAGCGCGATGTGCTCGGGTGCATGGCCGTGGCCGCTGATGCAAGACCAGCCGCGCCCGCCGATGACCACCACGTCGTCTTCCATGAGCCGGCGGAACTGGCGCGGCACGGCTGGCACCAGGGTGGGATAGTAGCTGGCGCGCTCGCGGATCTTGTCCATCGAGGCCGGGTCGCGCAGGCCGTGCGCGGCGAAAAAGAGGGCAGAACTGTCGCCGCCGAAGCCATTGCTGCCGGACGAGCCGATGCGTGCCAGGTTGTAGTCGGTGGCGCTCATCCACAGGCGGCAGGGGTGTTCGGGGGTGCTCCAGCGCGCGCACAGCCAGTCGGCCAGGCCGATGTGGTCCGGGTGCATGTGGGTGACGATGACACGCAGCAGGGGCAGGCCCTCGAAGCTGCCGGCAAACAGCTGTTCCCACTGGGCCCGCGCCTCGTCGCGGCTGATGCAGCAGTCCACCACGGTCCAGCCTTCGCGGCCGTCGAGCCTGTCGCGCAGCAGCCAGAGGTTGATGTGGTCCAGCGCAAAGGGCAGGGCCATGCGGATCCAGCGCACGCCTGGCGCCACCTCAAGGGTGGCGCCAGGCTCGGGCAGGGCCTCGCCCAGGGGGTAGTGCAGCTGGCGTTCGAGTTCGTTCATGGGCGGTGTGAATTGCGACATAATTGACGTTTACGTAAACGTCAACTGGCATCCGGCATTCTAGGCGCGCCCGTGGCGCCGCCTTGTCGCCTTTGTTTTACACCACCACCGACCATGGCAACGACCTACAGCATCAGCGATCTGGCCCGGGAATTCGACCTGACCACGCGTGCCATGCGCTTCTACGAAGACATGGGCCTGCTGCAGCCCGAGCGCAGCGGGCCGGGCGGGCGCATCCGTGTCTACCGCGGGCGCGACCGCACCCGCCTCAAGCTCACCCTGCGCGCCAAGCGCCTGGGCCTGAGCCTGAGCGAGGCCAAGGAGATCATCGACCTGTACGACAGCCCGCGCGACACCGGGCTGCAGCTCAAGAAATTCCTCGACGTGCTGGCCGCACACCGAACCCAGGTCGAGGAGCAGATGGCCGACCTGCAGGCCAACCTGGACGAGATCAAGGCGCACCAGCGCGAGGCCCGTGCCCTGCTGGCCAAACTCGACAAGAAAAACGGCAAGTAGCCCGACATACCCAAGAACAGACGGAGACCCGCATGAACCTGCCCGGACTCAACTTCCAGCTCGGCGAAGACATCGACGCATTGCGTGACGCAGTGCGCGAATTCGCGCAAGAACAGATCGCCCCGCGCGCGGCCGAGATCGACCGCATGGACCAGTTCCCCATGGACCTGTGGCGCAAGATGGGCGACCTGGGTGTGCTGGGCATCACCGTCGGCGAAGAGTACGGCGGCGCCAACATGGGCTACCTCGCCCACATGATCGCCATGGAGGAGATCAGCCGCGCCAGCGCCTCGGTGGGCCTGAGCTACGGCGCGCACAGCAACCTCTGCGTGAACCAGATCAAGCGCAACGGCAACGAGGCACAGCGCAAAAGGTACCTGCCCAAGCTGATCTCCGGTGAGCACGTGGGCGCGCTGGCCATGAGCGAGCCCGGCGCGGGCAGCGACGTGCTCAGCATGAAGCTCAAGGCGGAGGACAAGGGCGGCTACTACCTGCTCAACGGCAGCAAATTCTGGATCACCAACGGCCCCGACGCCGACACCCTGGTGGTCTATGCCAAGACCGAGCCCGAACTCGGCGCCCGCGGTGTCACGGCCTTCCTGATCGAGAAGGGCATGAAGGGCTTCTCGATCGCACAGAAGCTCGACAAGCTGGGCATGCGCGGCAGCCACACCGGCGAACTGGTGTTCCAGAACGTCGAAGTGCCGGCCGAGAACGTGCTGGGCACGCTGAACGGCGGCGCCAAAGTGCTCATGAGCGGGCTGGACTACGAGCGCGCCGTGCTCACCGGCGGGCCGCTGGGCATCATGCAGGCCGTGATGGACAACGTCATCCCCTACATCCACGACCGCAAGCAGTTCGGCCAGAGCATCGGCGAATTCCAGCTGATCCAGGGCAAGGTGGCCGACATGTACACCGTGCTGCAGGCCGGGCGCTCCTTTGCCTATACCGTGGCCAAGAACCTGGACCTGCTGGGCGCCGAGCATGTGCGCCAGGTGCGCAAGGACTGCGCCTCGGTCATCCTGTGGACGGCCGAGAAGGCCACCTGGATGGCAGGCGAGGGCGTGCAGATCTTTGGCGGCAACGGTTACATCAACGAGTATCCGCTGGGCCGTCTGTGGCGCGACGCCAAGTTGTATGAGATCGGCGCCGGCACCAGCGAGATTCGCCGCATGCTGATCGGCCGTGAGTTGTTTGCCGAGACGATGTAAAGCCCAACGCCTTGCAGGTCCTTCCCAACTGAGGTGAAAATAGGCGCATGAGCAAGACCCTCGACGACCTGTTTGCCCACAACCGCGCCTGGGCCGCGCAGATGGAGCGTGAGCGCCCCGGATTCTTCACCAGCCTGAAGTCGCAGCAGCGCCCCAAGTACATGTGGATCGGCTGTTCCGACAGTCGCGTGCCGGCCAACCAGATCACCGGCCTGGAGCCGGGCGAGGTCTTCGTGCACCGCAACGTGGCCAATGTGGTGGTGCATTCCGACCTGAATGCCCTGTCCACCGTGCAGTTCGCCGTGGAGCGGCTCAAGGTGGAACACGTGATGGTGGTGGGCCACTACGGCTGTTCGGGTGTGCAGGCGGCGCTGGAAGGCGCCCGCATCGGCCTGGCCGACAACTGGCTGCGCCACATCATGGACGTGCGGGACCGCCACCGCGATCTGCTCGACGCCATCCCCGAATCGAACCGGCATGACGCGCTGGTCGAGCTCAACGCCATCGAGCAGGTCGTCAACGTGGCGCAGAGCACGGTGCTGCTGGACGCCTGGGCCCGCAACCAGAGCGTCACCCTGCACGCCTGGGTCTACGGCGTGCACGACGGTCTGCTCAAAGACCTGCAGATGACGGTCGACGGCCAGGAGGCGCTGGAGCCCCTGTACCGCCAGGCCATCGCCGGCGTGGCGCAGACCAAACGCGGCTGAGCGCCGGCGCCTCCCCAGCCCGGCGCATCACCCCGCGCGCCGCGGCGCCCAAAATTGATCCCGGTCATGTCCCGGCCGCTGCCGGTTCGGCTACATTCCGTCTTGCCCGGGGTGCGCACGTGATGCGCTGAGACGGTTATCCGAACCCGCGAACTTGATCCGGTTCATACCGGCGTAAGAAGAGCC
>CAUPQO010000046.1:0-18633 GCA_963513295.1 uncultured Hylemonella sp.
ACGGCGACGTGATGAACTTCCTGTTCAGCGCTTGAGCTCGCGCCTCAAGTGACTGGCCATTCCAGCCGGAACACAGCGCCCATCCCCGGTGCGCTGCGCAGCGTGAGCTGCGCGCCCGACTGCTGCGCGATCTCCCGCACGATGGCCAGGCCCAGGCCGCTGCCGCGCACGGACGCCGGTGCGGCGCGGTAGAAGCGTTCGAACACATGGGCCTGGTGCTCGGGCGCAATCCCGGGGCCGCTGTCTTCCACCTCGACCCAGCGCGAGCCCACACGCACCGTGACGCGCGTGCCAGCCGGGCTGTGATGCAGCGCGTTGTCGATCAGGTTGCCCAGCGCATCGTGCAACAGGGCGGCCGTGCCGGGGACATCGCAGCTGTCCAGCCCGGTTTCAAAACCCAGGTCGTCGCCGCGCTGCACGGCGCGCGGCAGGTATTCGTGGATCACCTGCCGCGCCAGCGTCACCAGGTCCACGTTTGCCATGGACTGGGCCTGCATTTCGCTGGCGTGTTCCGCGCGTGTCATGGCCAACAGCTGCTCGGTCAGGCGCACGGCATCGTCGGTCGTCTGACGGGCCGCCGCCACCGCGGCAGGATCGCGGTCCGCCAAAGCCAGCTGGGTCTTGAGCACGGTCAGCGGCGTGCGCAACTGGTGGGCGGCATTGTCCAGAAAGCGTTTGCGCAGGTCGATCAGGCGGCCCAGGCGTGCCAGATAGCTGTTGAGTGCCTCCACCAGCGGCCGCAGTTCGCGCGGCAGGCCCGGGGGGTCGATGGGCGAGAGGTCGTCATCCCCGCGCTCGGCCAGGCGCTGGCGGAAATGTTCCAGCGGCCGGATGCCGCGCTGCACCCCCACGATCACCAGCAGCGCCGCGGCCAGCAGCAGCAGACCCTGGCTGGCCAGGGTCTCGCGCAATTGTTGCTGCACCATCTGCTGGCGCGTCTCCAGGGTCTCCGCCACGCTGATCTTGAGGATGTGGGTCTGGTCCTGCTCGTCTTCCAGCACGTGGGTGAGGTGGGCCAGCCGCACCGGGCGCCCGCGGAACTGTCCGTCCTCGAACTGCACCAGGGCGTAATACCGGACGCTGGCCGCGGGGCCGGCTGTGGGCGCGGGCAGGGCCGGTTCCCCCGCCAGTTGCCGGCCGCTGGCGTCGCTGATGCGGTAGTAGAGGCGCGAGCCGGTGTGGTTCTCCAGCAGGTAACCGGCCGCGCGCAGCACGTTGACCTGCAGCGCCCCCTGGCGCCAGACCAGTTCTTCGGCCAGGGCCCGGCTGGCCAGGTACAGGGCCCGGTCGTAAGCCTCGTTGCTGGCTTCGACGGCGTTGCCGTAGGCCACCCAGGCGTTGATGGCGATGAGCCCGGCCAGCGGCGGCAGGATCCAGCCCAGCAGGCGGGTGCGCAAGGAGGCTGCGGCACGTGCCATCTTCAGGGCCCCGGCTCGGCGGGTGGCATCAGCATGTAGCCCAGGCCGCGGATGGTGTGGACGGCCGGCAGACCCGCTTGCGCCGGAGGGACCGCAGCGGACTCCAGCTTCTTGCGCAGGCGGTGGATCAGCACTTCGACCGCTTCCAGTTCCACGGCCTCCTCGGAAAAAACGGCGCGGTGCAATTCATCCTTGCTCACGGTCTGACGGGGCTTTTCCAGCAGCACCCGCAGCGCAGCCGCTTCCCGCGGGGTCAGGGCCAGGGGCTGGTCAAACACGCTGACCTGGCCGCTATCGCGGTCCATCTCCAGCGGACCCAGGCGCAGCCGGGTGGCCCTGCTGCGGCCGGGCCGGCGCAGCAGGGCCTGCAGCCGCGCTTCGAGCTCGCTGAGGTCGAAGGGTTTGGGCAGGTAGTCGTCGGCGCCCAGGTTCAGGCCCAGCACGCGGTCGGGCACGCTGGCGCGGGCGGTGAGCACCAGCACCGGTACCGTGTCGCCCTGCTCACGCAGGCGCTGCAGCACGGACAGGCCATCCAGGCCGGGCAGTTGCAGGTCCAGCAGCACGGCGTCGAAGCCGTGGCCCGCGGGCAATTGCGCCAGGGCCTCATGCCCGTCGTGTGCAAAGCTCACGGCCAGGCCCGCCTGGCGCAGGGCGGTGCCCAGCCAGAGGGCCAGGTCCGGCGTGTCTTCGACCAGCAGGATGTGGGGTGTGGAGCCGGGCAACACGCATTCCTCGATTGGGTACAGGCCCTAGGGTTTCCACCGAGCCGGATTGACAGCTGTTTGAAAGCCTGGCGCCGCAGCGGCGGGCCAGAATGCCTGGGCCAGGCCTTGATGCCTGCGATTTTCATTCTTACACAGGAGATGGCGATGCAAATCAACAAGCGTGAGTTTCTGGGCCTCGGTGTCGCTGCGGGTGCGGCCCTGGTGTTGCCGGCCTGGGCACAGGGCAAGCCCCTGTTCGAGACCCTGAACATGTTCGTGCCGGCCGCTCCCGGCGGCGGCTGGGATGGCACGGCGCGCGCCATCGAACGCGCGGCCAAGGCTGCCGGCCTGGTGGGCAATATGGCCTTCGAGAACGTGGGCGGCGCCGGGGGCATGGTGGGCCTGCCGCGTTATGTGAACCAGCGCAAGGGCATGGGCAACAGCCTGATGGTGGGCGGCTCGGTGATGGTGGGTGCGGCGATTGCGAACAAGAGCCCGGTGACCATGCGCAACGTGACCCCGATCGCCCGCCTGACCGAGGAGGCCGGTGTGGTGGCCGTGCCGGCCGGCGGCAAGATCAAGACCTGGAAGGACCTGGAAGCGGCGATCAAGGCCAACCCCAAGGCCGTGTCCGTGGCCGGTGGCAGCGCCGGCGGCACCGACCACGTGCTGCTCGGGCTGATCATCAAGGCGCTGGGGCGCAACCCGCGCGACGCGGCCTATGTGGCCTTTGCCGGCGGTGGCCCGGCCAACGCGGCGCTGCTGGGTGGTCAGGTGGTGGCGGGGATTTCCGGTTATTCGGAGTTCGAGGAGCAGATCAAGGCGGGCCGCCTGCTGCCCCTGGCGGTTTCGGGCAACCGCCGCATCCCCGGCGTGGAGGTGCCCACCCTGACCGAGCTGGGCGTGCGTGTCACCGCCGCCAACTGGCGCGGGGTGTTTGCGCCTCCGGGCATCAACCCGGCACAGCGTGACGCGCTGGTGGAATTCATGAGCAAGGTACATGCCTCCGAGGCCTGGCGCAAGGAACTGGAGACGCGCAAGTGGACCGATGTGTTCCTGGCCGCCCAGGCCTTCGAGCGCGAGATCGAGGCCAACATCCGTGACACCGAAGAGGTCATGAAGGACCTGGGGCTGGCATGACGCCCTTGCGCCTGGCCGTCCTGCTGCTGGCTATCGCTGCTGCTGCCGTCTGGCAGGTGACGGTCATCCCCCAGTCCCTGATGCAGATGACGGTCGGGCCCGTGCTGGCCCCGGCCGTGGTGGTGGTGGGGCTGGCCGTGCTGGCCCTGATCTACGGCTGGAGCGCGTGGCGCGGGCGCCAGGTGGACGAGAGCCACGTGCCCGGGCAGGAGCCCCTGCCGGGCAGCCAGCGGCGATTGGCCAGCCTGCTGGGCGGTGGCGTCGCCTTCATGGCGCTGGTGGCGCCCTTGGGCTTCGTGCTGCCGGCCACTTTGTGCGGCATGGGTGTGGCGCGGGCCTTTGATGCGCCGCTGGGCCTGAAGTCGGCGGGGGTCTGTGGTGCCATCGCCACCGTGTTCTGGCTGGTGTTTGCGCAGTTGCTGGGCATCGGCCTGGGGCCGGCGCTGCGCTGGCCTTTCTGATGTCCTGATCTCGCGAGTGGAGTGAGCATGCAAGCCTTCGATGCCCTGCTGACCGGTTTCGGCAGCGCCCTGCAACCCCTGACCCTGATGTGGGGCTTTGCGGGCTGCCTGCTCGGCACGCTGGTGGGGGTGCTGCCGGGCATCAGCCCGGCGCTGACCATTGCCCTGCTGCTGCCCCTGACCTACCAGGTGCCGGCCACCAGCATGTTCGTGATGTTCGCCGGCATCTACTACGGGGCGGCCTATGGCGGCTCCACCACCTCCATCCTGCTCAACACACCGGGCGAGTCGGGTGCGGTGGTGACGGCGCTCGAAGGCAACAAGATGGCCAGGCGTGGCCGCGCCGGCCAGGCCCTGGCCACGGCGGCCATCGGCAGCTTCGTGGCGGGCACCATCGGCACGGTGGCTCTGACCTTCTTTGCGCCCTGGGTGGTGGAGGCGGCGCTGGCCTTCGGTCCGGCGGAGTATTTCAGCCTGATGGTGCTGTCGCTGGTGGCGGTGTCGGCCGTGCTGGGCAGCTCGGTGCTGCGCGGTCTGCTGAGCCTGTGCGCGGGCCTGCTCTGCGGCCTGGTGGGCATCGACCTGCAGACCGGCCAGCCGCGTTTCACCTTCGGGCGCGCCGAGCTGCTCGACGGCCTGGAGGTGACGGTGGTGGCGGTAGGCCTGTTCGCGGTGGGCGAGGCCCTGTACCTGGCGTGGCAGGGGCGCGAATCGCGCAGCGGCGAGGTGATGAAACTCACGGGCAGCCTGCGCCTGAGCCGCCAGGACTGGGCGCGCTCCTGGAAACCCTGGATTCGCGGTTCGCTGTTCGGTTTTCCCATCGGCGCGCTGCCGGCGGGCGGCGCCGAACTGCCCACCATGCTGTCCTACTACACCGAGAAAAAGCTCTCGAAGCACCCGGAGGAGTTCGGCCACGGCGCCATCGAAGGCGTGGCCGGGCCCGAGGCGGCCAACAATGCGGCGGCGGCCGGCGTGCTCATGCCCCTGCTCACGCTGGGCATCCCCACCTCGGCCACGGCGGCCATCATGCTGTCGGCCTTCGAGGGCTATGGCATCCAGACCGGCCCGCAGCTGTTCAGCCAGCAGGGCGCCCTGGTCTGGACGCTGATTGCCAGCCTCTACATCGGCAACGTCATTCTGCTGGTGCTCAACCTGCCGCTGGTGCACCTGTGGGTGCGGCTGCTGAAGATCCCGCCGCCCTGGCTCTACGCCGGCATCATCGTGATCTCCACCGCCGGGGTCTACGGCGCGGGCAACTCGGTGTTCAACGTGGGCCTGCTGTTTTTCTTCGGCCTGATCGGCTTCGTGATGCGGCGCTTCGACTTTCCGGCGGCGCCGCTGATCGTCGGCATGATCCTGGCGCCCATGGCCGAGCAGTCCATGCGGCAGGCGCTGACCATCAGCCAGGGCGACTGGTTCACCTTCTTCACGCGTCCGCTGTCCGGCTCGCTGATGGCCGTGGCCATGCTGCTGCTGGTGTTGCCGCCGCTGGTCCGGCGCTACCGTCGCCGGGCACTGGCCTAGAAGCTGAAGCCGCCCGGAAAGAGCCAGAGCAGCGCCACCGTCATCGTGAGGTAACGCGCCAGCTTGCCGATGGCCATGTAGAGCAGGCAGGGCCAGAAAGGCAGGCGTAGCCAGCCGGCCACCGCGCACAGCGGGTCGCCGATCAGGGGCAGCCAGCTCAGCAGGCAGGCCCTGGGGCCGATACGTTCCAGCCAGTCGAGCGCGCGCAAGTGGGTGTCCGAGTGTCTGTACTTGTCGATCAGCTTGTGGGATTCCCAGCCCATGGCCCAGCTGACGGCGCCGCCCAGGGTGTTGCCGGCGGTTGCGACCAGGATGGCCGGCCAGAACAATTCCGGGTTGAGCTTGAGCAGGCCGAACAGCGCTGGCTCCGAACCCAGCGGCAGCAGGGTGGCCGAGACGAAGGCGATCAGGAACAGCGTGACCAGCCCGTATTGGGGCAGGGCCAATAGCTCCAGCAGATGCGCAATCCAGGACTCCATAGACTGCGAGTATAGGTAGCGCTTGCGGCGGATGGCGTCTGATTTCAATTGCTGAAATTTTGTGCAGCTAGAATACCCGGCCCGGCTGCTGCCAGTTCTGGCGGTGGCATTTCTCATTGGCGCCTTACTTTTCCACACCCGTATGCACATCGGTTCCTTCGAACTGCCGAACACCCTGTTCGTGGCCCCGATGGCCGGGGTGACGGACCGGCCGTTCCGCCGCCTGTGCAAAGCGCTGGGCGCGGGGTATGCAGTCAGCGAGATGGTGACTTCGCGCAAGGACCTCTGGAACACCCTGAAGACCTCGCGTCGCGCCAACCACGAGGGCGAAGCCGGGCCGATTGCCGTGCAGATCGCCGGGACCGACGCCCCCATGATGGCCGAGGCCGCCGCCTACAACATCGACCGCGGTGCCCAGATCATCGACATCAACATGGGCTGCCCGGCCAAGAAGGTCTGCAACAAGTGGGCCGGCTCGGCCCTGATGCAGGACGAGGCGCTGGCCCTGGAGATCATCGAGGCCGTGGTGGCCGCTTGCGCACCGCGCAAGGTGCCGGTGACGCTGAAGATGCGCACGGGCTGGTGCCAGTCGCACAAGAACGCCGTGACACTGGCGCGTGCCGCCGAAAGCGCCGGCGTGCAGATGGTGACGGTGCATGGTCGTACCCGCGAGCAGGGTTACAAGGGCGCGGCCGAATACGACACCATTGCCGCCGTCAAGGCCGCGCTGCGTATTCCCGTGGTGGCCAACGGCGACATCAACTCGCCCGAAAAGGCCCTGGCCGTGCTGCGTGCCACGGGGGCCGATGCCCTGATGATCGGCCGTGCCGCCCAGGGCAGACCCTGGATCTTTCGCGAGATCAGCCATTTCCTGGCCACGGGTGAACAGTTGGCCCCGCCGCTGGTGGTCGAGGTCCGGCGCCTGCTGCTGGAGCACCTGGAAGACCACTACGCACTCTACGGCGAATACACCGGTGTGCGCAGCGCGCGCAAGCACATCGGCTGGTACGTCAAGACGCTGCCTGGCGGCGAGGCTTTCCGTGCCCGCATGAACACGCTGGAAGACAGCCAGGCCCAGGTGCAGGCCGTGGCGGAATTTTTTGACGAACTGGGCACGCACATGGACCGCATGCCCGCGGCCGTGGCGGATGCCTTTGAAAACAGGGATGAAGAGCAGATGGAGCTTGCCGCATGAGCAAAAAACAGATCGAAGAATGCGTGCGTACCAGCCTGGAAGGCTATTTCAAGGATTTGCGCGGCACCGAGCCCGACGGCATGTACGAGATGCTGGTGCGCATCGTCGAGAAGCCGCTGCTGGAAGTGGTGATGCAGCAGGCCGAGCACAACCAGTCGCGCGCCGCGCTCTGGCTGGGGCTGAACCGCAACACCCTGCGCAAGAAACTGGTCGAACACAAACTACTCAAGTAAGCAAGGCATGAACGCACTTCTCTCCGTTTCCGACAAGACCGGCATCGTCGAATTCGCACAGGCCCTGCACGCGCTGGGCATCAAGCTGATCTCCACCGGCGGCACCGCCAAGCTGCTGGCCGAGGCCAAACTGCCCGTGACCGAGGTGGCCGAGGTGACTGGTTTCCCCGAGATGCTCGACGGCCGGGTCAAGACCCTGCACCCGCTGGTGCACGGCGGCCTGCTGGCCCGGCGCGACCTGCCCGAGCACATGGCCGCGCTCAAGGCGCACCAGATCGACACCATCGATCTGCTGGTGGTCAATCTCTATCCCTTCGAAGCCACGGTGGCCAAGCCCGGCTGCACGCTGGAAGACGCGATCGAGAACATCGATATCGGCGGCCCGGCCATGGTGCGCAGCGCCGCCAAGAACTGGAAGGACGTGGGTGTGTTGACCGACGCCTCGCAGTACCCGGCCGTGCTGGACGAACTGAAGCAGAACGGCAAGCTCTCGGACAAGCTGCGTTTCGCGCTGTCGGTGGCGGCCTTCAACCGCATCGCCAACTACGACGCGGCTATCAGCAACTACTTGTCGGCCATCAACGAGGACGGCACGCACGCCGCCTTCTCGGCCCAGGCCAACAGCAATATGGTCAAGCTGCAGGATCTGCGTTACGGCGAGAACCCGCACCAGGCCGCGGCCTTCTATCGCGACCTCTATCCGGCGCCGGGCTCGCTGGTGACGGCGCGCCAGCTCCAGGGCAAGGAGTTGAGCTACAACAACATCGCCGACGGCGATGCCGCCTGGGAATGCGTCAAGAGTTTCGATGTGCCGGCCTGCGTCATCGTCAAGCACGCCAACCCCTGCGGCGTGGCCGTAGGCAAAGATGCGCTGGAAGCCTACAGCAAGGCCTTCCAGACCGACCCCACCTCGGCCTTCGGCGGCATCATCGCCTTCAATCGCATCGTCGATGGCGCGGCGGCGCAGGCGGTGAGCAAACAGTTCGTCGAGGTGCTGATGGCGCCGGGCTACACGCCGGAAGCGCTGACCGTGTTCAAGGCCAAGGCCAATGTGCGTGTACTCGAGATTTCGCTGGACGGCGTCAAGCGCGACGGCAAGACCGCCTGGGAGCGCGGCCAGAACTCGCACGACGTCAAGCGCGTCGGCTCGGGCCTGCTGATCCAGACCGCCGACAACCACGAGCTGCAGCGCAGCGACCTGAAGGTGGTCACTAAGAAGGCGCCGACGGCAGAGCAGCTCGAAGATCTGATGTTCGCCTGGAAAGTGGCCAAGTTCGTCAAGAGCAACGCCATCGTTTTCTGCAAGGACGGCATGACCATGGGGGTGGGCGCAGGCCAGATGAGCCGCCTGGACTCGGCACGCATTGCCAGCATCAAGGCGCAGCACGCCAGCCTGTCCCTGCAGGGCACGGCCGTGGCCAGCGATGCCTTCTTCCCTTTCCGCGACGGCCTGGATGTGGTGGTGGATGCGGGGGCAACCTGCGTGATCCAGCCCGGCGGTTCCATGCGCGACCAGGAAGTGATCGACGCGGCCGACGAGCGCGGCGTGGCCATGGTGTTCAGTGGGGTCCGGCATTTCCGCCACTGAAGTGGCAAGACACGAATGAAAAAAGCGGCCTGAGGCCGCTTTTTTCATGGGCGCTGGCGATCTATTTCGCCAGCAGTTTGAACACTTCGCGCGCAGCGGCCACGGTCGCGGCAATGTCTTCCTCGCTGTGCGCGGCACTGACAAAACCGGCTTCATAGAGGGCAGGGGCGATGTAGACGCCGCGATCCAGCAGGCCGTGGAACAGGGTGTTGAAGCGGGCGTTGTCGGTCTTCATGACCGTGGCGTAGTTCTGCGGCAGCCCGGGCAGCAGGAAGAAGCCGAACATGCCGCCTTGGCAGTCGGCGCTGAAGGGCACGCCTTCAGCTTTCGCGGCAGCCTGGAGACCATCTACCAGCGAGCGTGTCTTGAGGGACAGGGCTTCAAAGAAGCCTGGCTTGGCAATCTCGCGCAGCGTCGCCAGGCCGCAGGCCGTGGCCACCGGGTTGCCCGAGAGCGTGCCGGCCTGATAGACCGGGCCCAGCGGCGCCATCTGTTCCATGAGGGCGCGCGGCCCGCCGAAGGCCGCCAGCGGCATGCCGCCGCCGATGACTTTGCCCAGTACCGTGATGTCGGGCTTGAAGCCCGGGATGGCCTGCGCGTAGACGCTTTGCGCGCTGCCCAGGGCCACACGGAAACCCGTCATGACCTCGTCGAACACCAGCAGGGCGCCGTGTTGCGTGCAGAGTTCGCGGCAGCGCTGCATGAAGGGCAACGAGGCGCGCACGAAGTTCATATTGCCGGCGATGGGCTCGATCATCAGGCAGGCGAGTTCCCTGCCGTGCAGGGCGAAGGCTTCCTCGAGCTGCTGCACGTTGTTGTATTCGAGTACCAGGGTGTGCTGCACTACTTCGGCCGGCACGCCGGCGCTGGTGGGGTTGCCGAAGGTGGCCAGGCCCGAGCCGGCCTTGACCAGCAGGGCGTCGGCATGGCCATGGTAGCAGCCCTCAAATTTGATGATCTTGCTGCGCCCGGTGGCGCCGCGTGCCAGGCGGATGGCGCTCATGCCGGCCTCGGTGCCCGAGCTGACCAGGCGCACCATCTCCATGGACGGCACGAACTTCAGGATCGCTTCGGCCAGCTCGATCTCGCGCTCTGTCGGGGCGCCGTAAGAGAAGCCCTCCGTCACGGCCTTTTGCACGGCCGCGACCACGGCCGGGTGACCATGGCCCAGGATCATGGGGCCCCAGGAGCCGATGTAGTCGATGTAGCGTTGGTCGTTGGCATCCCAGAAATAGGCGCCTTGCGCCCGTTGCACGAAGCGCGGCGTGCCGCCGACGGCGCGGAAGGCGCGCACAGGCGAGTTCACGCCGCCGGGAATGACGCGCTTGGCGCGCTCGAACAGGATCTCGTTACGGTCAGTGCTGGGTGTCATGGGGGGGCAGTTCCAGTGGGGAAGCAGGGCTCTGCGGCTCGTCTTCGGATAGGTCGCTGTCATCAAGGTCGGCCTGGGCCCAAAACAGGCGGTCCGGGATCACGTGCCCCATGCCGGGGCGAAAGCCGCCGTCCAGGCAGTGGTCCAGATAGCCCAGGGCCTCGGTGAATGCTTCCGTCAGGTCGCAGCCGCTGGCGATGAGGGCGGTGAGTGTGGCGGCCAGGGTGTCGCCAGCACCGGAGAATACCGCTTCAAAGCGTTCGAACTTCTCGCTGGCCAGCACGGATTGCGGCGAGGTCAGCACATTGTCGATGTGCTGTTCGGGGGCAGGGATGCCAGTCACCAGGGTGTAGGGCACGCCGTACTCGCCGGCAGCGCGGGCGATGTCGCGTGCGCTCGGGCTGCGCTCGCCCTCCCAGTCGGGCAGTAGCCAGCGCCACAGGGTGCTGTGGTTTCCGACCAACACTGTGGTCTGGGGCAAAACCAGTTCCTGGAAGGCGTCCAGGTAGAGGTCGATCTGCACCTCGTTCCACCAGGACAGGTTGGGCATGTAGGCGATCAGCGGGATGTCCGGGTAGTCGGTGGCGATCTCGGCGATGGCGCTGAGATTCTCCGGCGTGCCGGCAAAACCGACCTTGATGGCCTGCACGGTGACGTCTTCCAGCAGGCTGCGTGCCTGCTCGGCCACCACCTCTTCGTCGAAGGGAAAGTGGTCGAAAGTTTCTGCGGTATCACGCGCGTAGGTGCCGGTGATGACGGGCAAGGCATGCGCGCCGGCCGAGGCGATGGCAGACACGTCGCCAGACAATCCGCCGGCGCCGCTGGGGTCGTTGGCATTGAATACCAGCACGCACGGCGGCTGGCTCGGATCGTGCACGGTTTCCTCGGGGGCTGGGGTTTGCATGGGCTGGCCTGTGGCGGTCATCAGGCAGAATACGACAAGTCGTTGCGCGAAAGCCGGCTGAGAGTGGTTTTCGCTTTGTACAATGTTGCATTCTATTCGAAGGTCTCGTAAGCTGTGAGTGATAAGAAAACCTGGATGTGTCTGATCTGTGGCTGGATCTATGATGAGGCGGCTGGCGATCCGGAGCACGGCATTGCGCCGGGAACCGTTTGGGCCGATGTGCCCATGAACTGGACCTGTCCTGAATGCGGTGCGCGCAAGGAAGATTTCGAAATGGTCCAGATCTGAGGTCGGGTCTGAGTGATGGCGTCTGCATCGCTTCAGCCGGCCGTAATCAGGAGTAGGGTTCAGTGAGCATTCAAGAATCGCCCCTCAAGGTCCTCGTGATCGATGACAGCAATACCATCCGCCGCAGTGCCGAGATTTTTCTCAAGCAGGGCGGGCATGAGGTGATGTTGGCCGAAGACGGCTTCGATGCCCTGGCCAAGGTCAACGACTACCAGCCCAACCTGATTTTCTGCGACATCCTGATGCCGCGCCTCGATGGTTATCAGACCTGCGCCATCATCAAGCGCAATGCCAAGTTCACCTCGGTGCCGGTGGTCATGCTGTCGTCCAAGGACGGGGTATTCGACAAGGCGCGCGGTCGCATGGTGGGTGCCCAGGACTACCTGACCAAACCGTTTACCAAAGACCAGCTGTTGCAGGCCGTGCAGCAGTTTGGCATAGTCTCGCAAGGAGTGAATTGATGCCGATACGCAAAGTTTTGATCGTGGACGATTCCAAGACGGAATTGATGTTTCTGACGGATTTGCTCCAGAAAAACGGGATGGCCGTGAAGACCGCCGAGGATGCCGATGATGCTTTCCGGCGCCTGGCCGAAGACAAGCCCGACCTGATCCTCATGGACGTGGTCATGCCGGGGCAGAACGGCTTCCAGCTCACGCGCGCCATCAACCGCACGCCCGAGTACGCCGAGATCCCGATCATCATATGCACCAGCAAGAACCTGGAAACCGACCGTGTCTGGGGCATGCGCCAGGGCGCGCGCGATTACGTGACCAAGCCGGTGGACGAAGCCGAATTGCTGGGCAAGATCAAGGCACTGGGCTGACTCACACCCCATGGCCAATCGCGAAGCTCTAAGGGACCTGCAGTCACGACTTGCCAGCCGCTTGCAAGCGGCCAAGGCCGAAGGTCTCTCCATTTCGTGGCTGGCGGTGCGTGCAGGGGGGCTGGATTACCTGCTGCCCCTGGCCCAGTCGGGTGAGATCTTTCCTCTGCCTGCGGTGCAGGCGGTGCCCTATTCGCAGCCATGGTTTCTGGGGGTCGTCAACTTGCGTGGCGGCCTGTATGGCGTGGTGGACCTGGCGTCCTACATTGCCGGCAAGGCGCCGGTGCGCACGGAGCAGTACTGGGCCGAGGCCAGTGTGGTCACGCTCAATGCCGCCCTGGAGATCAATTGCTCTTTGCTGATCGATTCCCTGGCCGGCCTGCGTCATGTCGGGGCGTTCTCGGGTTCCGAACCGCCGCCTGAAGGCGCGCCCCCCTACTTCGGTAATCGCTACGTCGACGCTGACGGCAGCCGCTGGCAGGAGATCAACCTCCAGCAACTGTCGCAGATGAGCGAGTTTTTGAGCATCAGTGCCTGAAGACAGGCCACCCTAACAATCCTGAAGGTTGCATCATGTCCGTCCTCAACAAACTCTTTGGCAAGAAGGCGCCCGATACGGAGCAGAGTGTTGGCCTGAGTCTGGCCATGCCCGACGATCTGTCTGCCCTGCATGCGCCGCGCGCCTCGGCCCCTGGCAAGTCGGCGGACACCCAGCTGCAAGACCTGCCTGCGCCGGTGCCGCTGGACCAGGACGACATGGTCAGCGTGCCCCTGCTGGGGCGGCGGCCGATTGCCGAGCAGCAGCGTTTGCTGTGGTGGCTGCTGGGTCTGGCGCTGGTGGTGCTGGGCGCGATCGCCTTCGTGGCGCTGACGGCCGCCGACCGCGTGGCGCAGCAGCTGAATGCCACTGGCCAGTCCCTGATGCAGTCGCAGCGCCTGGCCAAGTCGGTGTCGCAGGCCCTGGTGGGTGTGCCCCAGGCCTTCGCCGAGGTCAAGGAGAGTTCCAGCTATCTGGTGCGCTCCGTCAAGGGCCTGCGCGACAGCGATTACGCCCTGCGCCTGGAGCCCATCGATGCCGACCTGCTGCCGCAGCTCGAGAAGATCATCCCCCTGATGGAGCGTGCCGAGAAAAGTGCCGCTGCCATCGTGGCGCAGGAGAAGATCCTGACCCAGGTCGGCGCCGCCCTGCGCACCATCAACCGCCAGTCTTCCGACCTGCTGGAGATCG
Organism: uncultured Hylemonella sp.; assembly: GCA_963513295.1. Taxonomy (GTDB): domain Bacteria; phylum Pseudomonadota; class Gammaproteobacteria; order Burkholderiales; family Burkholderiaceae_C; genus Hylemonella. Next base: position 13,361 of record CAUPQO010000046.1, read on the forward strand.
CCGAGACGGTGTCTTCGCTCAAGCTGCAGCAGAACGCCAGCGCCGCCGAGATTTCCGCGGCCGGCCAGCTGGTGATGCTGACACAGCGCATCGGCAAATCGTCCAACGAGTTCCTGACGGCCGAAGGTGTGAGCCCGGAAGCCGTGTTCCTGCTGGGAAAGGACTTGAACTCCTTCAAGGAAATTGCACAGGGTCTGCTCGACGGCAGCCCCGAGTTGCGCCTGAACGCCTCCAAGGATGCGCAGACGCGCGAGCAGATCGAGGCGCTGATCAAGCTGTACGAGCTGACCCGTACCCAGGCCGGTGCCATTCTGGGCAACCTGCAGGGCCTGGTCTCGGCACGTAGCGCGCAGATCACCATCATCAACGACAGCGAGCCCATGCGCCGCGACCTGGAAGAGTTGCAGGGGCAACTGGCCACGCGTACCGGCCTGGGTCCGACCTCGCTGTTGTCCCTGATCGGCGCCGCCATCTTCGCCTTGCTCTGCGCTGCCGGTCTGGCGCGTGTGCAGCTGATGGACAGCCGTCGCCGTCAGGTGATGGCCGAAGCGCAGCGACTGGAAGCCGAACGCCAGGAGCAGGAAGCCAAGCGCGTGAACGACGCCAACCAGGCCGCCATTCTGCGGTTGATGAACGAACTGCAGACGGTGGCCGAAGGCGATCTGACGCAGGAAGCCACGGTGACCGAGGACATCACGGGCGCCATCGCCGACTCGGTGAACTACACGGTGGAGGAGCTGCGACTGCTGGTGGGCAACGTGCAGAACACGGCGGCCCAGGTGGCGCAGACGACGGCCGAGGTGGACCAGACCTCCACCGAACTGTTGGCCGCCTCCAACGAACAGCTGCACGAGATTCGCGAAACCGGTCGTTCGGTCGTGGACATGTCGACCCGCATCAACCAGGTGTCGCATCAGGCGCAGGAATCGGCCGCGGTGGCGCGCCAGTCCCTGCAGGCTGCCGAGTCCGGCCTCAAGGCCGTGCAGGACGCCATCGGCGGTATGAACTCCATCCGCGACCAGATCCAGGACACCTCCAAGCGGATCAAGCGCCTGGGCGAATCCTCGCAGGAGATCGGTGAAATCACCGAGCTGATCTCGGACATTACCGAACAGACCAACGTGCTGGCCCTGAACGCCGCCATCCAGGCGGCATCCGCCGGTGAAGCCGGTCGCGGCTTCTCGGTGGTGGCGGAAGAGGTGCAGCGACTGGCCGAACGTTCCGCGGACGCCACGCGCCAGATCTCGGCGCTGGTGAAAGCCATTCAGACCGACACCCAGGACGCCGTGGCCGCCATGGAGCGTTCCACCCAGGGTGTGGTTGAGGGAGCGCGACTGTCGGACAACGCGGGTACCGCCCTGACCGAAATTGACCGCGTGTCGCGCCGACTGGCCGAGCTGATCGAGCAGATTTCCGACTCGACCTCCAAGGAAGCCGCGATGGCCAACGTGGTGGCCGACAACATCCAGCACATCTTCGCCGTGACCGAGCAGACCGGTGAAGGTACGCGGGCCACGGCCGCCCAGGTGCGCGAACTCTCGCGCATGGCCGAAGAGCTGCGCCAGTCGGTCGCACGATTCAAGATTTCCTGATCACCGTCCGTCATCCGCAGGAGCGACGTATCCATGCAAGCCCTCGCAGCCGCTAGCGGCAACGACGATCAGCCGGTCAACGACCTCGGCCCCCTGGCCTGGGTCTTGGACGAACTGCGCAAGTCGCTTGATGGCGCAGCCAAGGCCATCCGTCGTTTCGTACGCGATGCCGAACTGGCGCGCGGTTCCGACCTGGAGTCGCTCGATGCCAGCCAGCTGCGCATTGCGCGCCAGCAACTGCACCAGGCTGTCGGTGCCCTCGAGATGGTGGGTCTGCCGGAGCCGGCCAAGGTGCTGCGCGCCATGGAGGCCCTGGCGCAGAAGTTTGTCGAACGCCCCGAGGCCTGCAGCGAGGACGCCGCCACCAAGGTCGAGCGTGCCAGCTTTGCCCTGATCGAATACCTGGAAAGTGTGCTGCGTGGCAAGTCGGCCTCGGCCGTGGCCCTGTTTCCCCAATACCGCGACGTGCTGGAACTGGTTGGCGAGGAACGGGTGCACCCGGCCGAACTCTGGGGCCATGCCTGGCGCTGGATCGATGCCGACATCCCCGTGCCCGCTGAGGCACTGGGTTATGACCCGGCCGTGCGTTCCCAGCTGGATTCGGCCGTGCTCAAGGTGGTCAAGACGGGCAGCGTCTCCTCGGCCAGGGCCCTGCGCGACATCTGCCTGGGGCTGGCAGCCGGCCAGCAGGCGCTGGATGCGCGCTCCTTCTGGAAGATCTGCGCGGCCTACTTCGAGGCCCTGGCGCTCAAGCTATGCGCGTCGGATGTCTATGTCAAGCGTGCGGCTTCGCGCGTGCTGATGCAGTACTCCACTCTGGCCAAGGGTTCGACCGAAGTGTCGGACCGACTGGCCCAGGATCTGCTGTTCTTCTGTGCCCAGGCGGCACCGGCGGATGCCCAGTCCGCCCCGGTGCTGGCTGCGGTCCGGCAGGCGTATGGCCTGACGCAGGACAAACCCGTCAACTACGAGACGCCGCAGTATGGCCGTTTCGACCCGGCGGTGCTGGTCCAGGCGCGCAAGCGCATCGCCACGGCGACCGAGACCTGGTCGGCCCTGTCGGGTGGCGATACCAATCGCCTCAAGGTGGTGTCCGAGCAGTTCACCCTGGTGGGTGAGTCGCTGCTGAAACTGCATCCCGAGAACAAGGCGCTGGCACGCGCCCTGCTCAAGGCCGTGGACGGCACGGTGCGCTCGGGCGAGCCGCCGACCACACCGGTGGCCATGGAAGTGGCCACCTCCATCCTCTATCTGGATGCGGCCTACGAGGACATGGACCCGACCGAGTCCAGCATGAGCGAGCGCAGTGACCGACTGGCACGCCGCCTGGATCATGTCGTGGCCGGTGGCCAGCCCGAGGCGCTCGAACCCTGGATGGAGGAGCTGTACCGCCGTGTCAGCGATCGCCAGACCATGGGCAGCGTGGTCGAGGAATTGCGCACCAGCCTGACCGAGATCGAGAAGTCGCTCGACACATTCTTCCGCAATCCCAAGGAAAAATCGCCGCTCAACGACGTGCCCAACCAGCTGGCACAGATGCGCGGTGTGTTCTCGGTGCTGGGCCTGGACCAGGCCTCACTGGCCACAGTGCGCATGCGCGATACCGTCGAGAAATTCCTGGTCGATAACATCGACGAGGACGCCGCACGGACCGGCGTGTTCGAGAAATTCGGCAACAGCCTGGGTGCCCTCGGTTTCCTGATCGACATGCTGAGTTATCAGCGCACTTTGGCCAAGAAGCTGTTCGTCTACGACGAGGAGCTGGGGGAGTTCAAACCCCTGATGGGCCGCGAACGCGAAGCCGCCGCCGTGGCACCTGAGCCGCCGGCCGCACCGACACCGGCCCCCCGGCCTGCTGTCCAGACCGCGCCGACACCTGCCCCTGCGCCCGTCGCGTCCGCCGATGTTTCCGAGGATGACGGTGCCGAACTGCGCGACATCTTCCTGGATGAGGCGAGGGAGGTGGTCCACAACGGACAGGATGCGGTGCTGGCCCTGCTCGGGGATCCGGCCGATCTGTCCCACCAGACCACACTGCGTCGCGCTTTCCACACGCTCAAGGGCAGCTCGCGCATGGTCGGCTTCACCGAGTTCGGCGAAGCCGGATGGGCGATGGAGCAGATGATGAACAGCTGGCTGGCCGAGCAGAAGCCGGCCCGCCCCGAACTGCTGCAACTCTCCAATGCCGCGCTGCAGGGCCTGGGGCAGTGGGTCGAGGATATTGCTGCCGGCAGCGATGCCGGCTGGAGTGCTGTGCCCTTCCGCCAGTCCGCCGATGCCATGCGACTGGAAAGCAAATTCCTTGCGCTGGAATTGCCGGCGGCCCCGGCGGCGCAGGTCGCTGCGCCTGCCCCGGCGCCGGAACTGCCGGTCCTGGCCGATGAACCGCCCCCGATCGATTTCGAGTCGACCCAGATGTTCGATTTCGAGTTGGCGGATGCCAAGGCCTTGGGCAAGCCGGCCGCGCCAGCCGCAGCCAAGCAGCCGTCGCCGATGGCTGATTTCGGTGACATTGATTTCAGCAGCCTGGCCGGTGTGCCTCCAGTGGCCACCGCGCCGGCAGCGGGCAGCAGCGAGCTGTCGATCGACTGGGCGCCCACCAGCATGGCTGGTCCTGAAGATCTGATGCCCCTCCCGGGCAAGGGTGTGAGCCAGGACTGGGCACCCACCAGCATGGCCGGCCCCGAGGACCTGCCGCTCCCTAAAAAAGGTGCGGACCCCGACTGGGCGGCGACCCGCATGGCCGAGCCGACCGAACTGCCCGCTTTCGAACTGCCGGAATTGCAGAACAACTGGGCCGACACCGCAACCGGCTCCATCCACGAACTGCCGGATGCGCCCGATACCCGGCCGGCCGGCATAGAAGGCTTCGAACTTGAACTGCCGGCGACGGCAACGCCTGCTGAAACGGCGGACGAGCAGGTCAAGGTGATCGGTACACTGCGCATCGGCATCCCGCTGTACAACGTCTTCCTGAATGAGGCCGACGAATGGTCGCGGCGTCTGCTGACCGAACTCAACGAGTGGTCGCTGGAGTTGCACAACCCGGTCCCCGACACCGCCATTGCACTGGCCCACTCTCTGGGTGGCAGTTCCGCGACGGTCGGCTTCTCCGCCCTCTCGGAGATCGCCCGCGCACTCGAACAGGCCATGCAGCACGTGCAGCTGCACGGCCAGGGGCAGGCCGAGCATGCCCAGGTTTTCGTGGCGGCTGCCGACAATATTCGCCACCTGCTGCACCAGTTCGCCGCCGGTTTCCTGAAGGCGCCGGAGGCAGGCCTGGTCGAGGCGCTGAATGCGATCCACACGACCGAGTTCGCCCAACTGGACACCCTCGAGCCCGACAGTGGCCGGCCGGCGCTTACGGTGACCGAAGTGCCCGAACTGGACCTGGGCGATCTGAACTTCGACTTCGAGCCCGTCAAACCCTCACCGCCCGTCATCGCCCCTGCGCCCAAACCCATCGCGCCGGTCATGCCGGCAGCGGCGCCTGCCGCCTCGGCCCTGCCTGGTGCGGCCAAGATCGTGGTCGACGACAGCGACGAAGAGATCGACGCCGTCGATGTGATCGATCCCGACCTGTTCCCGATCTTCGAGGAAGAGGCTGCCGAACTCATGCCCCAGATGGCGGCGGCACTGCGCCAGTGGTCGGAACAGCCCGACCATGGCGATGCACGCCTG
>CAUPQO010000047.1:0-18398 GCA_963513295.1 uncultured Hylemonella sp.
GGTGGACCATGTGCGCTGGGACATCGAGGAGGATCTGGCACGCCTCATCGGCGATGCGCCGGCCCATGGCCTGGCCCAGGCTGCGCGCCGCGCCCTGGACAGCCTGCGCGGCTGGCTCAAGCCCGCCCGCGGAGCCGCTCAATGACCCGCCTGCTGCGCGGTGCCTACATCGTCTGGATCGTGTTGCGCTACGGTCTGGACGGGCTGGTCCTGACCAGTTTCCAGAAACCCTGGCTGCGGGTGATCGCGCGCATCGTCTCGATCGGCCGCAACCTCGACGCGCCGCGTGGCCAGCGCCTGCGCGAGGCGCTGGAACGCCTGGGTCCGATCTTCGTCAAGTTCGGGCAGGTGCTGTCGACCCGGCGCGACCTGCTGCCGCCCGATATTGCCGACGAATTGGCCAAGTTGCAGGACCGCGTGCCGCCTTTCCCCTCCGACGTGGCCGTGGCCACCATCGAGCGCGCCTTTCGCAAGCCGGTGGCCCAGATCTTCAGCGAATTCGAGCGTGTTCCCGTGGCCAGTGCCTCGATTGCGCAGGTGCATTTCGCCAAGCTCCGGGGGCGCGACGGCCATGAGCGCGAGGTGGCCGTCAAGGTGCTGCGCCCGGGCATGCTGCCAGCCATCGAGAAAGACCTGAGTCTGATGCGCATGATGGCCGGCTGGGTGGAGGGACTGTCGTCCGACGGCAAGCGCCTCAAGCCGCGCGAGGTGGTGGCCGAATTTGACAAATACCTGCACGACGAACTGGACCTGGTGCGCGAGGCCGCCAGCGCCGCCCAGCTGCGCCGCAACATGGAAGGCCTGGACCTGGTGCTGATCCCCGAGATGTTCTGGGACTACTGCCAGAGCGAGGTGATCGTGATGGAGCGCATGAAGGGCATCCCCATCAGCCAGACCGCGCGCCTGCGCGAGGCGGGGGTGGACATGAAGAAGCTGGCGCGCGACGGCGTCACCATCTTCTTCACCCAGGTGTTCCGTGACGGCTTCTTCCATGCCGACATGCACCCGGGCAACATCTTTGTCAGCACCGACCCGGCCACTTTCGGACGCTACATTTCGCTTGATTTCGGCATCGTGGGCACGCTGACCGAGTACGACAAGGAATACCTGGCGCAGAACTTCACGGCCTTCTTCCGGCGCGACTACAAGCGTGTGGCCGAACTGCACATCGAGTCCGGTTGGGTGCCGCCGCGCACGCGGGTGGACGAACTGGAGTCGGCGATCCGATCGGTCTGCGAGCCCTATTTCGATCGCCCGCTCAAGGAAATCTCGCTGGGCATGGTGCTGATGCGCCTGTTCCAGACCTCGCGCCGTTTCCATGTGGAGATCCAGCCGCAACTGGTGCTGCTGCAGAAGACCCTGCTCAACATCGAAGGCCTGGGCCGTGAGCTCGATCCCGAACTGGACCTCTGGAGCACGGCCAAGCCCTTCCTGGAGAAGTGGATGGCCGACCAGATCGGCCCGCGCAGGCTGCTGGAAGAGCTGAAAAACCAGGCGCCACGCTACGCCAAGATGCTGCCGGACCTGCCGCGCCTGCTGCACGATTACCTGAAACACAACGCCGCCGGCAGCCGGCGCGAGCTGGAGGAACTGCTGGCCGAGCAGCGTCGCACCAATCGCCTGCTGCAGGCCCTGATCTATGCAGGCATCGGTTTTGCTTTGGGTTTGCTGGCGGTGCAGCTGTGGCTGCGGGTTTCACCGCCTTGGTAAGACGCCGTCCGGCAGTCCCGGTGGTGGCCCTAGAATGCGCCTGCCTGCGGTATCCCGGATGGCATGGCCCCTGCCTCATTCTTTCAAGCGGAGTTGATTGATGAACACACTGGTAACCCTCGTGCTGGCCTATATGGCGCTGACCATCGTCATCGGCCTGATTGCCGCGCGTCGCGTGCACAACGCCAAGGACTATCTGGTGGCCAGCCGCAGCCTGCCCCTGTACATGTGCGTGGCCACGGTATTCGCCACCTGGTTCGGGGCCGAAACGGTGCTGGGCGTGTCGGCGGAGTTCGTGATGGGGGGCGTCTCGGCCATCCCTGGCGACCCCTTCGGCGCTTCGATGGCGCTGATCCTCGCCGCACTGCTTTTTGCCAAGCTCTTTTACCGGCTCAATCTGCTGACCATCGGCGACTTCTATCGCAAGCGTTACGGCCGCGGCGTCGAGGTGCTGACCAGCGTGGCCGTGACCTTGTCCTACCTGGGCTGGACCTCGGCCCAGATGACTGCCCTGGGGCTGGTCATCCACGTGCTGTCGGGCGGTGCGATCGAGCTCAGCCACGCCATCATGGGCGGTACAGCAGTGGTCATGGTCTATACGCTGTTCGGCGGCATGTGGGCGGTGGCCTTCACCGATCTGATGCAGTCGGTGGTGATCCTTCTGGGCCTGACCCTGGTGGCCTTTCTGGTCGGCCAGATGGCCGGCGGCATCGACGTGGTGATCCTGCACGCGGCCGAAAACGGCCGCCTGACCCTGATCCCGCCCGAGGCCGATGGCACCGCCCTGTGGGCCATGTTCGCCGCCTTCCTGACGGTGGCTTTCGGTTCGGTCCCGCAGCAGGACGTGTTCCAGCGCATGACCAGCGCCAAGGACGAAAAGACGGCCGTGCGCGGCACGCTGATTGGTGCCTCGGTGTATTTCGTCTTCGCCGCGGTGCCGATCTTCATCGCGTATGCAGCCCTGGTGCTCGATCCTTCGCTGGCCCAGCTGTTCGGCGACGAGGACGGGCGCGTGGTGCAGCGCATCCTGCCCGAGCTGGTGCTGAGCCGGATGCCGCTGTGGGCTCAGGTGCTGTTTTTCGGGGCGCTGCTCTCGGCCATCCTGTCCACCGCCAGCGGGACCTTGCTGGCGCCCACCGCGACGTTCACGGAGAACGTGCTCAAACCCTTTGCGCCGAAGATGAGCGACCGCCAGTTCCTCTTCCTGCTGCGGGTGGTGCTGGTGAGCTTCACGTTGGGGGCCCTGCTTTTCGCGCTCAACTCGCGCTCCACCATGTACGACATGGTGCAGAACGCCTACAAGGTGACCCTGGTTGCGGCTTTTGTGCCCCTGGCGGCCGGTGCCTACTGGAAACGCGCCACCACCCAGGGGGCCTTTCTGTCCATCGTGCTGGGGTTGCTGTTCTGGCTCGGCGCCGAGGTCACCGCGGCCGAGGCCGACTTCCCGCCGCAGCTGGTGGGCTTTCTGGCGTCCATCTTCGGCATGCTGACCGGTTCGTTGGCGCCCCAGATCGTCCAGCCCCAGGGGCATTCCATCGCCCAGGCCCTGCGCGACGAGGCCCACCACAAGGCCTGAGGGCCGGGCGCTGCGCAGGGGGTGGGCGGCTTGCAAATGAGGCCCCCGCCTATAATTAAGGGTTTTGCACCCTACACCTCGTCGAGCCATGCCAATTTACGCCTACAAATGTGAATCCTGCGGTGCCGCCAAGGATGTGCTGCAGAAAATTTCCGATCCCGCCTTGAGTGATTGCCCAGCCTGCGGCCAGCCGACCTTCCGCAAGCAGGTCACGGCGGCCGGTTTCCAGCTCAAGGGCAGCGGCTGGTACGCGACCGATTTCCGCGGGGGCAGCACCGCGGCTGCGGCAGGCACGGCCAGCACGGCTGCGGCCAGTGAGCCGGCCGCCCCGGCGACGCCGGCGAGCTGCGGCACGGATTGCGGTTGCGCCTGATGTCCATGGCCAAATTCCGCAAGTGGCTGTTCTCGGGCCTGCTGGTCCTGGTGCCGCTCATCATCACGCTCTGGGTCCTGGAGTGGGTGATCAGCACGCTGGACCAGACCCTGAGGATCCTGCCCGTGGACTGGCATCCCGACCGGCTGCTGGGTTTGCACATTCCCGGCCTGGGCGTGATCTTCGCCCTGGTCGTGGTGTTGCTGATCGGCGCCCTGGCGTCCAACATCATCGGCAACCAGCTGGTCGGCTGGTGGCATGCCCTCTTGCACCGCATCCCCGTGGTGCGCTCGATTTATTCGGGCGTCAAACAGGTGTCGGATACGCTGTTTTCCGAGAAGGGCAATGCCTTTCGCCAGGCCGTGCTGGTGCAGTGGCCGCGCGAGGGCATGTGGACCATCGGCTTTGTCACCGGCACACCCGGCGGCGACCTGGTGAACCATCTGCCGGGCGAGCACCTGAGCGTCTATGTCCCGACCACGCCCAACCCCACGGGCGGTTATTTCGTCATGCTCAAGAAAAGCGACTGCATCGTGCTGGCCATGAGTGTGGACGAGGCGCTGACCTATGTGATTTCCATGGGCGTGATCGTCCCCGGTGGCCCCAAGAATCCGCAACTCAAGACGGTCGAAGCCGACCAACCACATTCCTGAAATCCTGAAAGAGTAAGCCAAATGGCCATGCGTTCCCACTATTGCGGTCTCGTGACCGAGGCCCTGCTGGGGCAAACCGTCACCCTGTGCGGCTGGGTCAATCGCCGGCGCGACCACGGCGGCGTGATCTTCGTCGACCTGCGCGACCGCGAGGGTTATGTGCAGATCGTCTGTGATCCGGATCGCGCCGAGATGTTCAAGACGGCCGAGGACCTGCGCAACGAGTTCTGCATCCAGGTCAAGGGCCTGGTGCGCGCCCGCCCGACCGGCACCACCAACGAGAGCCTCAAGAGCGGCAAGATCGAAGTGCTGTGCCACGAGCTGACCGTGCTCAACCCCTCGGTCACGCCGCCCTTCCAGCTCGACGAGGAGAACCTGTCCGAGACCACGCGCCTGACGCACCGCGTGCTGGACCTGCGCCGTCCCTACATGCAGAACAACCTGATGCTGCGCTACAAGGTGGCGATGGAAGTGCGCAAGTTCCTCGACGCCAACGGTTTCGTGGACATCGAGACGCCCATGCTCACCAAGAGCACGCCCGAAGGGGCGCGCGACTACCTGGTGCCCAGCCGCGTGCATGACGGCCAGTTTTTCGCGCTGCCGCAGTCGCCCCAGCTGTTCAAGCAGCTGCTGATGGTGGCCGGCTTCGACCGTTATTACCAGATCACCAAGTGCTTCCGTGACGAGGACCTGCGCGCCGACCGCCAGCCCGAGTTCACCCAGATCGATATCGAGACGTCCTTCCTGACCGAGCAGGACATCCGCGACATGTTCCAGGGCATGATCACCACGGTGTTCAAGAACACCATCGGGGTGGACCTGGGCGAGTTCCCGGTCATGACCTACCAGGACGCCATGCGCCTGTATGGCTCCGACAAGCCCGACCTGCGCGTGAACCTGCAGGTCACCGAACTCACCGATGTGATGAAGGACGTGGACTTCAAGGTCTTCTCGGGCGCTGCCAATATGGTGGGCGGCCGTGTGGTGGCCCTGCGGGTGCCTGGCGGCTCGGTCGAAGGCGGCGGCATCAGCCGCGGCGAGATCGACGCCTACACCGAGTTCGTCAAGATCTATGGCGCCAAGGGCCTGGCCTATATCCGTGTTAACGAACTGGCCAAAGGCCGCGATGGCCTGCAGTCGCCCATCGTCAAGAACATCCACGACGCCGCGCTCACGGAAGTGCTCAAGCGCACGGGTGCGAAGGATGGCGACCTGATCTTCTTCGGTGCCGACAAGGAAAAGATCGTCAACGACGCCATCGGCGCGCTGCGCCTCAAGGTTGGCCACAGCGAGTTTGGCAAGAAGAACGGCCTGTTCACGGCGGGCTGGCGCCCGATGTGGGTGGTGGACTTCCCCATGTTCGAGTTCGACGAGGACAACCAGCGTTACACCGCCGTGCACCACCCCTTCACCGCGCCCAAGGCCGGCCACGAAGACTGGATGGGCAGCGCGCCCGAGAAGTGCATCTCCCAGGGTTACGACATGGTGCTCAATGGCTGGGAAATGGGCGGCGGATCCGTCCGTATCCACCGCGCCGATGTGCAGCAGAAGGTCTTCGACGCTCTCAAGATCACGCCCGAGGAAGCCCAGCTCAAGTTCGGCTTCCTGCTCGACGCCCTGCAGTACGGTGCCCCGCCGCACGGCGGCCTGGCCTTCGGCCTGGACCGCATCGTCACCCTGATGACCGGCGCCGAGTCGATCCGCGACGTGATCGCCTTCCCCAAGACCCAGCGCGCCCAGTGCCTGCTGACCCAGGCCCCGAGCCCGGTGGACGAGAAGCAGCTGCGCGAGCTGCACATCCGCCTGCGCAATCCGGACGGCGTCAAGACCGCCTGAGTCCCTGTCTTGGTGCAGAATCAAAGGGCGCTCTGGTAGCGCCCTTTTTCCATTCATGGACCCGATCTACAAAATTCCACTATCGGTGCTGGTGGTGATCCACACGGCGGACCTCCAGGTCCTGCTCATCAAGCGCGCCGACGCCGAGGACTACTGGCAGTCGGTCACCGGTGCCAAGGACCGTGCGCAGGAGTCTTTCGAGACGACCGCCGTGCGCGAAGTGGCCGAGGAGACCGGCATCGACGCCCGCGCCAGCGGATGCGAGCTGCAGGACTGGGGGCTGGAAAATGTCTACGAGATCTACCCCCGCTGGCGCCATCGTTATGCGCCGGGCGTGATCCGCAACACCGAACACCTGTTCGGCCTGCGGGTGCCGGCCGGCACCCGCATCACGCTGAGCCCGCGCGAGCACACCGACTACCAGTGGTTGCCCTGGCGCGAGGCCGCGCAAGCCTGCGCCTCGCCCAGCAACGCCGAGGCCTGCCTGCTGCTGCCGCGTTTTGTCCGTGCTGCGGCCACCCTGCCAAAATGATCCCATGAAAACCCTGCGCGTCGCCACCTACAACATCCACAAGGGCGTGCAGGGCCTGGGTCCGCGCCGGCGCCTGGAGATCCACAACCTTGGGCTGGCGGTGGAGCAACTCGATGCCGACATCGTCTGCCTGCAGGAAGTGCGCAAGGTGCATCGGCGCGAGGAGCAGTACTTCAGCCGCTGGCCCGAGATGCCGCAGGCCGACTTCCTGGCGCCCGAAGGTTACGAGGCCGTCTACCGGACCAATGCCTACACGCGCCACGGTGAGCACGGCAACGCCATGCTCTCACGCTGGCCGGTGCTGGCGCACCAGCACGAGGACATGTCCGATCACCGCTTCGAGCAGCGGGGCCTGTTGCACAGCGAGGTGGTGGTCAATGGCATGGCCTTGCATGTGGTGGTGGTGCATCTGGGCCTGATCCGCGCCAGCCGCATGCGCCAGGCCGCCCAGCTGGACAGCTATATCGCACGCGAGATTCCCGCCGATGCCCCGCTGATCGTGGCGGGTGACTTCAATGACTGGGGTGAGCGTGTCCACCGCCATTTCGCGGCCATGGGACTGCAGACCTTCAAGCCGTCGACGAACCCCACCTTTCCGGCGCGCCTGCCGCTGGTCCAGCTGGACTATGTCTATGTGCGCGGCCTGCGGCCCCTGAGCGTGGAGGTGCCGCGCGGGCGTGTCTGGTGGCGCATGTCCGACCACCTGCCGCTGATTGCCGAGTTCGAGTTGCCGGCATGAAGGACAGTCACCTGCCGTCCTTGCGCAGCGGGCATCGCGTGCAATTGCTGCAGGGTGGACAGGAGCTGTTCCCTGCGCTGGTGCAGGCGATCGACCGGAGCGTGCGGGAAGTCCGCATGGAAACCTATATCTTCTACCCGGACCCTGCGGGTGAGCAGGTGGCCGCGGCACTGGTGCGGGCCGCGCAGCGCGGGGTGGCCGTTTATCTGGTGATGGATGGTGTGGGCACGCCCGGGCTGCCTGCCGAATGGCGCAGCCGTTTCGACGCTGCCGGTGTCCAGTGGCGGATTTTTCTGCCCCTGGGCCGGCTGGGCCTGCTGATCCCCAGCCGGTGGCGGCGTCTGCACCGCAAGTTATGCGTTGTGGATGGCCGTGTGGCCTTTTGTGGCGGCATCAATGTGCTGGATGACTGGCATGACCCCAACCACGGCCCCCTGTCCGCCCCACGCCTCGATTTTGCGGTGCGCGTGACCGGCCCGCTGGTGCGTGCCGTACATGAGGTGACGGTGCAGTTCTGGTGGCGCCTGCAGGCCGGCAGCAAGGCGCGGGAGATCGATTTGCCGGCCGCCTGGCGCCATCTGGAAGCAGCCGTCAAGCTGGCCGTGCAGGCCGGAGATGAAGCGGCCACCGGCGTGGCCGCCGCCCGCGGGTCCGGGACGCGTGCCGCCCTGCTGCTGCGGGACAACCTGCGCCATCGCAGCCGCATCGAGCGGGCTTACCGCAAGGCCATTGCCGAGGCGCGCGAAGAGATCATCATTGCCAATGCCTACTTCGTTCCTGGTCGCAAGCTGAGACTGGCCTTGATCCATGCGGCCCAGCGTGGGGTGCGGGTGCGCCTGCTGCTGCAGGGACGTTATGAGTATTTCATGCAGTTCCATGCCGTGCGCATGGTCTACGGGGTGCTGCTCGGGGCCGGCATGGAAATCCACGAGTATTCGCCCAGCTTCCTGCATGCCAAGGTGGCGGTGATCGACGGCCACTGGACCACCATTGGTTCCTCCAACCTGGACCCTCTGAGCCTGCTGCTGGCGCGTGAGGCCAATGTGGTGGTGGAGGATGTCCGTTTTGCCCAGGACCTGCGCGGGCGCCTGATCCGGGCCATGGAGCAGGAAGGGCATCGGGTGGACCCGAGCCGGTATGCCGACCGGCCATGGCACCAGCGCCTGCTGGACCGGGCGGCCTTTGCCCTGATGCGGCTGGGGGTCTTCCTGAGCGGCAACCGCTATTGAATTGATAGCTTTTGATGGCCGAAAGCAAAGGCTTCGGGGGTGATAACCCTGATGGCGAATCGCTGGTACCATAAGGTCATGCTGAAGAAAAGTCCGAGTCCCATGAGCCCGACCGACCTTGCCGACGAGGGCACGCCGGTGTCCGTGAAGATCCGCGAGCGCCTGCTGGCGGCGCGCAAGCGTTTCTATGCGAACGACAACATCGCCGACTACATCGAGCCTGGCGAGCTGGAGCAACTGCTCGATGAGGTCGAGCTCAAGATGCAGCATGTGCTCGACAGCCTGATCATCGACACCGACAACGACCACAACACCGACAACACGGCCCGCCGGGTGGCCAAGATGTACCTGAACGAGGTGTTCAAGGGGCGTTATGTGCATGCGCCGACCATCACCGAGTTCCCCAATGCCGAGCACCTCAACGAGCTGATGATCGTCGGTCCGATCACGGTGCGCAGCGCCTGCTCGCACCACTTCTGCCCGGTCATCGGCAAGATCTGGATCGGTGTCATGCCCAATGAACACACCAATGTGATCGGCCTGTCCAAGTACGCGCGCCTGGCCGAATGGATCATGGGCCGTCCGCAGATTCAGGAAGAGGCCGTGGTGCAGCTGGCCGACCTGATCCAGCTGAAGACCCAACCCGATGGCCTGGCCATCGTCATGGAAGCCAGCCACTATTGCATGGCCTGGCGCGGCGTGAAGGACATGGACAGCAAGATGATCAACTCGGTCATGCGCGGCGTGTTCCTCAAAGACCCCAACCTGCGCCGTGAATTCCTGTCGCTGATTCCCCAGAGGAGCTGAAGATGTTGGTCCGCCTGCTTTACGCCAGCCGCGCCGTCGATACCGGCCCCGAGGCCATCGAGAACATCCTGGCGCATTCACGCCAGTACAACACGACCTGCGGCATCACCGGCATCCTGTGTTACGGCGGTGGCATCTTCCTGCAGGCCATCGAGGGCGGCCGCACTGCCGTCAGCGACCTGTATGGGCACATCCAGCGCGATGTGCGCCACAAGAACGTGGTCCTGCTGCACTATGAGGAGATCAGCGAGCGCCGCTTTGGCGGCTGGACCATGGGGCAGGTCAACCTCTCGCGCATCAACACCTCGATCCTGCTGAAGTATTCCGAGAGGCCGGAACTGGATCCCTACGCGGTGTCGGGACGCGTTTCGCTGGCCCTGCTCGAAGAACTGATGGCGACGGCCTCCATCATCGGGCGTAGTTGATTTTCCCGCGTCCGGGGCGGCAGCGATGGAGGCGGCGCAGGCCGCCTCAGCCGTTTTTGGGAATGACCGTGTCCTCGATCTTGCCGGCCAGCTGGACCAGGGCCAGTCCGGCCGGGCAGCCCGGCGTGACCTGCATCAGCAACTGACGCCGCATGATGGCCTGGCGGACCGAGGGATCTACCGGGATGTCGCCCACATGGATCAGCTTGACCGGCTTGCCCGGCTCACCGGGCACGAAGCGGTCCACCACCTGCTGCAGCTGGACCGTGATGGCACGGCCGTCGCCGGGGCGGGCGGTCTGGTTCACGATCATGCGGATGTTCTGACGCTTCTGCTGGCCCACCAGCACCTTGATGGTGGCGTAGGCATCGGTCAGCGAGGTCGGTTCGGGCGTGACCACCAGCAGCACCTCGGAGGCCAGTGAGACGGCGAACAGCACCACGTCGGAGATGCCGGCGCCGGTGTCGAGCAGCACCACGTCGAAACGCGGCACCAGGCTTTCCATCACGCGCAGGAATTCGTCGCGCACCTCTGGCGTGAGGCGCGAGTACTCGACCATGCCGGAGCCGGCCAGCAGCACCGAGAAGCCCCCCGGCGCCTTGATGATGGCTTCATCCAGTTTGGCCTTGCCGGTGAAGACGTCGTGCAGCGTGGTCTTGGGATAGAGGTTGAGCACCACGTCCAGGTTGGCCAGGCCGAGGTCGGCGTCCAGCACCAGGACACGCAGGCCACGGCGCGCCAGTGCAGCGGCCAGGTTGGCCGAGACGAAGGTCTTGCCCACGCCGCCCTTGCCACTGGTGATGGCCAGCACCTTGCCCAGGGGCTTGAGCGGCACGGGCGGTGCCGGCTTGTCCTTGTCGATTTTCAGTTCGTCACTCATCAGCTGAACCTCTGCGTGCTGCTGTCGGTCAGGTCACCCCAGGCCGAATCGGCCAGGGCCAGGTTGCCGAACAGCAGGCTTTTCTCTTCCGGACTGACGGATATCACTTGCTGGTGGTCGATGCACACCCGGTTGCGCCCCTGGGCCTTGGCCAGGTAGAGCTGGGTGTCGGCGCGCTCGATCCACAGGTCGGCGGTGGAGCGCACCCAGACCGGTGCGAAGGCACCGCCCACGCTGGTGGTGATCTGCAGATTCAGCAGCGGACTCACCGGGATGGACAGGGCAGCGATCGACTGGCGGACGCGTTCGGCCACGGTCTCGCCATAGGCGGCCTGGCAGTCGGGCATGACGATGGCAAATTCCTCGCCGCCGTAGCGCGCCACGGTGTCCTGCGGGCGCACACAGCCGGCGATGCAACGCGCCACGGCCTGCAGGACCTTGTCGCCGGCCAGGTGGCCGTGCGTGTCGTTCACCTTCTTGAAATGGTCGATGTCCAGCATCAGCAGCAGGGCCGAGTTGCCCGAGCGCGCCACGATCTCGATCTCGCGGGACAGCACGGCGCGGAAATGGCGCCGGTTGGCCAGGCCTGTCAGCGGGTCGCGCAGGGAGAGCTCGCACAGGCCATCGATGATGCGCTGCAAGTAGGCGGCCGGTCCGTCAGCCGGCACGGGCAGCTCGGTGCCGTCGTGCTGGAGCAGTGCGCGTGCGTCGTCCAGGCGCAATGCGTGCACGTCAAGCAGGGAGGTGGCAGCGGAACTCACAGGGGATGTCCATCATTTACCATCAAAGTCTAACAGGAGCCTCGCGAGAGAAGAGGTCAAATTTGACGGGCTTCGTCCTTTAAATCGGGACTTCGATCGACCAGACACAGAAACAGGGAACGACACGTGAGGGATGTGAAACCGGGCCGCCTGGCCTGCTGCATGCTGGCGCTGCTGCTGGGCCTGGCCGCCCCGGTGGCGGCGCAGGCCGCGACATCGAAATGGACCGGGACCGTGACCCATGTCAGCGATGGCGACACGCTGTGGGTGCGGCCGCAGCGCGGTGGTCCACCGCGAGCGGTGCGCATCGACGGGATCGATGCGCCCGAGCTGTGCCAGGTCCATGGCGAGACGGCGCGGGCTGCATTGGTAGGCCAGGTGCTGGGCCAGGCGGTGCAGGTCCGGGTGCGCCGGCATGACGATTACGGCCGGGTCCTGGCGCGGGTCAGCCTGCGCGGGCAGGACATCGGGGCCTGGCTGGTCGGCCAGGGGCATGCCTGGTCCTACCGTTACCGGGGGAAAAGCGGGCCTTATGCGCAGCAGGAAGGCCAGGCACGGGCCCGCCGGCTGGGGCTGTTCCAGCAGGGACGCGCCGAACTGCCGCGAGACTTCCGTCGCCGCCACGGGCCCTGCCACTGAAGCCGCTGGCGGCGGTCAGTGGGCCGTTTGGCCGCACACCGGGCAGGCCGGGTTGCGCGGTATCTGGATCTCGTTGAAGGCCATGTGCCGGCCGTCCAGCATGAGCAGGCGGCCGGCCAGCGGCGTGCCGGCACCACTGAGCAGCTTGAGTGCCTCGGCAGCCTGCAGGCTGCCGATGATGCCCACCAGCGGCGCGAAAACTCCGAGGGTGGCACAGCGCGTTTCCTCGAAATCATCTTGCGGCGGAAAGACGCAGGCGTAGCAGGGCGAGCCGGCGGTGCGCGGGTCGTAGACCGCCAGCTGGCCGTCAAAGCGGATGGCTGCGCCCGAGACCAGGGGTTTGCGCAAGCGGACGCAGGCCGCGTTGACGGCCTGGCGGGTGCTGAAGTTGTCGCTGCAGTCCAGCACCACGTCGGCACGGGCCACCAGTTCCTCCAGCAGAGTCGCATCGGCACGCTGCGCCAGGGCGTGGACCCGCACCTCGGGGTTCAGGCTGGCCACGGCCTGGCGGATGGAATCGACCTTCGGCGCGCCCACGCGCTCCATGCTGTGGGCGATCTGGCGCTGCAGGTTGGTGACATCGACCGTGTCGTGGTCGACCACGGTGAGCTGGCCGACACCAGCCGAACCCAGGTAGAGCGCGACCGGTGAGCCCAGACCACCGGCGCCAATGATCAGGGCGTGGCTGTCGAGGATGCGCTGCTGGCCCTCGATGCCGATCTCTTCAAGCAGGATGTGGCGCGAATAACGCAGCAGCTGATCGTCGGTCATAGAGATGCCCCCCTGAGGCGCTATGCGCCTTCCCCTCAAGGGAACGCTCCCGGTGGCCCGGCGAAGCCGGTTCCACGGGAGCCTGCGCTAGGCCCCTGGGCGCTTCTTAGTTTTCTTTCAACTCTTCCTTGCGCTCGGTCTGGGTCTTGCTGACCAGGACGGGCAGGCCCTTGAGCTGGTTGAGCGCCTGCATCAGCTGGAAATCCTTGTCGGTGCCGAACTCCGGCAGCTTGCGGTCGGCCGCCGGCTTCTTGGCGTCGTCCTCCAGCTTCTTGAGGGCGGCGTCACGCGCTTTCTCGCGCGCTTCGTCCTTCTGCTCGGCGCCCTGGCCGTTGCTCAGATGCTTGTCGAGATCAGCCTCGCGCGTGCGCAGCACCGAGAAGACATTGCCTTCGGCGGTTTCATCCACCATCACGTCGGGCAGGATGCCCTTGGCCTGGATCGAGCGGCCCGAAGGCGTGTAGTAGCGGGCCGTGGTGATCTTCAGGCCGGTGTCCGGGCCGAGGGGGCGCACCGTCTGCACCGAGCCCTTGCCGAAGGTCTGGCTGCCCATGATGGTGGCGCGCTTGTGGTCCTGCAGGGCGCCGGCCACGATCTCGCTGGCCGACGCCGAGCCTTCGTTGACCAGGACCACGAGCGGCACCTTCTTGAGGCTGGCGGGCAGGCGCTTGAGCGGGTCGCTGTTGCCGCGGCGCTGGTAGAACTCTGGCGCGGCCTTGAAGGTGAATTTGCTCTCGGCGAGCTGGCCGTTTGTCGAGACCACGGTCACTTTCTCGGTCAAGAAGGCGGCCGAGATGGCCACGGCGGCGTCGAGCAGGCCGCCCGGGTCGTTGCGCAGGTCCAGCACCAGGCCCTTGAGCGAGGGCTCCTGTTTGTAGATTTCGTCGACCTTGCGCGCGAAATCGTCCACCGTGCGTTCCTGGAACTGGCTCAGGCGGATCCAGGCGTAGCCGGGCTCTACCACCTTGGCCTTGACCGATTGGGTCTTGATTTCCTCGCGCGTGATGGTGACGGGGAAGGAGCGGTTCTCGTCCTTGCGGAAGATGGTCAGCACGACCTTGGTGTTGGGCTCGCCGCGCATGCGCTTGACCGCCTCATTGAGCGTCAGGCCCTTGACGGCGGTGTCGTCGATGCGGGTGATCAGGTCATTGGTCTTGAGGCCGGCACGGTAAGCGGGTGAACCCTCGATGGGCGAGACGATCTTGACCAAGCCGTCTTCCTGCGTGATCTCGATGCCCACACCGACAAAACGCCCGGCCGTGCCTTCGCGGAATTCCTTGTAGGACTTCTTGTCGAAGTACTGCGAGTGCGGGTCCAGGCTGGAGACCATGCCGGAGATCGCGTCGGTGATGAGCTTTTTCTCGTCGACCGGCTCGACGTAGTCGGTCTTGATCATGCCGAAGACGGCCGCAAGCTGCTGCAGCTCTTCCAGCGGCAATGGCGCCACGGCATTGCGTGCCACGGTTTGCAGGGAAACGGTGGTGAGCGCGCCGGCAAGCACGCCCAGCGAAACCCAGCGGGTGATTTTCAGTTTCTGACCCTTGGATAGACCCTCGTCGCGTGATTATACACGGGTGGAAGCGAAATCGCCGCCGGGGTTCCGGCGGCTGGTGACAATTTGTTTGGCGGTTTCCGGCCAAGGCTGTCCCCACCAAAATGGGGATGAACCAGCCTGGTGCAAGGTTTCAGGCCTTGCCTTGCGTGGCCACGGCGGCCGCGGCCCGGGCGGCGGCTTCGGCGTCGCCCAGGTAGTAATGGCGGATGGGCTTGAGATTGGCGTCGAGCTCGTAGACCAGCGGGATGCCGTTGGGGATGTTCAGGCCCACGATGTCCTGGTCGGAAATGCCGTCCAGGTACTTGACCAGGGCGCGCATTGAATTGCCGTGGGCCGACACGACCACGCGCTGGCCCGAGCGGATGGCTGGGGCCAGCGAGTCGTTCCAGAAGGGCAGGACGCGGGCCACGGTGTCCTTGAGGCATTCGGTCAGGGGGATCTCCTCAGGCTTGAGGCGGGCGTAACGACGGTCGCCGCGCTCGCTGCGCGGGTCGGTCGGCTCCAGGGCCGGCGGCGGTGTGTCGTAGCTGCGGCGCCAGACCAGGACCTGATGCTCGCCGTACTGTTTGGCCATGTCGGCCTTGTTCAGGCCTTGCAGGGCGCCATAGTGGCGCTCGTTCAGGCGCCAGTCCTTGACCACCGGCAGCCAGCTGCGGTCCATCTCGTCCAGGCAGTACCAGAGGGTGTGGATGGCTCGCTTGAGCACGCTGGTGTAGGCCAGGTCGAAGTCGTAGCCCTCGGCCTTGAGCAGCTTGCCGGCCGACATGGCCTGGGAGACGCCGGTGGGGGTGAGGTCGACGTCGGTCCAGCCGGTGAAGCGGTTTTCCAGGTTCCAGGTCGATTCGCCGTGGCGGATGAGCACGAGTTTGTACATGGTGGAGGGCGGTTACGGGGCGGTTACGGGGGCAGGGCAGGGGCAAATGGACCGTGCCTGGCAGCGATCAGTCCGTCATTTTAAAATCAGGACTTTGCACTTACAGACTCCAACAAGGAATATTGTGAAATTCATACTCGACAACTGGTCGCTGATCCTGGTGTGCCTGACCTCCGGCCTGTTGCTGGCCTGGCCCGCCATCCGGGGCGCTGCCGGCGGTTCCCTGACCCCGGCAGATGCCGTGCAGCTGATCAACCGTGAGAAAGCCGTGGTGATCGACGTCTGCGAGGCTGGCGAATATGCGGCCGGCCACGTCAGCGGCGCCAGGCACATCCCCCTGTCCCAGCTGGCCAACCAGCTTCCTGGGGTGGTGAAGAACAAGGAAGTGCCCGTGATCTTCGTGTGCCAGAGCGGCATGCGTTCCGGCAGCGCTGCCCGCATTGCCAAGGGCCTGGGTTACAGCAAGCCGCTGTCGCTGGGCGGGGGCTTGTCCAGCTGGCGTGCCGCCAGCCTGCCGGTCGAGAAGGGGTGACACCATGCAAGCAGTGAAGATGTACACCACGGCGGTCTGCCCCTATTGCGTGCGCGCCAAGCAGCTCCTGAAGTCCAGGGGCGTGGAGCAGATCGAGGAAATCCGCATCGACGCCGATCCCCAGGCGCGCGCGCACATGATGGAAATCACCGGCCGGCGTACCGTGCCGCAGATTTTCATCGGTGCCACCCACGTGGGCGGCTGCGACGACCTGATGGCGCTGGACGCCCAGGGTGGGCTGGCCCCGCTGCTCAGCGCAGTCTGAACGGCCTTCCCGGCCTGAGATAATCGGCACGATCCGATCGTGAGCCCGCTCGGGGTTATTCCGGGCGGGCTCTATTTTTTGACCAGAAAGTTAGCCATGGCCGACCAGCAAGAACCCGTATTCCAGATCCAGCGCGTTTACCTCAAGGAGGCTTCGCTGGAGCAGCCCAATTCACCGGCCATCCTGCAGCAGGGTGAGCAGCCCTCGGTCGACATCCAGATCGGCGTCGAGGCCCAGCCGGTGGCCGAGGGGGTCTTCGAGGTGTGCGTGACGGCCACCGTGCATACCCGGATCGCCGAGAAGACCGTGTTCCTGGTCGAGGCCAAGCAGGCCGGCATCTTCGAGATCCGCAACCTGGCTGAAGAGCAGATGGGGCCCATCGTCGGCGTGGTCTGCCCGCAGATCGTCTTCCCCTACCTGCGTGGCAACGTGGCCGACATCGTCCAGCGGGCCGGCTTCCCGCCCGTGCACCTGGCGGAGATCAATTTCCAGGGCATGTACGAGCAGCAGCAACAGCAGCCGGGCGCCGAGATCAAGATCCAGTAAGGGCGTGCCCCTTCTCCTTCTGTCTCACCCAAGCTGTCCCGGACCATGAAGATCCTCGTGCTCGGTGCCGGTGCCTGGGGGACGGCCTTGGCTATGAGTGCCAGCCAGAACCCGCAGTCGTCCCATGAGGTCATCCTGTGGGCGCGTGACGCGGCACAGGCCGCCGCCATGCAGTCCGCGAGGGTCAACGCGCGTTATCTGCCGGGTTTGCCCTTGCCCCCCTCCCTGCGCGTGATCGATGGCCCGGCCGATGGCCTGGCCGCTCTGGTGCAGGGCCAGGATCTGGTGGTGATCGGCACCCCGATGGCCGGTTTGCGCGGCGTGCTGCAGCAGATCCAGGCTTGCGAGCAGCCCGTGGCCTGGCTGTGCAAGGGCTTCGAGCCGGGCGCCCAGGGCCTGCTGGCGCATGAAATCCAGGCCGAGGTGGCGCCCCGGCTGCAGGCTGGCGTGCTGAGTGGCCCGAGTTTTGCGCTGGAGGTGGCGCGCGGCCAGCCCACCGCTCTGGTGGCGGCCAGCCGCCATGCTGCCGTGCGCGAACGCCTGGTGCAGGCTTTCCACAGCCCGACGCTGCGCGTTTATGACAACGAGGACATCGTGGGTGTCGAGGTGGGCGGGGCCGTCAAGAACGTGCTGGCCATCGCCACCGGCCTGTGTGACGGACTGAACCTGGGCCTGAACGCGCGTGCCGCGCTGATCACGCGCGGCCTGGCCGAGATGACGCGCCTGGGCCTGGCCCTGGGCGCGCGGGCCGAGACCTTCATGGGCCTGTCGGGCCTGGGTGATCTGGTGCTGACCGCCACCGGCGACCTCAGCCGCAACCGCAAGGTGGGTCTGCTGCTGGCCCAGGGGCAGACGCTGGCGCAGGCCGTGGCTTCGCTGGGCCATGTGGCCGAAGGCGTGTACTGTGCCCGTACCGTGGTGCAGCGGGCGCAAAGCCTGGGCGTGGACATGCCCATCGCCCAGGGCGTGGTGGCCCTGCTGGACGGTCGCATGCGGCCCGACCAGGCCGTGGCCGCCCTGATGGGGCGCACTCCCGGCTCCGAAGTCAAATAAACGCCCGCCCCGCCGAGGCGGGCAGGCTTCAGGCGCCGTCGCGCGCGATACGCGCTGTGATGTGGGCGATGGCTTCTTCCACCTGGTCCACCAGGATCAGGCACAGGTCACCTTCGCCCAGGCGGTCCATGGCCGTGTCGATGGCCAGGAACTCGCCGCGGATCTCATGCACGTCGCGCGTGCGTTTGGCTTCGGTCAGTCCCGCACGCAGCAGGGCGAGCACCTCGCCGTCAGCCCGGCCGCGCTGGCAGGCGTCCTCGAACAGCACGATCTGGTCGAAGGCATCGCCCAGGATGCGGGTCTGCTCGCGGATGTCCTCGTCGCGGCGGTCGCCGGCACCGCTGATGACCACCGAGCGGCGCTGGGCCGGCATGGCGCCCACGGCCTGCACCAGGGCCAGCATGGCGTCCGGGTTGTGGCCGTAGTCGGCGATCACCGTGGCACCACGGTAGCGGAACAGGTTGAAGCGGCCCTGGGCGTTGTTGGCGTCGTTGTCGAAGTTGGCCAGGCCCTGGCGTATCAGTGCCCAGTCCAGGCCCAGGGCCCAGGCGGCACCCACAGAGGCCATGACGTTCTCGACCTGGAAGCCGATGGTCCCGCCCAGGGTCAGCGGCACAGCGGCCAGCGGCAGCCGGTGCTGGA
>CAUPQO010000048.1:0-18027 GCA_963513295.1 uncultured Hylemonella sp.
CGGCGGACGCAGCGGGCGCGGCAAAGCGCGCAAACATTACCGCTGGCGCGGCTTTTATTACTGGCTCGGGCGCGAGGGCCTGGTGGCCAGCAATACGGTGCAGGATTTGGGTGCCCCCCAGGCGGCCAAACCCCAGCCCAAGGCCCTGAGCGTCGACGACGCGGTGCAACTGGCCGGTTTCCATGGGGAGGACAACGATCCCTGGCTGGAGGCGCGCGACGCTGCCATGGTGGAGCTGCTGTACAGCAGCGGCCTGCGCGTGAGTGAGCTGACGGGCCTGGACGTGACGGCCAGCGCCGCGGCGCGCGGCTGGGTCGACCTGCAGGCGGGGGAGACGCACGTGCTGGGCAAGGGCAGCAAACGGCGCAGCGTGCCGGTGGGCTCGGCTGCGATGGCCGCGCTCAAGCGCTGGCTGGGCTTGCGCGCCCAAGCCGGTGTGCCGGCCGAGCAGGTGGCGCTCTTCATCGGCCGCAACGGCACGCGCCTGACGGCGCAATCCATCTGGCTGCGCCTCAAGCGCCGCAGCCAACAGGCTGGGCTGGCCACGCCGGTGCATCCGCACATGCTGCGCCACTCCTTCGCCAGCCATGTACTGCAGTCCAGCAGCGATCTGCGCGCGGTGCAGGAAATGCTGGGCCATGCCAATATCAGCACCACGCAGGTCTACACACGCCTCGATTTCCAGCACCTGGCGCGGGCCTATGACGCCGCGCATCCGCGTGCGCGCAGCAAGACACCGGGCAAGGGCTGAAGAGCCTTTAGAAAGTCTCCCAGTCGCCGTCCGCGCCTGCCGACGTCTTGGCCGGCGCTGCAGCTGCGGCAGGCGGGGGCACCCTGGGCTTGGCTGGCGCGACCAGGCGTCGCTGCGTGCCCGAGGCGGGGGCCGAGGCCGGCTTGGGCGCCGGGGCGCGCATCTGCATCTGCGCCTGCTGCCGCGCGGCCAGCGCCGGTGGCGAGCCGGCCGGGCTGGCGCCACTGGCCAACTTGAACACCGCCACCGACTCCACCAGGTCCTGCGCCTGGCCCTTGAGACTGGAAGCCGCTGCCGCCATCTCTTCCACCAGCGCCGCATTCTGCTGCGTGGTCTGGTCCATATTGGTGATGGCCTCGCCGATCTGGCTGACGCCCTGGCTTTGTTCGGTGCTGGCCGCGCTGATCTCGGCCATGATCTCGGTCACGCGACGGATCGCGGCCACCACCTCGTTCATGGTGGCGCCGGCCTGGTCGACCTGGGCACTGCCCTGCTCGACGCGCTGCACGCTGTCGGTGATCAGGTTCTTGATCTCCTTGGCCGCTTCGGCGCTGCGCCCGGCCAGCGAACGCACTTCAGAGGCCACCACGGCAAACCCCCGGCCCTGCTCCCCGGCCCGGGCGGCTTCCACCGCGGCATTGAGTGCCAGGATGTTGGTCTGGAAGGCAATGCCGTCGATCACGCTGATGATGTCGTGGATCTTGCGCGCACTGTCGTTGATGCCCTTCATGGTGCCGACCACCTCGGCCACCACCTCGCCGCCCTTGACCGCCACGGTACTGGCGCTCTGGGCCAGCTGGTTGGCCTGCCTGGCGTTGTCGGCGTTCTGCTTCACGGTGGAGGAGAGTTCTTCCATGCTCGCCGCGGTTTCTTCGAGAGCGCTGGCCTGGCTTTCGGTGCGCGCGCTCAGATCGTGGTTGCCCTGGGCGATCTCGGCGCTGGCGGTGGAGACCGATTCGCTGCCCTGGCGCACGCGCGAGACCACCTGGGCCAGCGAGGCCTGCATGTCGCGCAGGGAGTGCAGCAGGGTGCCGATCTCATCCCGTGTGTTGGGATTGATGGGCGAACTCAGGTCACCCTGGGCGACCTTGCTGGCCAGGCTGGCAGCGTATCCGACGCCGCCCGAGATGGCGCGACTCAGGGTGCGGGCAATCAGCAGGCCCAGCACGATGGTCACGAGCAGGGCACCCAGGTTGCCGATCATCACATTGCGTTGCAGCCCGGCATTCGTGTCACGCGCCAGGATCGAGCCGTCCTGTGAAAGCTCCGACAGCGCACGCAGCTCGGCCAGCATGGCATCGAAGGTCTGCAGCCCAGGACCCTTGAGTATGTCCATGGCCTCTTCGTCGCGGCGCTGGCGTGCCAGCCCGACGATCTCTGCCTGCTGCGCCTGGTACTTCTTCCATTCGCCCTGGAATTTGTCGAAATGGGTCTTCTCCTCGCCGTCCTTGATGATGCGGGCGTAGGCCTGTGACTCGGTGTTGACGGCCTCGCGCAGGCCCTCGATCTGCTTTTCGATGGCCCGGCGCTCGTCCTCGCCAAAAATCAGCAGATGCTGGAACTGCGCCGCACGCAGGCGGCTGGCCTGCGTACCCAGGAAACCCGTGTGCAGGGCGCTGGGCAAGAGGTGGTCCGAGATCTGCTGGGTGTTGGTGTTCAGCGCATTGGTGCCGAAGACGGCCAACACGGACTGGATGGCGGCCAGAAACAGGACCAGGATGAAGCCCCCCATGAGCTTGGTTCCCAGCTTGACGTCCTTCAATCGCATGCTTATCTCCTCGGGCTATGGCCCCTTACTCTCACTCTAACCCCATTGGCGCGGAAGGGAACCCCGGAAAAGCCCGACAATTCAGGCATGAAAGTGATACGCATCAAGGAAGGCAAGGAGCGCTCGCTGCTGCGCCGCCACCCCTGGCTCTTCGAGTCGGCCCTGGCCAAGGGCGGCGGGGACGCCGGAGAAACCGTGCGCGTGGAGTCCGTGCAAGGGGAGTTTCTGGCCTGGGCGGCCTTCAGCCCGTCCTCCAAGATCCGCGCGCGGGTCTGGAGCTTTGACGAAAAACAGCGCATCGATGCCGCTTTTCTCGCCAGCCGGGTGGCCGCTGCCATCCGTGCCCGCACACGTTTCGATATCCGGAGTGACGGTCTGCGCCTCATCCATGGC
Organism: uncultured Hylemonella sp.; assembly: GCA_963513295.1. Classification (GTDB taxonomy): domain Bacteria; phylum Pseudomonadota; class Gammaproteobacteria; order Burkholderiales; family Burkholderiaceae_C; genus Hylemonella. The sequence continues at coordinate 2,913 of CAUPQO010000048.1, forward strand.
GAGGCCGACGGCCTGCCCGGCCTGATCGTGGACCGTTATGGTGACACCCTGGTCGCCCAGTTTCTGAGTGCCGGCGCCGAGCGATGGAAGGATGTGCTGGCCGACGCGCTGCTGGCCGAAACCGGACTCAACCGGCTTTACGAGCGGTCCGATGCCAGCGCGCGCGGGCTCGAAGGCCTGCCGGAGCTGAGCGGCTGGTTGCGCGGCGAGGGTCCCACCGGGCTGGTGCTGCGCGAGCATGACTGGCGCCTGGGCCTGGACATTGCCCAGGGCCACAAGACCGGCTTTTACCTGGACCAGCGCGACAGCCGCAAGCGTTTTGCCGACTACGCGGCCCGGCTCAAGTTCCAGCGCGTGCTCAACTGCTATTGCTACACCGGCGGTTTCAGCGTGGCGGCACTGGCCGGTGGCGCGGCCCATGTCACATCGATCGACTCGTCCGGGCCGGCCATCGAGCAGGCGCGCGCCAATGTGGCGCTCAACGGTTTCGATCTGGCCCGCACCGAGTTCCTCGACGCCGACGTCAACGCCAGCCTGCGGCGCTTTGTGGAGGAAGGCCGCAGCTTCGACGCCATCGTATTGGACCCCCCGAAGTTCGCCCCCACCGTGGCGCACGCCGAGCGTGCGGCGCGCGCCTACAAGGACATCAACCGTCTGGCCTTCAAGCTCCTGGAGCCCGGTGGTGTGCTGTTCACCTACTCCTGCTCGGGCGGCATCTCTGCCGACCTGTTCCACAAGATCGTGGCCTCGGCCGGCATCGATGCCGGTGTGGACGGCTACATCCACGAGCGCATGGGCGGCGCACCGGACCACCCCATGACCATCAATTTCCCGGAAGGCGAGTACCTCAAGGGCCTGGTGGTGATGCGCAAGGGCTGAGGGAAGCCCCTGCGGGCTCTTGACGAAGCCGCTAAACTCCCCACCTATCCTCCTTCTCGCCCCAGTGCTTGCGCAAGACGCAAGTTGGCGACCACTCTTCTCCGAGACTGCATCCATGGCCCTGATTCCCGCCACCATCCTGACCGGCTTCCTGGGCTCCGGCAAGACCACCCTGCTCAAACGCGTGCTGCAGGAAGCGCACGGTCAGAAGATTGCCGTGATCGAGAACGAGTTCGGCGAGGAAAACATCGACAACGACATCCTGGTGGCCGATACCACGGAGCAGATCATCCAGATGAGCAACGGCTGCATCTGCTGCACCATCCGAGAGGACCTGCGCACCACCCTGCAGGATCTGGCGGCCAGGAAGCGCAAGGGTGAACTGGATTTCGAGCGCGTGGTGATCGAGACCACGGGTCTCGCCGATCCCGGCCCGGTCACGCAGACCTTCTTCATGGACGACGAGATTGCCGAGAGCTTCCTGCTGGACTCGGTCATCACCCTGGTGGATGCCAAACACGCCGCCCAGCAGCTCAACGACCGCCAGGAGGCGCGGCGCCAGGTCGGTTTTGCCGACCAGATTTTCATCAGCAAGACCGACCTGGTCTCGGCCGAGGATGTGGCGGCGCTGCAGCACCGCCTCAAGCACATGAACCCGCGGGCGCCGCAGAAGGCGGTGCATTTCGGCGAGGTGGCCATCAGCGAGGTGTTTGACCTGCGCGGCTTCAACCTCAATGCCAAGCTGGAGATCGACCCGGATTTCCTCAAGGACGAGCACGACCCTGCGCACGGGCATGAACACCACGACCATGACCACGAACATGGCGAGCACTGCAACCATCCCTCGCACCAGCATGGCCATGGCCACCACCATCACCATGACGACGACGTGAAGAGCTTCGTCTTCCGCTCCGAGCGCGCCTTCGATCCGGCCAAGCTGGAGGACTTCCTGGGCGCCATCATCAACATCTATGGCCCGCGCATGCTGCGCTACAAGGGCGTGCTCTACATGAAAGGCACCGAGCGCAAGGTGATCTTCCAGGGCGTGCACCAGCTCATGGGCAGCGACCTGGGCCAGCCCTGGGCCGAGGGCGAGCAGCGCCTGAGCAAGATGGTCTTCATCGGCATTGACCTGCCCAAGGACATCCTGCTGCAGGGCCTGGAGCAAAGCCTGGCCTGAGCCCAAGCCGGCCCTGGCCTGCGCGTTCAAGGGCGGTGTCTCGGTTTTGCAACCCCTGCAGCGGCGATGTGAAAAGCGATACACTCGCGCGCCATAAATTTTGGCGGGAATCCGTAGCCTGGCCTGCAATGCGGGTATAACAGCAGGCCAGAAGAAACTAGTGCAGGCCCAGCTTGCCAGGAGACAAGAAGTGAAAGCCAAACCAGGAAAGGTGTCCGTGTCTTCCAAAGCCAAATCTGCAGTGGGCAAGGCCAAACCGGCCCCCAAGAAAGCTGCTGCCAAGCCGGCGGCCAAGGCCAAACCGGCCGTGAAGACTGCCAAACCTGTGGCGGCCAAGAAAGCCGTGAGCAAACCGCCCGCCAAGAAGGCGGCGGCCAAACCGGCCCCCAAGAAAACGGCTGCCAAACCGGCGGCCAAGAAGGTCGCCGTCAAGGCGGCCGCCCCCAAGAAAGCTGTTGCCAAACCGGCGGCCAAAGCCGGCAAGACCAGCGCCAACGCACCGGTCAAGGCGACGGCCAAGACCCCGGTCAAGGCGGTGGTGGCCAAGTTGCCGGTCAAGGCGCCCGCGCCCCTGCCGGTGAAGGCGACGCCGGCCATGCCCGAGTCGCCCGCGCGCACGGCCAAGGCCTCGGCCCGTCTGGCACAGCTGACCGTTCCCTCCATGGCCCAGTCGGTGGCATCCACCGCTGTCAAGGCCAGTTACACCCCGACCATGTCCCAGACCCTGATTGCTCCCCCCCTGCCTTCCTCCGTCAAAAAAGACCCCAAGCTCGTCAACAACTGGAAGACCAAGCCGGGCGAAACCCTGAGCGACGACGAACTCGTGGCCATGCCGGACACCGAGTACATGAACGACAAGCAGCTGGCCGCCTTCCGCGTGCGGCTGCAGCGTCTCAAGCAGGACATCCTGAACAATGCCGGCGAGACCACCGAGCACCTGCGCGAGGACACCGTCATCGTGCCGGACCCGGCCGACCGCGCCACCATCGAGGAAGAGCACGCGCTGGAACTGCGCACGCGCGACCGCGAGCGCAAGCTGCTCAAGAAGATCGAGCAGTCGATCAGCCGCATCGATGCCGGTGACTACGGCTACTGCGACGAGACCGGCGAGCCCATCGGCGTCGGCCGCCTGCTGGCCCGGCCCACCGCCACGCTCTCGCTGGAAGCCCAGCAGCGGCGCGAACTCAAGCAGAAAATGTTCGGGGATTGATCCGGAACACCGGCCCCGAGTGACGCGCACCGCATAATCCAGACATGGCAGAAGAGGAAAACCGGTCCGGCTTGTTGTCCAAGGTGGCCAAGTTCGTGCGCAATCCGACCAAGGATTGGTCTGAACTCGACCAGAAGGAGCCGGAGGCCGACAGCGGTTACAGCAAGGAGGCGCTCAAGGAGATGATCGAGCGCAAGCGGCAGAACGACTTCGTGCGCAAGCGCGAATTCGACCACCTGCGCAAGCTGCGCCGGCGCGAACCGCTGGGCCCATCCGACCAGGCTGGCCGCCCCTCCTTCTTCCAGAGCAGCCTGACTTCCAACCACGACGACCGCGCCGAGACCCTGAAGAAGATCGACGAGATCGAGGCGCAGATGTCGCGCCAGTGGTGGAAGGGCAAGGAAGCCGCTTCGCGTGCCGGTGCCTTCCCCGTCTCCTCAACAGGCCTGCGGCCCGATGCCGGGCCGACCGAACCCGCCTCGACCACGGCGCCCGACGCGGCAGCGGCAAGCAATTCCGAGCCCGAGGACAGCCGCTTCGAACCGACCGAGGCCTCGGCCCTGCGCCCCAACAGTTCCCAGTGGGCGGACGGCCCGTCCGGCGGTGAATACCCGCCCACCCAGCTGGCCGAGGCCGCCCTCACCATGCCGGCCCCCATGGCCATGCGGCAGGCGTCCCCTGCGGCTGGCGCGCGTACCCCTGCCAGCCGTTCGCAAGGCCTGCAACCCATGGCCGCCCGCGCGCCCATGGGCGCTGGTTTTTCGACCCAGCGCCTGTACGCCGCTGTGCCGTCCGACAACCTGACCGACCCGGATCTGGAGGACGCCGCCATCCGCTTCGCCAATGGCGACGACGCTGGCGCCGAGGAGAGCCTGCTGGCGGTGTTGCAGGGTGACAATCTGCGCCCCGATCTGGCCGAGACCTGGATGTCGGCCCTGTTCGACCTCTATCGCGCCACCGGGCAGCAGGCGCGTTTTGACAGCGTGGCCATCGACTTCGCCAACCGTTTCGGTCGTTCGGCGCCGGCCTGGTTTTCCACGCCCGACCTGCTGAGCCGCTCCAAGGTCAGCGTGGCGCCGGTCAGTGCGCGTGCGAGCACATCGGCCGCGAGCGCGCCGGACTGGAGCTGCCCGCCCGAGCTGAGCGCCGCGGCCCTGGAAGAACTGCAGACCCTGATGCGCGTGCCCGGCACGCTGGTGCTGGACTGGCAGGCCTTGTCGGTCATCGGCCTTGATGCCGTGCCCGTGCTGGCCCGTCTGGTGGCCCAGTGGTGCGTCACGCCAGCCGCCCTGGTTTTCCGCGGCCAGGCCAGCCTGGAGCGGGCGCTCCAGGTGCTCACGCCTTCGGGCGACCGTACCGTCGATCCCCTGTGCTGGCAGCTGCGCATGGATGCGCTGCGCATCATGCGTCTGCAGGATGCCTTCGAGCTGGTGGCGCTGGACTATTGCGTGACCTACGAGGTCTCGCCCCCCTCCTGGCAGGAGCCGCGCTGCAGTTGCGAACTGCAGGGGGCCATGGATGCAGCCGAGGCCGAAGCCGAAGCCATCCGCTCCAGCTGGGATGCCCCGAACTCCACCTGGGACGACCCCTTGCAGAACCTGACCGTGCCGGTCGGCCTGGAAGACCAGCCGCCGGCGGTGGTTGAGCTCTACGGCGAGATCCTGGGCGATGCGGCCGAAGTGCTGGCCAGGCTGGAAGCCGGCATGGGGGGGGCCACCCGGATGGTGGTCTCCTGCGCCCGCCTGATCCGCGTGGATTTCTCGGCGGCCGGCAGCATCCTGAACTGGGTGGCCGAGCAGCAGGCCCGTGGCTGCCAGGTGCAGTTTCGCGACGTCAACCGCATCGTGGCCGCCTTCTTCAACGTGATCGGCATCTCCGAACACGCCCGGGTGGTGCCGCGCGCGGCGTGAGGAAGCCCACCCCGACTCTCGCTCACTGCGTGTAGCTCGCATCCCCCTTCCACGGGTGCCTGGACATGGGGACATTCTTCAGCGATGCACGGATGCCGGACAATACGGCCATGGAACAATTTCACGGCACCACCATCGTCAGCGTGCGGCGTCAGACGGCTGGGGGCCTGCAGGTCGCCATCGGCGGCGACGGCCAGGTCACGCTGGGCAACATCGTTGTCAAGGGCACGGCGCGCAAGGTGCGCAAGCTTTACCACGGCAAGGTGCTGGCCGGTTTTGCCGGCGCCACGGCCGATGCCTTCACGCTCTTCGAGCGCTTCGAGGCCAAGCTGGAGAAGCACCAGGGGCATCTGCAGCGCGCGGCGATTGAGCTCACACGCGACTGGCGCACCGACCGCGTGCTGCGCCGCCTGGAGGCCATGCTGGCCGTGGCCGACCGCGAGTGCTCGCTCATCATCACCGGCAACGGCGACGTGCTGGAGCCGGAAAACGGCGTGGTGGCCATCGGCTCCGGTGGCGCCTACGCGCAGGCTGCGGCCATCGCCCTGCTCAAGCACTCCGAGCTGGGCGCACGCGACATCGTCAAGCAGTCGCTGGAGATCGCCGGTGAACTCTGCATTTACACCAATCTGAACCACACCATCGAAACGCTGGACTGAGACCATGTCCTCCATGACCCCGCAGGAGATCGTCTCCGAACTCGACCGCCACATCGTGGGCCAGGCCGATGCCAAACGCGCCGTGGCCATCGCCTTGCGCAACCGCTGGCGTCGCCAGCAGGTGGACGCTGCGCTGCGCCCCGAGATCACGCCCAAGAACATCCTGATGATCGGCCCCACCGGGGTGGGCAAGACCGAGATCGCGCGCCGTCTGGCCAGGCTGGCCGAGGCGCCTTTCATCAAGGTCGAGGCCACCAAGTTCACCGAGGTGGGCTACGTGGGAAAGGATGTGGACTCCATCATCCGCGACCTGGCCGAGGTGGCCGTCAAGCAGACCCGCGAGCTCGAGATGAAGAAGGTGCGCATGCGCGCCGAGGATGCCGCCGAGGACCGTATCCTCGACGTCCTGATCCCGCCGCCGCGCCATGAAGCGACCGTGTCGGAGCCTGCGTCCGACAGCACGGCGCGCCAGGTCTTCCGCAAGAAGCTGCGCGAAGGCCTGCTGGACGAGCGCGAGATCGAACTCGACCTGGCCGAGCCGCGGCCCCAGCTTGAGATCATGGGGCCGGCCGGCATGGAGGACATGGCCGAGCAGTTGCGCGGCATGTTCGGTCAGCTCGGTGCAGGCAAACGCAAGGCACGCAAGCTGAAGATCGCCGAAGCCATGAAGCTGCTGGTCGACGAAGAGGCGGGCAAGCTGGTCAACGAGGAAGAGATCCGCGCCCAGGCGCTGGCCAATGCCGAGCAGAACGGCATTGTCTTCATCGACGAGATCGACAAGGTCACCTCGCGTTCCGAGGGCAGCGGCACGGCCGAGGTCTCGCGCCAGGGCGTGCAGCGCGACCTGCTGCCGCTGGTAGAGGGCACCGCGGTCTCCACCAAGTACGGTGTCATCAAGACCGACCACATCCTTTTCATCGCCTCCGGCGCCTTCCACCTGAGCAAGCCCAGCGACCTGATCCCCGAGCTGCAGGGGCGCCTGCCGATTCGCGTGGAGTTGCAATCGCTGTCGGTGCAGGACTTCGAGGCCATCCTCACGCAGACGCACGCTTCCCTGGTGCGCCAGTACCAGGCCCTGTTGGCCACCGAAGGCGTGACGCTGGCGTTCGCCCCCGAGGGCATCACGCGCCTGGCGCAGATCGCCTATGACGTGAACGAGCGCACCGAGAACATCGGCGCGCGCCGCCTGGCCACGGTGATGGAGCGCCTGCTCGACGAGGTGAGCTTCAACGCGACGCGTCTTGAGGGGCAGACAGTGCGCATCGATGCAGCCTATGTCGACACGCGCCTGGCCGACCTCAGTCGCAACGAAGACCTGTCGCGCTACATCCTCTGAAAACGGGGCTCGGGCCTGTTCTTGCGTACACGGCTCCCGGCGAAGGGGTGTCCCGGCGTCGCATTTTTGCGCCGTAGCCGGGTCGTGAGGTCTTCCGAGATGCCCCTTCAAGCATCACATTCATAACGTTCGCTAAGTGCTTAATTTAGAAAGACATTTCACGTCAGAGAATTGTGTGAAAGTGTTTCTAAGTCCTTGATTTCATTGAAATTTTTCTTGTTCCCCCTTGTCTGCTGGTGTTTTGCTGCTACAGTGCAAAAAAGTGGAATTAAGTGGTGAAAAGTGCGTCTGCGCTTTTCTCCCTCCCGTACTGGTGCAGAAAAAGGGGTAGTGCGCGTGTTTCAAGGGGCTTCGTCGCTGAGTCTGGATGCCAAGGGGCGGCTGTCTGTGCCGACCCGGCACCGTGACGTGCTCAGCGCCACGGCCGCCGGCCAGCTCACCATCACCAAGCACCCGCACGGTTGCCTCATGGTCTTCCCCCGCCCCGAGTGGGAGAAGTTCCGCGAGCGCATCGCCGCGCTGCCCATGGCGGCGCAATGGTGGAAGCGCATCTTCCTGGGCAATGCCATGGATGTGGAGATGGACAGCACCGGCCGTGTGCTGGTCTCGCCCGAGTTGCGCGCCGCCGCCGGCATCACGCGCGACACCATGCTGCTGGGCATGGGCAACCACTTTGAGCTCTGGGACAAGGCCACGTACGACGCGCAGGAGGCCCAGGCCATGCAGGGCGACATGCCCGATGTCTTCAAGGACTTCTCCTTCTGAAAGAAGACGGTGGAAACCTCCCCATGGACACACACCACCGTCTTGTTGAACGAAGCGATCGAAGCCTTGCTCAACAAGCCGGACGAACTGGCAGCGGAGCCGGCCGATGGCCACTACGTGGACGCCACCTTCGGCCGCGGCGGACATTCCCGCCTGCTCCTGTCGAGGCTGTCGCCACAAGGGCGGCTGACCGCCTTCGACAAGGACCCGGCCGCCATCGCCGAGGCGCAGACCCTCGCGGACCCGCGTTTTTCCATCCGGCACCAGGGCTTCCGTTACTTGGGCGAACTGCCGCCGGCCAGTGCGGCCGGCGTGCTGATGGACCTGGGCGTGAGCTCGCCCCAGATCGACGACCCGACACGTGGTTTCAGCTTCCGTTTCGACGGGCCGCTGGACATGCGCATGGACACCACGCGGGGCCAGAGCGTGGCGCAGTGGCTGGCGACGGCCGAAACCCGAGACATCGCGGAGGTGATACGTGACTACGGTGAAGAACGGTTTGCTGGCCAGATTGCAAAGGCGATTGTCGCGCGCCGACAGGACCGGGGCCCAATTTCAACCACCGGCGAACTGGCCCAGCTCGTGGCTGACACGGTCAAAACCCGCGAGCCGGGCCAGAACCCTGCAACGCGCACATTTCAGGCTCTTCGGATTTTCATCAACGCCGAGCTTGAGGAGCTGCAAGAAGCGCTAGCGGCAAGTCTCGATGTACTGCAACCCGGAGGACGGCTGGTCGTGATCAGTTTCCATTCGCTGGAAGACCGCATCGTCAAACAGTTCATCGCGCAGCACTCGCGCGAGGTCTACGACCGCCGTGCGCCTTTCGCCGAGCCGAAACCCATGAAGCTGCGCGCGCTCGACCGCATCAAGCCCTCGGCGGCCGAGGTGGCGGCCAACCCGCGCGCGCGCAGCGCCATCATGCGTGTGGCCGTGAGGACACAAGCATGACCAGGGCCAACCTCGTGCTCCTGCTGGCCGTGCTGGCCAGCGCGCTTTATCTGGTGAGCGTGCAGTACGATTCGCGCCGGCTGTTTGCCGAGATCGACCGCGCAGTGCTGGAGGCGCGCCGCATCGAGACCGAGCGCGAGCAGCTGGAGTTGCAAAAGCGCCAGCAGGCCACGGTGCAGCGGGTCGAGAAGCTGGCCAAGGACAAGCTGGACATGCGCGCGGCCACGCCCGCCATCACCGACTACGTAAGCTACCAGCCCTACAGCGGCAGTGTTCCGGCAGCCGCTGTCGTGCAGCCGCGGGTCTCCGGGGGGCGCCTGCAATGAGCAGTCGCGGCATCCAGTACACATCCAGCCCGCTGCTGGCCAGCCGCACGCCGGTGTGGCGCAGCAAGTTCGTGGTGGCCATGATCGCGCTGGCCTTTGTGGTGCTGGCCGGACGGGCCGCCTACATCCAGGTGCTGTCCAACGACTTTTTCCAGAAGCAGGGCCAGGTGCGTTTTGCACGCACGCTGGAGCTGCCGGCCAACCGCGGCCGCATCCTGGACCGCAACGGCCAGATCCTCGCCACCAGCGTGCTGGCGCCCAGCATCTGGGCCATCCCCGAGGACATCGAGCGTGACCCGAAACAGCTGCAGCGTCTGGCACGGCTGCTGGAGATGTCGCTGGCGGATCTGAACCGCAAGCTGGAGGACGAGGACAAGACCTTCGTCTGGCTCAAGCGCCAGGTCGACGAGTCTGTGGCGAAGCAGATCGCCGCGCTGGAGATCAAGGGTGTCTATCAGCGCAAGGAATACAAGCGCCAGTACCCCGAGGGCGAGGTCGCTGCGCACCTGGTGGGTTTCACGAATGTGGAGGACCATGGCCAGGAGGGCGTGGAGCTGGCCTTCAACCAGACGCTGGCCGGCAAGCCGGGGTCGCGCCGTGTCATCAAGGACCGCCTGGGCAGCGTGATCGAGGCGGTGGGTGCGCAGGTGCCGCCGGTCGAGGGACGCGACGTGCAGCTGTCCATCGACAGCAAGATCCAGTTCTTCGCCTACCAGCGCCTCAAGCAGGCCGTGCGCGACCACCAGGCCAAGGCCGGCAGTGTGGTCGTGCTCGACGCCCAGACCGGCGAGATGCTGGCGCTGGCCAACTACCCCAGCTACTCGCCGGGCAAGCGCCAGGGTTTCAAGGATGCCTTGCGCAACCGCGCGCTGACCGACTCCTTCGAGCCCGGTTCGACCGTCAAGCCCTTTGTGGCCGCGCTAGCGCTGGAGAAGGGCGTGGTGTCACCTTCGAGCACGATCCAGCTCAGCAGCAGCGGGCGCATGAATGTGGGCAACGCCACCATCAGCGACACCCACGCGCATGCGATGCTGACCCTCAACGAAGTGGTGCAGAAGTCCAGCAACATCGGCATGGTCAAGCTGGCCATGCAGATGCCGGCGCGCGACCTGTGGGAGATGTACAGCCAGGTCGGTTTCGGCCAGCGGCCGCAGCTGCCCTTCCCGGGCGCCGTCAGCGGGCGCCTGCGTCCCTGGAAGACCTGGAAGCCCATCGAGCACGCCACCATGAGTTATGGCTATGGCCTGTCGCTGAGCTTGGTGCAGCTGGCCCACGCCTACACGGTGTTCGCCCACGACGGCGAGATCATCCCCGTGACCCTGCAGAAGGCGCAGGGCCCGGTGAGTGGCGTGCGCCTGCTGCAGGCGCGCCACGCCCGCGCCGTGCGCCACATGCTGCAGCTGGCCACCGGACCCGGCGGCACTGCGCCCAAGGCGCAGACCATGGGCTACTCGGTGGGCGGCAAGACCGGCACGGCACGCAAGCAGGAGGGCCGGGGTTACGCCGACAAGAAATACCGCAGCTTCTTCGTGGGCCTGGCCCCGGTGGCGGCGCCGCGCATCATCGTGGCCGTCATGATCGATGAGCCCGATGCCGGCAAGTACTACGGCGGCGACGTGGCCGCGCCGGTGTTCAGCGAAACCGTGCAGCAGACGCTGCACCTGCTAGGCGTGCAGCCCGACATCGAGGTCACGCCGCAGATCGTGGCGCAGGCCGGGGAGGGTCTCGCATGGTGACCCTGCTGCAGACCCCGGTCCAGGCCGCCCAGTGGCTGCATGGCCGCGTGCGTGGCACCTTGCAGACCGACAGCCGGCAGGTGGGGGCGGGCGACGGTTTCATCGCCTGGCCCGGTGCCGCGCGTGACGGTCGCCAGTTCGTGCCGGGTGCGCTGGCGCAGGGCGCGCTGGCCTGTCTGGTCGAGCGCGACGGCGTCGAGCCCTACGGTTTTGTCGATGACCGCGTTGCGAGTTACACGGGGCTGAAAGCTGCCAGCGGTCCGATTGCTGCGGCCTACTATGAGCAGCCCTCGCAGCGACTCGAAGTGCTGGCCGTCACGGGGACCAATGGCAAGACTTCCACCAGCTGGTGGCTGGCACAGGCCCTGGACGCGCTGCAGCCGCCCCAGCCCTGCGGCCTGATCGGCACGCTGGGCGTGGGCCGCGTGCCGGCGCCGGGCGCGCCGGAAGACGCCGCCATCGTCAGCACCGGCCTGACCACACCCGACCCGGTTCTGCTGCAGCAGACCCTGCGCCGTTTCGCCGACGAGGGGCTGGCTGCCTGCGCCATCGAGGCCTCGTCCATCGGCATTGCCGAGCGGCGCCTGGACGGCACGCACATCCGCACCGCCATCTTCACCAACTTCACGCAGGATCATCTGGACTACCACGGCAGCATGGACGCCTACTGGTTGGTCAAGGCCGAGTTGTTCGACTGGCCGGGCCTGCGCGCTGCGGTCATCAACCTCGACGACCCGAAGGGTGTCGAGTTGGCCGCGACCCTGTCCGCGCGGGCACTCGATGTGTGGACGGTATCGCTGCGCCGCGAGGCGGGCGCGCGGCTGAGCGCGCAGGACATCCGCATGGGCAGCCAGGGCGTGCACTTCACGGTCTGCGAAGGCGGCGAGCGCATCTCGCTGGCCACGCAGGCCCTGGGCGACTACAACGTCAGCAACCTGCTGGGCGTCATCGCCACGTTGCGCACGCTGGGTGTGTCGCTGGCTGCCGCCGTCGAGGCCTGTCGTGTGCTGCGCCCGGTCCCGGGACGCATGGAGTTCCAGGGCGGCGACGGATTGCCGCTGGCCGTGGTGGACTACGCGCACACCCCCGATGCGCTGGCCCAGGTGCTGCAGGCCCTGCGCCCGCTGGCCGAGCAGCGTGGCGGCCGGCTGTGGTGCGTGTTCGGCTGCGGTGGTGACCGCGATCCGCACAAACGCCCGCTCATGGGGGCGGCCGTGGCGCGGCATGCCGACCGCGTGGTGCTGACCAATGACAACCCGCGCAGCGAGGCCCCCGAGGCCATCGTGGCGCAGATCCGCCCGGGGCTGGCCAGCCTGGGCGCGACGGAGATCGTGTTCGATCGTGCGCAGGCCATCACCGGTGCGCTGCGCCAGGCTGCGGCGAACGACGTGGTGCTGGTGGCCGGCAAGGGCCACGAGGACTATCAGGAAACGGCGGGCGTGCGCCTGCCTTTTTCCGACCGGCAGCAGGTGGGCCTGGCGCTGCAGGCGCGCAGGCTGGGGGCGGCAGCATGAGCGCCGCACGGCCGCCCGAAGGCGCTCGCACCGCAGTGCACAGCACGGAGGTTTCCCAGTGAGCGCCCACACCGTCATGTTCAACCTGCAGCAGGCCCTGCCCTGGGTGGCTGGTGCACGCCTGGTGGGGGACGGCCTGGTCGGTGTGCAGCGCGTGCACAGCGACACGCGCACCCTGCAGCACGGCGATCTGTTTGTGGCGCTGCAGGGTGAGCGTTTCGACGGCAACACCTTCCTGGCCCAGGCCCAGCATGCCGGCGCGGTGGCCGCGCTGTGCAGCGACGAGGCGGCACTGCGCGCCAGCGGCCTGAGTGGCCTGGTGGTGGCTGACAGCAAGCGGGCGCTGGGGCAACTGGCCACGGGCTGGCGCGCGCAGTTCAAGCTGCCGCTGATCGCCGTCACGGGCAGCAACGGCAAGACCACGGTGACGCAGATGATCGCGGCCATCCTGCGGGCCTGGAAACCGCAGGCCACCCTGGCCACCGAAGGCAATCTCAACAACGAGATCGGCGTGCCGCTCACGCTGCTGCGCCTGCGCAGCACGCACCAGCAGGCGGTGGTCGAGCTCGGCATGAACCACCCGGGCGAGATCGCCCAGCTGGCCGGCATGGCCCAGCCCACGGTGGCGCTGGTCAACAACGCGCAGCGCGAGCACCTGGAATTCATGGCCACCATCGAGGCCGTGGCGCGCGAGAACGGCTCGGTGATCTCGGCGCTGGGGGCCAGCGGCACGGCCGTGTTCCCGGCGGACGATGCGTACAGCGGCCTGTGGTTTGAACTGGCGGGCGCCCGGCCGCATCTGAGTTTCGCGATCACGTCGCAGACCGATGCAGCCGATCTCAGTTGTGCTCCACCGCAATGGATGGGCACGGCCTGGCAGGTCCAGGCGCGCACGCCGGCCGGACCTCTGGCGTACACGCTGCGCGTGGCCGGCCTGCACAACGTCAAGAACTCCCTGGCCGCCGCCGCCTGCGCACTGGCCGCCGGCGTGCCCCTGTCGCATATCGCGCTCGGGCTGGAGGCCTTCGAGCCGGTCAAGGGGCGCTCGCGGGCGCTGGCCCTGCAGCTCGGTGGCCGCACCTTGACGCTGGTGGACGACAGCTACAACGCCAACCCCGATTCGGTGCGCGCGGCCATCGAGGTACTGGCCGGTCTGCCCGGTCCGCGCCTGCTGGTGCTGGGCGACATGGGCGAGGTGGGCAGCGAAGGCCCGCGTTTCCATGCCGAGGTCGGTGCCTATGCGCGCGAGCGCGGCATCGAGCAGCTCTACGCCCTGGGCGAGCAGACGGCGCAGAGCGTGGCGCATTTCCAGGGCGGCCGTCATTTCGACGACGTCGAGGCCCTGAACGCTGCCGTGTTGCAGGCCCTGCCCAAGCTCGCGAGTGTGCTGGTCAAGGGCTCGCGTTTCATGCGCATGGAGCGGGTGGTGCAGGCCGTGAGCGCGCACGCCGAACAGAACAAGGAAGAACATCATGCTGCTTAGCCTGGCCCAGTGGCTCCAGTCCATCTCGCCCGAATTCGGTTATTTCCGGGTCTTCCAGTACCTGACCTTCCGTGCCGTCATGGCCGCGCTCACCGCCTTGCTGATCGGCCTGATCGCCGGGCCCTACGTGATCCGCCGTCTGACCGAACTCAAGATCGGCCAGCCGGTGCGCGGCTACGGCATGGAAACCCATCTTTCCAAGAGCGGCACGCCCACCATGGGCGGCGTGCTGATCCTGCTGGCCATCGGCATCTCGACCCTGCTGTGGTTCGATCTGTCCAACCGCTTCGTCTGGATCGTGCTGCTGGTCACGCTGGGCTTTGGCGCGATCGGCTGGGTGGATGACTGGCGCAAGGTGGTCAACAAGGACCCCGAGGGTATGCGTTCGCGCGAAAAGTATTTCTGGCAGTCGGTGATCGGCCTGATCGCCGCCTTCTACCTCGTCTTCTCGATTTCGGGCAGCAGCAATCAGGGCGTGTGGGAGCTTTTCATGACCTGGGTTCGTTCGGGTTTCTCGGTCGAACTGCCGGCGAAAGCCGGCCTGCTGCTTCCTTTCTTCAAACAGGTCAGCTACCCGCTGGGCGTGATCGGTTTCGTCGTGCTGACCTACCTGGTCATCGTCGGGGCCAGCAATGCGGTGAACCTGACCGACGGCCTGGATGGCCTGGCCATCATGCCGGTGGTGATGGTGGGCTCGGCGCTGGGCGTCTTCGCCTACGTCACGGGCAGCGCCGTCTATTCCAAGTACCTGTTCTTCCCGCACATCCCCGGCTCGGGCGAGCTGCTGATCTTCTGCGCGGCCATGGCCGGCGCCGGCCTGGCCTTCCTCTGGTTCAATGCGCACCCGGCGCAGGTTTTCATGGGTGACGTCGGTGCCCTGGCCCTGGGCGGCGCCCTGGGCACCATCGCCGTGATCGTGCGCCAGGAGATCGTGCTGGCCATCATGGGCGGCATCTTCGTGGCCGAGGCGCTGTCGGTGATGCTGCAGGTCTCGTACTTCAAGTACACCAAACGCAAATACGGCGAGGGCCGGCGCATCCTGAAGATGGCGCCGCTGCACCACCACTTCGAGAAGAGCGGCTGGAAGGAGACCCAGGTGGTCGTGCGCTTCTGGATCATCACCATGCTGCTGTGCCTGGTGGGCCTGTCGACTTTGAAATTGCGATGAA
>CAUPQO010000049.1:0-17955 GCA_963513295.1 uncultured Hylemonella sp.
TCGGTGATGCCGTAGATGGGCGTCATCTCGGAACCGGCGTAGGTGGTGGGGATGGCCAGGATGGGCAAGCCGGAGTCCAGTGCGATGGCCTTGCCCAGGCCAGTGGTGGAGCCGCCGCCGATGGCCACGGCGCAGTCGGCCCCCAGCTTTCTGGCCACTTCACGCGCCTCCCGCGCGGTCTCGATGGGCACGTGCATGACCGCACGGTCGAACACACCGGCGGCACGCGCGCCCAGCAGGCCGGCCACCATCTCGGCCGAGGCCCGCTGCTCGGGCGTGGACAGCACCAGCGCGCGCTTGCAGCCCAGCGCGTCGATCTCCTGCGCCAGCTGCAAGAGGGAGCCCGCGCCGAAGACGACGCGTGCAGGCTGGGCGGTATAGACGAAATTTTTCACGACAAGCTCCAACCGATCAATATGCCACGCGAACAAGGGTTCATGCGGGGAACGCCGTGGAACCGGCATCGCCGGGCCACTGGCGTTGCCCCCTGAGGGGGCTGAGGCCTGCGGCTCAGAGCCTGCCTGCGCAGGCTCGGACAGGCCGAAGAGCCGTTGCCTCCGGCGACGGCACTG
Organism: uncultured Hylemonella sp.; assembly: GCA_963513295.1. Classification (GTDB taxonomy): domain Bacteria; phylum Pseudomonadota; class Gammaproteobacteria; order Burkholderiales; family Burkholderiaceae_C; genus Hylemonella. Next base: position 573 of record CAUPQO010000049.1, read on the forward strand.
GGTATGAAGCGAACGCTGGGCGTAGCCGCCACGGGGGTGTTCATAGTTTCGGGTTGAGCCCCGCGCCGCGCTCCAGCACCTTGATGATGGCCGCGTAGTCGTCCAGGCCATTGCCCTGCACCACGGCGGCGTGCATGAGCTTTTGCGTCATGGCGGTCTGCATCAGGGGCACATTGCTGGCGGCACCGGCGGCCAGGATCAGGTCCAGGTCCTTGATCATCTGCTCCACCGTGAAGGTGGGCGTGAAGTCACGCCGGCTCAGTTGCTCGGACTTGGCCTTGACGATGGGCGAGGCCACCGCGCTGGCGCTCAGCACCTGCCACATGGCCGGCCAGTCCAGGCCGCCCTTGCGCCCCAGGGTCAGCGCCTCGGCCAGCATGGCGCTGGTCTGCGCGATCATGAGGTTGACCACGAGTTTCATCAGGCGCGCCTGCTCAGCCTCTCCGAGATAGAAGTGGTTCGGGCCCAGTGCCTGGAGCAGCGGCAGCACCTGGTCGTAGGCAGCCCTCGGGCCGGAAGCCAGCACGGTGAGTTGTGCCGCCTCGGCCATCTTGTTGTTGCCCGAGACGGCGGTGCGCAGATAGGCCAGGCCCTTGCCATCCAGCGCCTGCGCCGCGTCGGCCGAGGCCTGCAGGGAGACGGTGCTGGTGTCGACGTAGACGGTGCCGGGCCGGGCGGCGGCGGCCACCTGGGCGGCCACCGCGCGCAGGGCCGCGTCGTGCGGCAGCGAGGAAAAGACGGCGTCGGCTGCTGCGATGGCCGCCGATGCATCGCCGACCACGGCCAGGCCCTGTTCCTGCGCCAGCTCGCAACGCTCGTCGCAGGGGTCGCTGACGGTCAGGGCATGCCCGGCGGCGGCCAGGTGGCCGGCCATGGGCAGGCCCATCTTGCCGATGCCCGTGAAATGGATCTTCACCTTGAACCTTCCCGCTTCATTGCGTCTTCAGGTTGGCCGCCTTGACGATGCGCGCGGCCACCTCCATCTCGCTCCGGATGTAGGCATTGAATGCCTCGGGGCTCAGGGGGAAGGGATCGGCGCCCAGCTTGGCCATGCGGTCTTTCAGCTCGGGGCTGTTCAGGGCCTTGAGCGCTTCCTCGTTGAGCTTCCTGATCACGCCCGCCGGGGTGGCCGCGGGCACGATCATGCCGACCCACAGGGTGTAGTCGGAGGCGGGCAGGCCGGCTTCGATGCTGGTGGGCACGTCCGGCAAGGTGGAGGCGCGCATCTTGGTGCTGACCGACAGGGCCTGCAGGCGGTTGTCGCGGATCAGCGGCAGGGCCGCGGCCAGCGGGGCGAAGAACCAGTCGTTGGAGCCGCCGATGACGTTGTTCATGGCGTCGGGTGTGCCCTTGTAGGGCACGTGCAGCGCCTCGATGCCGGCCTGCAGGCGGAAGATCTCGGCGTTCATGTGCGTGCCGCTGCCGACGCCGGCCGAGGCGTAGTTGAACTTGGCCGGATTGGCCTTGACGGCGGCAATGAGGTCGGCCTGGGTCTTCCAGCCCTTGGCTGGATGCACGACCAGCACATTGGGAATGGCGGCCAGGGCGGTGACACCCGTGAGGTCCTTGAGCGTGTCGTAACCGGGGTTGCTGTAAAGAGCCGGGTTCAGCGCATGCGCCGAGGAATGCACCAGCACGGTGTAGCCATCGGCCTCGCTCTTGGCCACCTGGGCGGCGGCGATGGTACCACCGGCACCAAGCTTGTTCTCGATGACGATGGGCTGGCCCACGCTGCGCCCCATGGACTCGCCCACGCTGCGCGCCACGATGTCGGTGGCACTGCCCGCGCTGAAGGGCACGATGAACTTGATGGGTTTGGCCGGGTAGCCTTGCGCAAGGGCGGAGCCCAGGGCCAGGGCCGACAGGACGGACAGGACGGACAGGACGGACAGGACAAAACGCTTCATGGTGGATCTCCTCTGCTTATGAAATTTTCCGGATCGCATGTTCGGCATACGACAGGTCGATGTACCTGGCCGGCGCCGGCGGAGTGCCGCCCCACATGCCTTCCAACTCGGCGCGGATGGCCAGCACGGTCTGGAAACCTTCGGTGTTGAAGCGGGCATCCGGCGCCAGGCCGGCGCCCGGCGTGAGCAGGGCTTCGTAGGTGCCGGTGGCCGCCGCAGGGTCGAGCTTGAAGCTGCGCACCAGCAGCTCGATCATCTGCGTACGGTGGACGGGATTCATGACCAGGCGCTGGCCTTCGATATAGGCCGCCAGATAGTCTTGCATCGGCTCCGCATGGGCTCGCGCCCAGTCGCGCATGACAAAAGCGCCTGTCGCCTGATAGGGCCCCAGCAGGCTGTACTGGTTGCCCAGGCTCTTGAGGCCCTGCTGGCGCACCGTGAAGGAAAAGGGCGGGTTGATCATGGCGGCCGCCAACTGCGGGTCGGCCACCATGGCGGCTGCACGCGGGCCGGTGCCGCCGGCCAGGCGCACGCTGTAGTCGCGCCCTTCGACCAGGCCATGGTTCTTGAGGATCTTCCTGGCCACCAGGGCATAGGCCGTGTTGGGCGCATCGACGGCCAGCACCTTTCCGCGCAGATCGGTCATGGTCTGGATCTCGCTGCGCACCATGAACTCGTTCATGCCGGCGTCACCGCCCAGCACGATGACCACGTCCTGCCCCGCCTCCACCATGGCCACGGCGTTGTCCACCGCGGCATGGGCGATGTCGAAGCTGCCCGCGGCCAGGCCACTGCGCTGCGCATCGGAGTTCGGCGTGTGCTGGATCTCCAGCGCCAGGCCGCGGCGCGCAAAACAGCCTGCCTCCAGCGCTGCCAGCAGGGGCAGGTTGCTGGAGGTGTTGAAGATGTTGACGCGCAGGGTCTGCATCGGGCTTACTTGGCGCCCTTCATGATGCCGCTGAGCGTCGCATGCTCCTCGCGGATGAAGGCATCGAAGCGCTCCGGCGTCATCGGCAGGGGCTCACCGCCGAGCTTGGCCATGCGTTCCTTGACGTCCGGCTGCGCCAGGGCCTTGCTGACCTCCTGGTTGAGCTTGTTGACGACGTCACGCGGCGTCTTGGCCGGCGCCAGCAGGCCGATCCAGAAGTCGAACACAAAACCGGGCACGGCCGCTTCGGCCACCGTGGGCACGTCCGGCAGGGCCGAGGAACGCTGCGCCGTGCTGACCGCCAGGGCACGCATGCGGTTGTCGCGGATCATGGGGATGGAGGAGAGCACGGGCGTGAACATGAAGTCCACGCGCCCGGCCACGGTCTCGGTGATGGTCTCGGGTGTGCCCTTGAAGGGGATGTGGGTGGCCTGGATGCCCGTGGTCGCGCGGAACTTCTCCGCGTTCACATGGGTGGCGCTGCCGGTGCCGGCCGAGGCGTAGTTGAGCTTGCCGGGATTGGCCTTGGCAGCGGCGATCAGCTCCGGCACGTTCTTGATCGGGCTGTTGGCACCGACCACCAGCACATTGGGCAGCGAGGCCAGCGGCGTGATGCCGGCGAAGTCGCCCACGGTGTCGTAGCTCAGGCCCGGGTAGAGCACCGGGTTGACCACGTGGCCGGTGGACACCACCAGCAGGGTGTAGCCATCGGGCTCGCTCTTGGCCACGAAGGCCGAGCCGACCGTGCCGCCGGCCCCGGGTTTGTTCTCGACCACCACGGTCTGGCCCCAGGCCGCGCCGAGCTTCTCGCCCACGATGCGCGCCATGATGTCGGTGGCACTGCCCGCCGTGAACGGCACGACGATGCGGATCGGCTTGCTCGGATAGCCTTGCGCCAGCGCCACACCGGCGCACAGCAGCAGGGCTGCAGAAATAAGAACACGTTTCATGTCTGTCTCCTTCGTTGATTTATGGTTCGACCACTCACCATCACCCGCTGCTGCCCTGGGCCTGAAGGCGCGGGCAACTTTCTTCTGCCTACCGCGACAGCCCCAGTGCCGTCGTGATCTTTCGGCCTGAAGCCTGCAGCGCTGCGAGCTTCGGGGCCAGGTCCACATCCACCAGCTTGCCGTGGCGCTTCTTCCAGCGCCCGGCCACCATCACGCTGTCGATATTGGCCAGCGTGGTCTGCATCACCACCGTGCTCACCGGGTCATGCACAGGCAACATGTTCAGGTCATCGGCGCGGATCAGCACCAGGTCGGCCTGCTTGCCGGCGGCCAGGGTGCCGATGCGGTCGAGCTGGCCCAGCATGCGGGCGCCCTCCACCGTCACCCACTGCAGCGCCTCGCGCGTCGTGATGGTGGAGGTGGGCGGGATGCTGCCGTGGGCTTCGCGGTAGGCCACGTTGTCCAGGCTGCGCTGCATGCCCAGGGCCACGCGCGCCTGAGTGAGCATGTCGCCGCTGAGCACGCTTTCCAGGTCCACACCCAGCGAGGGCGCGCGGCCGTATGCGCGCAGGCGGCCGGTGATGGGGTGGCCGTGGCCCTGGGTCATCTCGTTCTCGGCCGCGGCCGAGAAGCTCATGCCGAGTTCGCAAAAGCGCTTGAGCTGCGCATCGCTCAAGGCATGGCCGTGCACGATGTTGATCTGCGGGCCCAGCAGGCCCTCGGCTTCGAGCTTTTCCCAGCCCTCGGGCGCGCGCGCCGGCCCGCCGCCCTGGTGCAGGGAGCCGATGATGCCCAGATCCTTGACCATGCGGAAGTCATGCAGGGCGACCTCCAGCGTCGAGTAATGCGGGCCCAGCACCGCGGCGTGCACGCTCAGCAGCGGCTGGCCCTGATGCGCCTTGAGCAGGCGCTCCACCTCGGCGCGCGGGTGCGGCACTTCCCAGAAAGGACGTTCACCCGGCTTGGGATCGGGCTTGGGGGTGCCATGGAAGAAGGCGGCGCGGATACCACTCTCCAGCAGACCCTGCACCGCCGCGTCGTTGTGCGCCGGTGTCTTGTTGTTGTGGCACCAGTCCCCCAGCGTGGTGGTGCCGCAGTTGAGCTGGTTCAGCGCGCCCACCAGCGTGGCAATGTGCAGGTCCTGCGGCTCGAACACCGTGGCCAGGCCCGCGTGCATGTTCTTGAAATACTCCAGCAGCGTCCAGTTGGCGGCCAGGCCGCGCAGTGCGGTCTGCCAGGTGTGCATGTGCGCGTTGACCAGGCCGGGGATGAGGATGCAGCCGGTGGCGTCCACCACCTGTGCATCGTCGGCGTGGAGGGTGGGTGCGATCTCCGTGATGCGGTCACCCGTCACCAGCACGTCGGCGCGCGGCAGATCGCCCAGCGCATCCATGGTGATGACGGTGGCGCCGCGGATCAGGGTGCGCACAGCAGACATCTCTACGCTCAGGACGACAGGCCGTCGGGGATCTGCAGGTTCAGCGGCTTGATCTGCAGGCCGGCGTCGTTCGCCGTCTCCTGCAAGAGGATGGCGAAGTCCACGTTGTCATGGCCGTGGCCCACCATGCGTGCGATGGATTCGCGCGTGGCGGCCGCCGAGGGCATGGGCACGCCATGGGCCTTGGCCGCGCTCATGCCCAGGTCCATGTCCTTGAGCAGCAGCTTCGGGGTAAAGGTCACCTGGTCGAAGTTCAGGTTGCTCAGCACCGGCGTCTTGTAACGCGTGTACATGGAGCCCAGCACCGAATCGTTGATGCTTTCCAGGAAGACGTTGCGCGGAATGCCGGCCTTCTCGGCCAGCACGGTGATCTCGCACAGGTTCTGGATGATGACGCCGAACATGGTGTTGTGCGCGATCTTCCAGATGCGGGCCAGCTCGCCCTCGCCCACCCACATGACCTTGCGCGCCATGGCTTGCAGATAGGGCTCGACCTGCTCGTACAGCGCCTTGGGGCCGGACGATACCGTGAGCAGCTTGCCGGCCTTGGCCACCTTGGCATTGCCTGAGACCGGTGTACACAGATAACCCACGCCCATGCCTTCGAGCTGGGCACGGATCTCGGCCGAGCCCTCTTGCGAGATGGAGGAGCTGTCCACCACCACCTGGGGTTTCTTCGCTCCGGTGACCAGCCCGCCGGGGCCGAACAGCACTTCCTTCAGGTCATCGGTGGTGGAGACCATGGTGAAGACCACGTCGCAGCCGGCCAGGTCGATCTTGTTCGTTTCGATCTTCGCGCCGTACTCGGCCAGGTGGGCGGCCTTGGAGGCGGTGCGGTTCCAGACGTGGACAGCATGGCCGGCCTTCAGCAGCTTGGTCACCATTGCCTCGCCCATGCGTCCCAGGCCGATCCAGCCGATTTTCTTGCTCATCAGATGCGTCTCCTCTTGGTTGGGGATGTGCGCCATCCCAAGCCACGCAGTTTTGAGCAAAGCCGCGGCGGGCACAAGGCAGCCTGCGGGAAATCAGTTTTCCGATGGGCGAAAAAAAGCCGGGCAGGGAGTCATCCCTGTCCGGCGGGTCTGGGGTTTACCCGGGCGCTTCAGACGCGCTCGATGATCACCGCAATGCCCTGGCCCACGCCGATGCACATGGTGCACAGGGCGTAGCGGCCCCCGCTCTTGTGCAATTGGTTCAAAGCGGTCGTGGCCAGACGCGCCCCCGAAGCGCCCAGCGGGTGGCCCAGGGCGATGGCGCCGCCATTGGGGTTGACACGCGGATCGTCGTCGCGCACGCCCAGCTGGCGCAGCACGGCCAGGCCCTGGGCAGCAAAGGCTTCGTTGAGCTCGATGACGTCCATCTGCGCCATCGTCAGGCCCGTGAGCGCCAGCACCTTCTGCGTGGCCGGCGCCGGGCCGATGCCCATGATGCGTGGGGCTACGCCTGCGGTGGCCATGCCCACGACGCGGGCGCGCGGCGTCAGTCCATTGCGCTTGGCCGCCTCTTCAGACGCGAGCAGGATCGCGCAGGCACCGTCGTTGACACCCGAAGCATTGCCCGCCGTCACCGTGCCGCCTTCGCGCACGATGGGCTTGAGCTTGGCCAGGGCCTCCAGCGAGGTCTCGCGCGGGTGCTCGTCCTTGCTCACCACGGTGGTCTCACCCTTTTTCTGGGGGATGGTCACGGGCGTGATCTCGGCGTCGAAGTAGCCGGCCTTCTGTGCAGCCACGGCCTTGAGCTGCGAGGCCAGCGCCATCCTGTCCTGGTCTTCGCGGTTGATCTTGTACTCATCGGCCACGTTCTCGGCCGTCTCGGGCATGGAGTCGGTGCCGTACTTCTGCTTCATCAGCTTGTTGACGAAACGCCAGCCGATGGTGGTGTCGAAGATCTCGGCACTGCGGCTGAAGGCGCTTTCCGCCTTGCCCATGACAAAGGGCGCGCGGCTCATGCTCTCCACACCACCGGCGATCATCATCGTGGCCTCGCCGGCCTTGATGGCGCGCGCAGCGCTGCCCAGCGCGTCCAGCCCCGAGCCGCAGAGGCGGTTCACGGTGGAGGCCGGCACTTCGGGCGGCAGGCCCGCCAGCAGGGCCGCCATGCGGCCCACGTTGCGGTTGTCCTCGCCAGCCTGGTTGACGCAACCGTAGATCAGGTCGGTCAGCGCGGCCCAGTCCACCTGGGGGTTGCGCGCCATCAGTGCCGCGATCGGAATGGCGCCGAGATCATCGGTGCGCACGCTGGAGAGCACGCCGCCGTAACGGCCGAAAGGGGTGCGGATGGCGTCGCAGATATAGGCCTGGTTCATGTTCGTTCCTTGTTCACGTGGCTTTATTTCGCAATGGGCAGGCCAATCATCTTTTCGAGCTCGTCATGCGTGAGGCCGTCAACCAGATCGACCAGCTTGAGACCTGACGGCGTGCAGTCCAGCGTGCAGACATCCGTGTAGACACGCTTGACGCAGGCGATACCGGTCAGCGGGTAGCTACAGGCCTGCACGATCTTGCTCTCGCCTTGCTTGGTCAGCAAATCCATCATGACCCAGGTCTGCTTGGCGCCGACCGCCAGGTCCATGGCCCCGCCCACGGCGGGGATGGCATCCTTCTCGCCGGTATGCCAGTTGGCCAGGTCACCCGTGGCGCTGACCTGGAAGGCGCCCAGCACACAGATGTCCAGGTGCCCGCCGCGCATCATGGCGAAGCTGTCGGTGTGGTGGAAGTAGGAACCGCCGGGCAGCAAGGTCACCGGCTGCTTGCCGGCATTGATGAGGTCGTAGTCCTCCTGCCCCGGCGCCGGCGCCGGGCCCATGCCCAGCAGGCCGTTTTCGCTGTGCAGCAGCACCTCGCGCTCTTTCGGGATGTGGTTGGCCACCAGCGTGGGCTGGCCGATGCCGAGGTTGACCACTGCGCCCTCGGGAATATCCCGGGCCACGCGCGCGGCCAACTGGTCTTTGCTACGTTTTTGATAGCTCATGGTCAGGCCGCTTTCTTGAAACCGCCGGCCTGGGTCGCCTGGCGGGGAATCTTGACGATCTTGCTGACGTAGATGGCCGGCGTCACCACGGCCTCCGGGTCCAGCCCGCCGAGTTCAACGATCTCGTGCACGCTGGCAATCGTCTGCCGGCAGGCCATCGCCATGCTGGGGCCGAAATTGCGCGCCGTCTTGCGGTAGGTCAGGTTGCCCCAGCGGTCGCCGTGCTCGGCCTTGATCAGGGCCACGTCACCGTGGATGGGCTGCTCCAGCACATACCCCTTGCCGTCGATCACGCGGGTCTCCTTGCCTTTGGCCAGGTCCGTTCCGTAGCCCGTGGGCGTGAAGAAACCGCCGATGCCGGCGCCCGCGGCGCGGATGCGCTCGGACAGATTGCCCTGGGGCACCAGTTCCAGCTCCAGCTTGCCGCTGCGGTACAGGCCGTCGAAGACGTAGCTGTCGGCCTGGCGCGGGAAACTGCAGATGATCTTGCGCACCCGGCCCGTGGCCAGCAGCGCGGCCAGCCCGGTGTCGCCGTTGCCGGCATTGTTGTTGACCACGGTCAGGTCCTTCGCGCCCTGCGCGATCAGGCCGTCGATCAGCTCCAGGGGGATGCCGGCCGTGCCGAAGCCGCCGATCATCACCGTGGAGCCGTCTTTCACGCCGGCCAGCGCCTCGGCCACCGAGGCCGCGATCTTGTCGATCATGGGGTTTGCTCCTGTTCGTATATCGAACATTTGTTCGTATAATGAATTCTAGACCATCCCACCTCCACCACCCCATGCCCCCTGCCACCGAAGCGACAGCCCCTCAGCCCGGCGACAGCTACGTGCAGTCCTTTGCCCGCGGCCTGGAGGTGATCCGCTCCTTCAGCGCCGCAGCACCGCAACAGACACTGAGCGAAGTGGCCGCGCGCACCGGCCTCACGCGCGCCGGCGCCCGCCGCATCCTGCTCACGCTGCAGACCCTGGGTTATGTGGAAAGCGACGGCCGCCTGTTCCGGCTCACCGCGCGCATCCTGGACCTGGGTTTTGCCTACCTCTCCTCCATGCCGATCTGGAACCTGGCCGAGCCGGTGATGGAAACGCTGGTGGAAGAGGTGAAGGAATCCTGCTCAGCCGCCGTACTGGAGGGCACAGACATCGTCTACGTGCTGCGCGTGCCCACCCACAAGATCATGCGCAACACCCTGGGCGTGGGCTCGCGCCTGCCGGCCTACTGCACCTCACTGGGCAGGGTGTTGCTGGCCGATCTGCCGGAGGAAGAACTGGTAAAGCGCCTGAAAACCTCGCGCCCCAAGGCCCTGACGAAACACACCGTCACCGACCTGGATGCCCTGCTGGCCAAGATCCAGCAGGTACGGCGCCAGGGCTGGAGCCTGGTGAACCAGGAGTTGGAAGAGGGCCTGATCTCGCTGGCCGCCCCCATCAGCGACCGCAGTGGCCGCACCATCGCCGCACTCAACATCAGCGGCCAGGCCAACCGCACCAATGCCAAGGTGGCACAGGAGAGGCTGCTGCCAGCCCTGCTGCAGGCGGCGCGCACGGTCTCGCAGCGCCTCAGCTGAGCCCCACCGATAATTGACGCCATGATGTTCCAGCCCTCCCAAGCCGATGTGCGCCGCTTTTTCTGCGGCGTCCATGCCAAGGCCAGCGCCGGCCAGCCGATGGAGGCCATCGAACTGCTGGCCAGCCAGTGGATCGCCGAGCACCCGGAGTTCCATGCCGAACTGGCTGACCTGGAGGGCGCTCTGGCCAGCATGACCAAGGTGGAGCCGGAACGCGCCAACCCCTTCCTGCACCTGTCCATGCACCTGTCCATCAGCGAGCAGTGCAGCATCGACCAGCCGCGCGGCATCCGCCAGGCGGTGGAGTTGCTGGCAGCCAAGCGCAATGACCTGCACGCGGCCCACCACGAGGTGATGGACTGCCTGGGCCGCATGGTCTGGGAAAGCCAGCGCGCCGGCCGCCCCCCGGATGGCGCGGCTTATATCGATTGCGTGCAGCAGCGCGCCACCAAAGACTGATCCATAACAACCCGCTTGCGGGTTGCGTCGCAGGCTCACTTCGCAACGCGAAGTCAAGCGCAGCGGGCCGAAGACAAAAAAGCCGCTCGATGAGCGGCTTTTTTTGGAGCAGATCAGTTATTTAGCGGAACTTGCTCTGCGGCACGGTCTTGAGTTCACCCGGCAGGCTGGCGATGTAAGCGGACAGTTCCTTCAACTCGGCGTTGGAGAACTGCTTGGCGATGCCGCCCATGATGCCATTGGCACGGCCCCAGGTGGCGTTGCCTTCGGTCTTGTAGGACTTGAGCGCGACGAACAGGTAGTCGGCATGCTGGCCACCCACCTTGGGGTAGCTCGGATCGATCGGCTTGTTGAAGTTGTCGCCGTGGCAGGCAATGCAACCACCCTTGTTCAGCAGCTCGGCCACCTTGGCCGACGGTGCCGGCGTGCGGGCGGGAGCAGCGGCGGCGCCCTTGCCGTGGTCTTCGTAATAGGCGGCCACGTCGGCGATGTCCTGCTCGCTCAGGGTGTCGGCAATGCCGCGCATGGACGGGTGCTTGCGCTCGCCCTTCTTGTAGGCGTTCAGGGAAGACACGATGAACTTGGCGTTCTGGCCCGAGATCATGGGCACGCGATGGACCTCGGGGAAGCTGGCCTGGTAACCCGGAATGCCGTGGCAGCCGATGCACATGGCGACCTTTTTCTCGCCGGCCTTGGCATCACCCTTGGCGTCCTGGGCGTGGGCAGAGAATGCCGTCGCAGAAGCGACAAGCAGGGAAGAGAGCGTCAGCAACAGTTTGTTCATTTTGCGAGGACAATCAGCCTGTGGTTGATATAAATCAGCCTGACATTATATCTGCCGCCACCCCCCGGGTTTTCCCGACCCAGAACCCCCTGCTGCCATGAAATTCCAAGGTACCTCGAACTACGTTGCCACCCAGGACCTGATGCTGTCGGTCAACGCCGCCATCACCCTCAAGCGCCCCCTGCTGGTCAAGGGCGAACCCGGCACCGGCAAGACCATGCTGGCCGAGGACGTGGCCACGGCCCTCAAACTGCCGCTGCTGCAGTGGCACATCAAGTCCACCACCAAGGCGCAGCAGGGCCTGTACGAGTACGACGCGGTCAGCCGCCTGCGCGACAGCCAGCTGGGTGACGAGAAGGTCAAGGACATCCACAACTACATCGTCAAGGGCGTGCTGTGGCAGGCCTTCACGGCCGATCAGCCGGTCGCCCTGCTGATCGACGAGATCGACAAGGCCGACATCGAGTTCCCCAACGACCTGCTGCGCGAAATCGACCGCATGGAGTTCTACTGTTACGAGACGCGCGAGCTGGTCAAGGCCAAACACCGCCCGCTGGTCTTCATCACCTCCAACAACGAGAAGGAGCTGCCCGATGCCTTCCTGCGCCGCTGCTTCTTCCACTACATCAAGTTCCCCGACGCCGAGACCATGGCCAAGATCGTGGGCGTGCACTTCCCCGGCCTCAAGCAGGAGCTGCTGGGCGCGGCCATGAAGACCTTCTTCGACGTGCGCAACCTGCCCGGCCTGAAGAAAAAGCCTTCGACCAGCGAGCTGCTGGACTGGCTCAAGCTGCTGCTGGCCGAGGACATCCCGGCCGAGGCCCTGCAGAGCAAGGACGAGAAGGTGGCCGTGCCGCCGCTGGTGGGCGCCCTGCTGAAAAACGAGCAGGACGTGAGCCTGTTCGAGAAGCTGGTCTTCATGCAGCGTCATAACCGGTAATGGCCATGAAGCCGGTACTCAAGGACATCCCCGTGCTGGTCGGCAGCTTCCTGGCCGGTTGCGTGATCGGCTACTTCATCGCGCGCCTGCAGGGCATGGACGCCCTGGCCGCCACGGGTGACCGCTCGGCCGGCCTGGTGATCACCCTGCTCGGCGGCCTGGTCTGCCTGCGCCTGGCCTGGCGCCTGCGGCTGGGCAACGGACGGCACTGAGATGGCTTTCGTCCAGCCCGTCACCCTGGCGCAACGCGGCGTACAGCTGGTGCCGCTGGGATTGGAGCACGAGGCCGGCCTGCGCGCCGCTGCCGCCGATGGCGAACTCTGGAAGCTGCGCGTGACCTCGGTGCCTGGCCCCGACGAAACCCGTGCTTACATCGAAACGGCGCTGCAAGCCCGCACCGAAGGCCACCGTTTCGCCTTCGCGGTGCTGGACGAGCTCAGCGGCCGCGTGCTGGGTTGCACCAGCTACCACGACATCCTGCCGGCCGTGAAACGGGTGGAGATCGGCTACACCTGGTACGCGAAAAGCGCGCAACGCACCCACGTCAACACCAGCTGCAAACTCATGCTGCTGACCCATGCCTTCGAGACCCTGGGCTGCCATGTGGTGGGCTGGCGCACCGACAACTACAACCACGCCTCACAGGCCGCCATCGAGCGCCTGGGCGCGAAGAAAGACGGTGTGATCCGCGGCCACGCCCTGCGGCGCGACGGCACCATCCGCGACACCGTGATGTACAGCATGCGCAGCGGCGAATGGCCCGAGGCCCGGGCCCAGCTGTTCTACCTGCTGGACAAACCGCATGGCAAGGGGGGCGCATGCTGATCGACTTTTTCTACACCCTGCGCGCGGCCAAGCTGCCGGTCTCGGTCAAGGAATACCTGACCCTGCTCGAAGCGCTCAAGGAGGGCGTGGTCGGCCCCAAGGCCGTGGCCGATGACGAGGCCGCCACCTCCGGTTATTCGATCGACGACTTCTACTACCTGAGCCGCACCACGCTGGTGAAGGACGAAAAACACTACGACAAGTTCGACCGCGCCTTCGCCGCCTACTTCAAGGGCGTGGAGTTGCTGACCGACTTCACCAAGGACGTCCCGCTGGAGTGGCTGCGCAAGAACCTGGAACTGAACCTCAGCCCCGAGGAGAAGGCCGCCATCGAGAAGCTGGGCTGGGACGAGCTGATGGAGACACTCAAGAAGCGCTTCGAGGAGCAGAAGGAGCGCCACGAGGGCGGAGCGAAGTGGATAGGCACCGGCGGCACCAGCCCCTTCGGCGCCAACGGCTACAACCCGCAGGGCATACGCATCGGCCAGGACAGGAGCCGCAACAAGAGCGCGGTGAAAGTCTGGGACCAGCGCGCCTACAAGGACTACGACGACACCCAGGAGCTGGGCACACGCAACATCAAGGTGGCGCTGCGCCGCCTGCGCCGCTTCGCGCGTGAGGGCCACGAGCTGGAACTGGACCTGCCCGACACCATCCGCGCCACGGCCGAGAACGCCGGTTACCTGGACATCAAGATGGTGCCAGAGCGCCACAACAACGTGAAGGTGCTGCTGCTGATGGACGTGGGCGGCACCATGGACGAGCACATCGCCCGGGTGGAAGAACTCTTCAGCGCCACCAAGACCGAGTTCAAGCACCTGGAGTTCTACTACTTCCACAACTGCGTCTACGACTTCATGTGGAAGAACAACCGGCGGCGTTACAGCGAGAAGTTCCCGACCTGGGACATCATCCGCAAGTACAACAAGGACTACAAGCTGGTCTTCGTGGGCGACGCCACCATGAGCCCCTACGAGATCCTGCAGCCCGGCGGCAGCGTGGAATACAACAACGAGGAAGCCGGCGCCGAATGGCTGCAGCGCCTGACCAACGCCTTCCCCAAGTTCGTCTGGATCAACCCCGAGCCCCAGGGTGTCTGGCAGTACCGCCAGAGCATCAGCATCATGCAGCAGCTCATGAGCAACCGCATGTACCCCCTGACCATCAAGGGCATCGAGGAAGCGATGCGACTCCTCACGAAATAAGCGATTGCCAGCCAGCCGCGCAAAGCGCGGTTGACCCACCCCTCCCTCCGCTGGCGGAGGGAGGCCGGGAGGGAGGTGGGCCCAATACGGCCGTACGGCGGCGGCACTGCCATTTACAATGGCAGCCCAGCCGCCGTAGTTCAATGGATAGAACGAGCGCCTCCTAAGCGCTAGATACAGGTTCGATTCCTGTCGGGGGCACCACCTCCGGATTTGGCGTCGCTGGGGTTTGCGGCCCTAGTCCAGCGCCTCCCGAGCCGCAGGCGGACCGATATCCTGGAGCGGTCCGAGCGGATTTCGGGTTTGCTCCACCTCATTGACCGTGGGTTGCCCGCCAATGGAACGGTACACCACCTGGTCATCCACCAGCAGGATCAAGGCCGTGAAGCGCCAGCCCGTGGTCTCGGTGCGACGCTTGAAGTTGAAGAAGTCGGCCCAGAAGCTGCCTTTGCGCTCGCGGTTGATCTTTGCCCCAGTGATTTCCATGCCGCTGCAGGCGTTTCGCGACTCCACGCAGCTGAGCACGCCCGGATCGAGGTCCTCCCGCCTCAGCAGCGAACCGCTGACGAAGCGGCGCACCACGTCGGCGTGGGTCAGGATCAGCGTATTGGGATGTCTGGCCGGGACCAAACCCATTTCTTCCAGGGTTTGCCGGTTGCTTTTCCTGGGCTCCAGCGACAAGACGGCCGCAAGCGCTTCGTCATAGCTTGCAAAGGGCGTGGTGTCGGTGCGTGCGACCGGCAGCCACGCCGCACAGCCGCCAAGAGAAAGGCAGAGATAGACAATACCGATGTTTTTCCGCATATTGGCGTGGACCGTGGCCGGTGTCATATTCTTGCATGGCCACCGACCTGCATATCCAAAGGAAAACACCGTGCTCCAACACCTGCGCCACACCCTTGTCGCCCTTGGGATGATCCTGCTCACCTACGTTCCCGCATCGCCCGTACAGGCACAGGCGAAATTCGTGCAGACGCCCTACCAGAACCCCAAGGCCCTGGTCGACATCTTTCTGGACGACCCCGCCAAGCTGGGGGCGGCCCTGTACTGGGTGCGCAGCCTGGTCAATCCGCTGACCGAGGCGCCCTACAGCATGTTCCCCGAGGACATCAAGATCATCGTGCTGCTGCACGGCACCGAGATCGTGACGCTGGCCAGGAAGAACCAGGAACGCTACCAGGAGGTGCTGCAGCGCATGCGCTATTACGCCGACATGGGCGTGAAGTTCAAGGTCTGCGGCCTGGCGCTGCAGGACTACGGCTACAGCGCCGCCGACATGCAGGACTTCGTGGAGGTCACACCCTCGGCCATCACCGAACTCATGCACTGGCAGAACCAGGGTTATGCACTGATTCCTGCGGTCGTGTTGGACAAGAAGTTCTCGATCGAGCAGATCCGCTGATTCCGGTCAGCGCAAAAAAACGGGCCCCGCGGGGCCCGTTTTTCTGCTGGCCGCCGTACGGCTTTACAGCGCAGCGTAACCCGGGTTGGGCAGCACGCCGTCCACCTTGGGCATGTTGAGCTTGCGGGGGCTGATCTTGCCGCCGCGCGCCTTGAGCCAGGTCTCGACCACGTCCCAGACCTGCTTGTTGCCGGCGTTGCGGGCCTCCTCGGCCACCGGAGCCCAGCCGGCCACCTTGTAGCTCTTGTCGGCCTCGATCAGCTTGCCGTTCAGGCGCATGTCGTAGATGCGCTTGCCCATGCTTTCCAGCGGGTTGCAGCTGTAGGTCAGTCCGCCCACGCGCACCATGTCGCCACCCTGCTGGTAGTAGGGGTCGGGGTTGAACAGGTTGTCGCAGACGTCTTCCAGCACGGTCTTGATCGTGGCACCGCTCATCGGTGTCACGGTGGCGTAGGAGTAGGTGGTGGCGGTCATGTCCATCAGCCACTCGCGCGTGAGCGCCTGGCCCGGCAGCAGGCTGGTGCCCCAGCGGAAGCCCGGCGAGAAGGCGATGTCGGCGCCCTGCACGTCCAGCAGCGCATCGAGCAGCAGCTGGTCGCCGGTGCCATTGAAGTTGCCGCGGCGGTACAGCGTGCCTTCGGTCACGCCCAGCACCTCGTTCAGCTTGGATTCATAGGGCGAACGGATCTTGTTGATCAGCGCGTCCATCTCCTTGTCGGCCGGCAGCATGTTGGAGAACACGGGCAGCAGCTTGTAGCGGAAATCGCTGACTTTCTTGTCCTTGACCTCGAAGTCCAGCACGCCGAGGAACTTGCCATTGGAGCCGGCGTTGGTGACCAGGGTCTTGCCACCCTTGTTGCTGACGATGCTGGCCACTGGCATGCCGTCGTGCGTGTGGCCGCCCATGATGGCGTCGATGCCGGAGACACGGCTGGCCATCTTCAGGTCCACGTCCATGCCGTTGTGCGAGATCACCACCACGACCTGGGCGCCCTTGCCGCGCGCCTCGTTGACCATGGCCTGCATGTTCTCGTCCTGGATGCCGAAGGCCCAGTCGGCGACCATATAGCGCGGGTTGGCGATGGGGGTGTAGGGGAAGGCCTGGCCGATGATGGCGCAGGGCACGCCATTGATCTCGCGGATCACATAGGGCTTGAAGACCTGGTCGCCGAAGTCGTTGGTCTTGACGTTCTGCGCCACGAAGTCCACCTTGCCGGCGAAATCCTTCTCGACGATCTCCTTGACCCGCTCCATGCCGTAGGTGAATTCCCAGTGGCCGGTCATCACGTCCACGCCCAGCAGCTTGCAGGCGTCCACCATGTCCTGCGCGTTGGTCCACAGCGAAGTGGCCGAACCCTGCCAAGTGTCGCCGCCGTCGAGCAGCAGCGCGCCGGGACGGCTGGCCTTCATGCGCTTGACCAGGGTGGCCAGGTGCGCGAAGCCGCCGACCTTGCCGTAGCGTTTGGCGGCCTTTTCGAAGTCGAGGTAGGTCAAGGCATGCGCCTCGGCCGTGCCGGGGCGTACCTTGGCCACCTTGAGCAGGTGCTCGCCGACCAGGTGCGGCAGGTTGCCCTTCATGCTGCCGATGCCCAGGTTCACGTTGGGCTCACGGAAATAGATGGGCTTGAGCTGCGCGTGGCAGTCGGTCATGTGCAGGAAAGACACATTGCCGAACTTCGGGATGTCGTACAGACCCTGGGCCGCCGTGGCCGCGTCAGCCTCGGCGTAGGTGCCCATGCCCAAACCAGCCATGGTGCCCGCGCCGAGCACCTGCATGAATTCACGTTTTGAAAGATTCATGTTTTCGCATCCACTGATGTTTTGATGAAAAAAGAGCCCGGGGACGCACCCCGGGCCGATGGTAGAGGAATTACTGGTTGACCGGCGACTTGGGGTCGAGCAGCAGGGCCATGATGTGCTTGACCTGCTGTTCGGTCAGCACGCCCTTGTGGCCGGCGCGCGGCATCTGCGAGCAGGCGTTGTAGGCACGTGCGTTCCAGATCTTGCCCCA
>CAUPQO010000050.1:0-17945 GCA_963513295.1 uncultured Hylemonella sp.
ATGAAGCTTCGCCTGATCCTCGCTCTAGCCAGCGTTCCACTGATGGCGTTTAACTGCGCACCTTCGCCAAATCTCAACGTGACTGTTCGTTCAGAAGCGGCTTCAACCCAGGCTGGCGCCGTCTATGTAGGAGTCGATAAGTCGCAGTTTCAGAAGATTGAAACGATCGTTCAAGAGTTTGCGTCTAGATTCTCTGCAACGAGATCTCCGGAGTGCTCTCCCAACTGGTGGTGGAACAGACCTCCAGAAGGTCCATGTGCGTTTTTCTCGAATGGTCAGCATGAGGGAATAATGGTCGAGGTTTTCTACGATCCTTCGCCTGAAAGATTTCGGATAGTTCTGATCAAAGATGCGAGGCCTTTCGGTCGCTATTCAATCAATCAAGTCGAAGATGCCTTCAATCAACTAGTTGTTGAACGCTTGCGTCTTCAGTATGGGGACAAGTCGGTTCGGCTTGATCGCTAAATGCCTAACACTACAGTCAAGCGCGGATTGCCTTCGGCATCCGCTTACCTCAAACGTTAGAGAGCAGAGAAAGAGCATGGGTTTTCTTGCATCCGTTTTCCTTCCCTTCCTGTTGGCCGGGGTTGTCGCCGTTGCAGCGGCGGTCCTTTGGCGCGATACGCTCCCCAAGCCGTTTTTCTTCTTCGCCCTATCCTTCGTACTGGTGCTAGGAGTGCATCGGGTTGTGCAAGCCGTTGTGGAGATCGGCAAGTTCGTATGGCCTGGGGGTGGGGGCTACTTCCTTGAGTATCAGGCGAAGCCTAGCGCGTATGAAGCAGTCGAGCGTCAGCTTACGCTTGAGGCTTTTGTCGTCGCGCTCGTGACGGCAGTTCTCAGCTATTTTCTGTTGGTCTTTCTTCGAAATAGCGTGAGGCAGTAAGTGCGCTGCTTCTCTAACAAGTCAATCGAGAGTGGATCGCCTACGGCTCCCACTCATCTCCAACGTTAAACCACGAACGCATGAAGCTCCTTTCCAAGTCAACGACGTTGAGCAAGGTCAGTTGGTGGCTCGCGCTCAGTGCGTGTCTGTTTTTGCTGTACCTCGGTTTTTTGCAGCTTGGCTTTGCTCCCACAGACAGTAAAGGCTTGAGTTTGCTAGGACTGTTCGGCATCCTGGCAATCGGATTTACCATTTACCGTTGGTGGTTAAAGTCACGGCGGGATCGGCGATTTGAGGGGCTATCTCTTGAGCAGCACTTGGCGGAACTGGAAAAGGTGTTTGAAGAGCAGATTGCTAAGGGAGTCATCACCCGTGCAGAATTGGACGACATTCGTGACCAAGCTCGAGATAGGTTTGAGCGGAAGGAACAAGGGAGATTCGGCGGCAATGGAACGGTTTAACTGGTCGGCCCACACGGACACCCAGCAGCTAGTTGCCGCTTCGCGGCGCGTGCTGCGTGCCGGTGGCCTTCAACGTTAAACATTGTGATCTTCGATTTCGAACTATCGAACATAAGGACGAGCGTTCGTAAGTACGCCAAACTCGGAGTCGTGCTGCTGGTAGCGACTGTTATGGGTATTGCCTTCTACTTTTCGCCAAGCAGAGAAGAAGCAATGAAAGCTGACTTAGCTAACTGTAAGAAGCAATGCGCACCGCTAGTTGGGGCGATGGAAGGAACGCGGCAATTCCCCAGCGCACCTGCTACTGAACGCCGCAACCATGAGAGGTTTGCAAAATGCGTTTGTCGCTAATTACCCTAGGATCAGACGAACCCTGTTTAACAGGCCGCTGCATCGGATCGCCTTCGGCTCCCGCTGAGCGGCAACGTTAGAACGCATGGACGCAGTAGTGTTGATCGGATGGCTATTGGTTGTTTCCTCAATCGTGGCGGGTGTGTATTACTCAATACTGGGCATCCTTGCGCTAAAGCATCTGCCCGACTCTACGGAACAAGACCGGGTCGTCGGCTGGACGCTCTGGTGGTTCTTGGAGTCGGATCGTTATGACGACGCGGGTAGACAGCTCTGTCGCCGTGGCGGTACCGTCTTTGCGATCGCTCTGTGCCTTGCCATTCCCGGGTATTACCTGGCACTTCAGAGGTGATGTGATGCGCTCTAACCTTTCAATCGAGAGTGGATCGCCTACGGCTCCCACTCATCTCAAACGTTAACGCTCATGAAACTAGCAGTGCCGAGGCTGCAACTCTTTGGCGCGATTTGGTTCGCTGTCGCTGCGGGTATCTGCTTTCCGTTGTCGCTGGCCGCCTTCCCAGGGCCAGGATCGCTGCAACTTAATCAGCTCGTTCCTGGAATTTGGTCTGGCGTTGCCCTGTATGGAGTACCCGCCGCAATTGCAGGCGCCTTGCTAACGCGCTGGATCGTCGCGGCGAGCGCACCGGTTGCATTTGGTTTGGGCGCACTTGCCGTTCTCTTCACGGCAATTCTTGCCGGACCTTGGCTTGTGCTTCTGAGTGGCAGACGTAGCGGTTTGTCGGCGCTCGCAAGCGAAGCCGTCGTCCAGGCTCTCGGACAGGTCGTGATTGATGTTCTCTTGTTGAGAGGTCTACCGCTTCTATTAGGCGGCTTGATCGCATTGGGCCTCAAGGCAGCCGTTGCGAAGTACTCTCAAGTGGTGGTGCATGAGCGTTAACATGTCAGTCAACACGGACGCTTTGCGGTATGCCGCCGCTTCGCGGCCACTGGGCGCAAGGCGCCGGTTACTTTCACGTTAAAAGTGCCATGCCGCCGCTCCCAAGATCTCTGCCGGTAGTGCTGGCGACCGCTTTTGTTGCGGTTTCGGCGTGCGTCGTGATCGCAGTAGTTCTGCTGCAGGGCACGCATCAAATTTGGCAACACGGCGAATTATTGCTGTCGCGAAGCCGCGTGGTTCCGCGTCTAATCACATTTCAAACAGATCCAGTTGAGTTCTTCCTTCGCTGCATATTTTCGGCGCTTGCGGCTGCTGCGCTTTTGTCATTTGCAGCAATCTTGACCTTCATTGCCGCACACCGTGTTTATGTTCGCCAGATAGTTTTGTCTACGGGAACGTATGTTTGGCCGAAACTCGCAGTCCGTGCCTGCCTTATTCCCGGAATCTTCTTTCTTGCATGGTTTGCGTTGCGCGTCACGCTCCCACTTGTCTATGAATGACACTTTTAACATTTCGCTCGGCGCGGACACGCAGCAGCACAATGCCGCTTCGCGGCCTATGCTGCGTGCCGGGCAGCTTCGACGTTAGGTCGCACGAAACGTGACTTACTACTGCACATTTTTTGTGAAGTCCAACGACGCACAGGCGGCTTCTCGTATTCTGTCTTCGGAAATACTCGAAACAATAGAGTGCGATGACCTGCGATCGCCGGAGCGCTTGGCGAGCGCCGAGCGGCTCAGGGCGGCCGGATTTTTGCGGCGAGCCGATCTTCCGCGGTATGCCTGGGCCTTTGATTCAGAACACGCTATTGGCCCTGAGGTACTGGATCCGTACCCGCATGTGGAGTGGCTCCTCAGTCGTCTGAAGCCGGGGACGTCCCTGCCTGCCGAACGCGTTTCCGGGACTGAAACACACCTTGGTTTCTTTTGGGGCGGCAGAGGCACTGGTGGTGGACCTTTCATTTCAGTGCAGTTGGCCGAACTACTCGTGCGCCATCAAATTGCACTTGACGTTGGGTTTTACTACCAAGACTCTGAGGAAGAGGGCGTCAATGCAACCTAACATATCAATCGCGAGCGGATCGCCTGCGGCTTCCGCTCATCTCAAACGTTAAACGTCGAAAGAACATGCCGTGCCAAAAGAAGTAGACGACAAGTTTTACGATCGTGCAGATGCGCACATCCACCTGACAAATGATCATCTGGCTGAGATTGGCAGGGGCAAGGCCAGTGCGTCAATGCTCTACGCAACGGCGAGGTTCAATGCCTGGGTGAGTGCATGCGGCTTTGCCAGCGGCGCCGAGATGGAAAAAGCAAAAACTGAAACGCTCGACTATTTCTTAGAGCAATACCGCTTGATGCTGGAGGAAAACCTTGACGACTACATCCAGAATTTCTCAAAGTACATGGCTCCCAGCGAGGGTGACGCTTAACATGTTGCTCGGCGCGGACGCGCAGCAGCGGGTTGCCACTTCGCGGCGCCTGCTGCGTGCCGGACAGCGCCAACGTTATGGAGCAATCATCTACGCGCATTTGATAGTCGGTACTGCGCTCCTGATCACAGGTTGTGCCACAACAAGTCCAAGCTACGATCTGAACGCTAGGGAATCCTTGGGGCGAATCACGTCAAAGACGCAGATAGGGACACGAACACAGGTGAGAGCCGATTCGCAGAATGCCGGACCGGCAATGGCCAGTGTCCTTGGCGCTGCGGGACTGGCTCTCGGTGACGCGCTTCAGAAGAAGACCTCAATTGCTATCTACGAGTATCGAATATCGACGGTCGAACGGAGGGAAGTCATTGTTGTGTCAGACTACTTTGGGAGCAGCGTCGGTGATTGCGTGAAGGTGTTGGAATCTGCGCGCCCGACCTATCCGAGATTCGTTTCTGCTCTGGGTTGCGAGTAGGCCGTGCTCCATAACCCTGTGCTCCACCAGACGCTGCGCGATACAGCCGCTTAGCGCCGGTGACCTTCACGTTGAATGTCTGCTTTTGCAGACCGGCTACTTCCGCTATGGGTCGAGAGTGCCATATCGCAGTCGCGGACAGCAGACCTTCAGTTGGCGTTGCGATGCAGCGCGCTGCCAATGTCGGCTATTCCACTGAAACCGGCCGCCGGGTCGTCCGAGGGCGCGGGCACCAGGATGACCGCTTCGGGGAAGAAACCGTGACGTGACGGCGTAGCCGCAACCGACAGCAACCGCTGCAAATCGGACGCCGGCATCGGGGGCAGGGCCCCGGCGCCACGTCGGGCCCCGTCCTCCCGGCTGTTGCAGACAGTCACATTCCTGCACGCCCTCCCGTGCTCTGACGGGGGGGATTGGTCTTAGTATCCACTCCGGCCAGATGCAGACGCTCCGGGAGTTTTCCCCGGCATGCATGGGTCCCAGAAAAAAGAGACACAGCATGGATCTGAAAGAAGCAGGCCTGAAGTGGGAAGAGCTGCACCAGCGTTGGGTGGCGGCCAATCAGGAAGCCAGGCGCATGGAGATGAAGGTTCTGTTGCGCTACAAGTTGTTTGCCGAGGGCAAGGGGGCCGCCCCGAGTGCCGAAGACCTGGCGCTTGCCGATCAGCTGAGGCGCACGGCCAACAGCGCGCAGGCTGACCGCGACGAGTACACCCGCCGGGTGTTCCGCTGATCGTTGGCAGGCCGGGGCTCAACTCCCCGCGTCCTGTGCCACACCGTTCCAGACCCCAGCCATCTTGAGTGTTCATGTCTGGACCGGCCTGTGGCCTGATCTATCGATGCCATCGATCATCTTTATGCAAAAAAATCATTTCTGAAAATTGATCACGCGCTCTACAGTCCGCCCCATGCCAGACAAGGCAAGAGACTGATAAAGAAAGAGACGTCGTCATGCAGAAAGTCCTCAGCGGCATCAAGGTGCTGGAGCAAGGCACCTTCATCACCGGTCCGGCGGCCGGCATGTTCCTCGCCGACCTCGGGGCCGAGGTGATCAAGATCGAACAGCCGGGCACGGGGGACCCTTTCCGCGCTTTCCGCGGCGGCCTCTACAGCCCGCATTTCCAGACCTACAACCGCAACAAGCGCAGCATCACGCTCAACACCAAGCTGCCTGAGGACGCGGCGGTGTTCGACGAGCTGGTGAAGGACGCGGACGTCTACATCCAGAACTTCCGCCCCGGCACGGCCGAGCGCCTGGGCGCCGGCGAGGCCCACCTGCGCGGGCTCAACCCGCGCCTGGTCTACTGCGCCATCAGCGGTTTCGGCCAGACCGGACCGGCCGCGGGCCGTCCGGCCTACGACACGGTGGCGCAGGCGGCCAGTGGCTTTCTCAAGCTGCTGGTCAACCCGGTCAATCCGCGTGTGGTTGGCCCAGCCGTGGCCGACGCGATGACCGGCTTTTATGCCGCCTACGGCATTCTGGGCGCGCTGGTGGAGCGGGGCCGCACGGGCGTGGGCCGCAAGGTCGAGGTGTCGATGCTGGAGGCGATGTGCCACTTCAATCTGGACGCTTTCACCCACTATTTCTCCGAGGGCGAGATCATGGGGCCGTTCAGCCGCCCCAGCGTCTCGCAGTCCTATGTGCTGGAGTGCGCCGACGGGCTCTGGATCGCGCTGCACATGTCCTCGCCCGAGAAGTTCTGGCAGGGCCTGGCCAAGGCCATCGAACGGCCGCAACTGTTCGAAGACCCGCGTTTTGCCGACCGCGAGGCCCGCATCACCCACCAGAACGAGCTGATCGTGCTGCTCAGCGGCCTGTTTCGCCAGCAGGATCGGGCCACCTGGTGCCGCCGG
Organism: uncultured Hylemonella sp.; assembly: GCA_963513295.1. GTDB lineage: Bacteria > Pseudomonadota > Gammaproteobacteria > Burkholderiales > Burkholderiaceae_C > Hylemonella. The sequence goes on from CAUPQO010000050.1 coordinate 6,355, forward strand.
CTGGAGGCCGAGGACGTGCCCCATGCGCCCATGTACGACACCCGCGAGGCCATGGAAGACCCGCAGGCCCAGCACCTGCAGCTCCAGGTGAGCGCGCCCCACCCCGAGGGCGGCGAATGGCACACCATCCGTTCCCCCGTGAGCTTCGATGGCGAGCGCGCGCTGGAGGTCACGGCCCCACCCGCGCTGGGCGCCGACAACGAGGCCATCGTCGAACCCCTGCGCCGCCGCCTGGGCGCACTGCCCAAGCGTGCGGCCTGAGCTTCACCCAACGACACAACGACAAAGACCAGGAGACCCCAGGACATGAATCCCTCGAACGAAAACGAATTGACCCAGGCGGTGCTGGAGCGCCTGGAAGGAGCGACCGATCCCCGCTTTGCGCAGATCATGGCGTCGTTGATCAAGCACCTGCACGCCTTCCTGCGCGACGTGGACCTCAAGCCCGACGAGTGGATGAACGGCATCCAGTTCCTGACGGCGGTGGGCCAGGCCTGCACCGACAAACGCCAGGAATTCATCCTGCTGTCCGACACCCTGGGCGCTTCGATGATGGTCGTGATGCTGGACCAGGCCCGTGCCCTGGCCCAGGGGCGGACCGGGGCGAAGGCCACCGAGGCGACCGAAGCCACCGTGCAGGGCCCCTACTACTGGGAGGGCGCGCCGGAGCAGCCGCTGGGCGCCAACATTGCCGAGGGGGTGGCAGGCGAGCCCACCTTCTATAGCGGGCGCATCACGGACACCAGCGGCAAGCCGCTGCAGGGCGCGCTGCTCGACATCTGGTCCGGTGACGGCGAAGGCAACTACGACATGCAGATCGAGGGCGCGGAGATGGCCGCGCGGGCCCGCATCCGCACCGACGAGCAGGGCCGTTACTGGTACTGGTCCATCCGGCCCTCCTACTACCCGGTGCCGGTGGACGGGCCGGTGGGCCGCATGCTCGGCGGCATGGGGCGCCACCCCAACCGGCCCGGCCACATCCACATGATGGTGTCGGCGCCCGGGCATGTGCCGGTCACCACCCACCTGTTCGTCGCCAACAGCCCCTACATCGACTCCGACGCGGTGTTCGGCGTGCGGCCCAGCCTGATCGTGGACTACGAAAAGCACCCCGCCGGCCAGGCGCCCGATGGCCGGGTCATGGCCCAGCCCTACTGGTCCGCCCACTACGACTTCTGCCTCGCCCCCCGGCAGGCCTGAGAGCGACTCCCATGAAAATCGGCAAAGAAACCATCCCCCGCACCGCCATCTGCACTTCCGACGAACACACCATCGTCGTGCGGGGGCAGGACCTGTGCCAGGACCTGATCGGCCACCTGCCCTTTGCGGACTACTTCTTCCTGCTGCTGACGGGCCGCAAACCCGATGCCGCCTGCAGTGCAGTGCTCAACGCCACCCTGGTGGCCATTGCCGAACACGGCCTGGTGCCCAGCGTGCAGGCCAGCCGCATGACTTTTGCGGCCGCTCCCGATGCGCTGCAGGGCGCGGTGGCCGCGGGCATCCTGGGCTGCGGCTCGGTCATCCTGGGGGCATCCGAAACTGCGGGCCGACTGTTTGCGGACGTGGCCGCCCGCGTGGATGCCGGCGCCACCCTGGACGCGGCGGCGGCGGCGGCCATCGGCGAGCTCAAGGCCGCGCGCCGCGCCATTCCCGGCTACGGTCATCCCCTGCACAAGGCCCGTGACCCGCGTGTGGATCGCCTCATCGAAGTGGCCACCCAGGCCGGCGCCGACCTGCGTTATGTGCACATCGCCCAGGCGCTGGAGCGCGCGATCCCCGGCATCACCGGCAAGGACTTGCGCATGAACGTTTCGGCCGCCATCCCGGCCGTGCTCATGGGCGTCGGCTTTCCGGTGTCCTCGCTGCGCGGTGTGCCCATCCTGGCGCGCACGGCGGGCCTGATCGCCCACCTGGCCGAGGAGGCCGAAAAGCCCAGCGGCTTTGCCCTGTCCTACCAGGCCACGCGCGAGCTGCAGTACGACGGGCTCCTGCCCGAAGGTTACGGGGAGGCCGCGTGAGATCGAGCCGGTCGACGGATATGCAGAAAGGAGCCCATGCCATCGATTGATCCCAGAGCAAGTGAACGCCGGGCTGGCGATGACCCCCGGTGACCCTGTGTCAGTTGCAAGTCGAAATTTTTAACAAAGCGGACCTCAGTCCGCACAAGGAGACAAACATGCGCTTGAATATCAAATTGCTCGGTGGCCTGCTCCTCGGGCTGCTGTGCAGCCTGGGCCACGCCCAGAACACCGATTGGCCCAGCAAGCCCATCAAGATCGTGGTCGGCTTTGCGGCCGGCACCCCACCGGACATCTTTGCCCGCATGTACGGCGACTACGCTTCCAAGAAGCTGGGCGTGCCGGTCGTGGTCGACAACAAGCCGGGGGCGGCCGGTAACCTGTCCTCGGACACGGTGGCGAAATCGCCGGCCGATGGCTACACCGTGCTCTACAACCTGTCGACCGGGTTCACGCTCAACCCCTTCCTCTACACCAAGCTGCCCTTTGATCCCGAGAAGGATCTCACCCCGGTCGCCACGACCATGCGCCAGGGCCTGGTGCTGATCGCGAACCCGAAGTTCCCCGCCAGTTCGATCAAGGAACTCGTGGCCGCTGCGAAAGCCAAGCCGGGCACCATCTCTCATGCTTCTTATGGCGCGGGCAGTCCTTCCCATCTGATAGTCGAGATACTGAAGGACGAGACCAATATCGAGATGATTCACGTGCCCTACCGCGCCAGCCCCATCGCCGATCTGGTGGGCGGCCAGGTCGACACGCTGATGGAGCCCATCGCCACCGCCATGCCTCTGATCACCAGCGGCCGCGCCAAGGCCCTGGCCTATTCCGGGCCCAGCCGCCATCCCGCCCTGCCGGATGTGCCCACGCTGGCGGAAGTGGTGCCGGGCCTGGCCGTGACCTCCTGGCATGGCATCTGGGCGCCTGCGGGCACGCCGGCCGCCGTGCTGGCACGCTTGAACAGCGTGCTGGTGGAAGCCAGCAAGGATGCCGACATGCAGAAACGCATCCGGGACCTGAACGTGGAGCCCCTGGGTCTCTCGCGGGCTGACATGGCCGCCCTGGTGAGCCAGGATGCCGGCATGTTCAGCAAGATCGCCAAGGCACGCAACATCCGCCTGGACTGAACCGCTGCGCTGCATCTGAACAAGGCCGATGTCCGGTTTGCCGGACATCGGCCTTTTCCATTCAGGGCACCTTCTGCAGGCTGCTGTTGAAGCCCAGCTTGCGCACGATGGACGAGAAGGAACGCACCTCGGGCGAGGGGCGGTCGGCTTTGCGCCGCAGGATGCCCGGGGTGCGGATGGGGGTGGGGTTCTCGATCGGGATGGCCTTGAGGGCAGCGCCGCCGGGTATCACGCTGCGCGAGACGATGGTCGCGATCTCGGTGCGCTCCACCAGCGACAGCATGGGGCTGATGGTGTTCATCTCGGCCACGACCCGCGGCTCGGCGCCGCTGGCCACGAAACATTCCTCCAGCAGCGAGCGCGTGGTGAACTCCCGGGTGAGCAGGACCAGCGCCTGCCGGTGCAGCTCCACCATGCGCACCCGCTTGCGTTTGTACAGCGGGTGGCTGGGGCCGACCACCAGCACCATCTCCTCGTTGTAGAGCGGCTCGAAAACCAGTTCGCTCAGGCCGGCGGGGCGGTAGGTGATGCCCAGGTCCAGTTCGCCCGCGCTGACCTTGTGGACGATGCTGTCGGCCGCCAGTTCCTGCACCGTCATGTGCACGGTCGGGTGGCGCTTCATGAAGATGGAGACGCACTCGGGGATGAAGCCGAGGTTGAAGGAATGGGTGGCGCCCACCCGGACGAAACCGGCAAGTTCGCTGTCCGATTCCTTCAGGGCGCCGACGCCCTGGTCGATCTCCTGCAGGGCCCGGGTCGCGTAGACGAGAAAGGTCTCGCCGGCTTCGGTGAGGGTGACGCGCTTGGCGACCCGCTCGAACAGCAGGCTGCCCAGTTCTTCCTCAAGCTGGCGGATCTGGTGCGACAGGGTGGACTGGGTGACGTGCACCCGCTCGGCCGCCCGGGTAAAGCTCAGCGAGCCGGCCAGCGCAGCGAAATACCGGAGATGTCGCAGTTCCATCGGGTTCTTTGCAGTTGATCGACACCATCGATCGTAACCATCCGGATGCATTCCTGCACGCCTGCGGCACAGGAGCCCTGGCGGCCTTCCTCGTCGAGCTGTGAACAGAAATGAGTACGGGGCCGAACTGTGCAGTTGGGCCCCGTTCCGGTGGACGCTTCAGCGCCTCACATGCCGCTGTAGTTCGGCCCGCCGCCACCTTCGGGCGTGACCCAGACGATGTTCTGCGTCGGGTCCTTGATGTCGCAGGTCTTGCAGTGCACGCAGTTCTGGGCGTTGATCTGCAGGCGGTCGCTGTTGTCCTCGTTCTTCACGAACTCGTAGACACCGGCCGGGCAGTAGCGGCTTTCGGGGCCGGCGTACTTGGCCAGGTTGATGCCCACGGGCACGCTGGCGTCTTTCAGCGTCAGGTGCGCGGGCTGGTCTTCGGCGTGGTTGGTGTTGCTGATGAAGACGCTGCTCAGGCGGTCGAAGGTCAGCTTGCCGTCCGGCTTGGGGTACGCGATGGGCGCACACTCGGCCGCAGGCTTGAGGCGGGTGTGGTCGGCCTCCTTGCGGTGGAGGGTCCAGAACGGGGTCTTGATGCCGATCCTGGGCAGGAACCATTGCTCGATGCCGGTCATGATGGCACCGATCAGGTTGCCCTTCTTGAACCACTGCTTGAAGTTGCGCGATTTGTGCAGTTCGTCGTAGAGCCAGCTCTGCGCGAAGTTGACCGGGTAGGCGGTCACTTCGTCATGCTGGCGGCCGCTGCTCAGCGCGCCGTACAGGGCCTCGGCGGCCAGCATGCCGCTCTTGATGGCGGCGTGGCTGCCCTTGATGCGGCTGGCGTTCAGGTAACCCGCGTCGCAGCCCACCAGGGCGCCGCCGGGGAAGACCACCTTGGGCAGGCTCAGCAGGCCGCCGGCGGTGATGGCACGCGCGCCGTAACCGATGCGCTTGCCGCCTTCAATGTGGGCGCGGATGGCGGGGTGCGTCTTCCAGCGCTGCATTTCCTCGAAGGGGCTCAAGTACGGGTTCTGGTAGTCCAGACCGGTGACGAAGCCCAGGGTGATCTTGTTGCCTTCCAGGTGATACAGGAAACCGCCGCCGTAGGTGCTGTTGTCCATGGGCCAGCCGGCGGTGTGCACCACCAGACCGGGCTTGGCTTTATCTGCCGGCACTTCCCACAGTTCCTTGATGCCCAGGGCGTAGCTCTGCGGGTCCTTGCCTTCGTCGAGCTTGAATTTCGCGATGAGTTGCTTGCCCAGGTGGCCGCGCGCGCCTTCGGCGAACACGGTGTACTTGGCGTGCAGCTCCATGCCGAGCTGGAAGTTTTCGGTCGGCTCGCCGTCCTTGCCGATGCCCAGGTTGCCGGTGGCCACGCCCTTGACGGCGCCGCTTTCGTTGTAGAGCACTTCGGCGGCGGTGAAGCCGGGGAAGATCTCCACGCCCAAGGCCTCGGCCTGCTCACCCAGCCACTTGGTCAGCACACCCAGGCTGATGACGTAGTTGCCGTCGTTGTGGAAGCAGTCGGGCACCAGGAAGTTGGGGGTGCGCTTGGCACCGGTTTCGGAGAGGAAGAGCACGTCGTCGCCGGTCACCGGCTGGTGCAGCGGGGCGCCCATCTCTTTCCAGTTGGGGAAGAGTTCATTGAGGGCGATCGGGTCCATCACCGCACCGGAGAGGATGTGGGCACCGGGCTCGCCGCCTTTTTCCAGCACCACCACGGAGACGTCCTGGCCTTTTTCAGTCGCCAGCTGCTTGAGGCGGATGGCCGTGGACAGGCCACCGGGGCCACCGCCGACCACGACCACGTCGTATTCCATGGCTTCGCGGGGGCCGAACTGGGCAAGGATTTCTTCGTGGGTCATGGCGGCTGCTTTCTTCTTTGGAAGTCGCTTGATAATGGTGCGGGTTCGGCGCGCAATGCTACGGATTAACCCGCGGCGAACCTGTCGGATACGCGACTGATTTTAAAGCGGAATGATTGAAAAATAGAACGGTCGTTCTATTTTTGTCGGGTATTTTTGGAAAGGGCCCACCATGGCTTACAGCATCGATCTTTCCGGCCGCGTGGCCTTCATCACCGGCGCCTCGGGCGGCCTGGGCGCGCAGTTTGCGCGCACCCTGGCGCGCGCCGGCGCGGCCGTGGTGCTGGCGGCACGCCGCACCGAGAAGCTCAAGGAACTGCGTGCGCAGATCGAGGGCGAGGGCGGGGACGCCCACGTGGTGGAGCTGGACGTGACGGACATCGGCTCCATCAAGTCGGCCGTGGCGCACGCCGAGACCGAGGTGGGCTCGATCGACATCCTCATCAACAAGATAGGCGTAACTATTAATCGATTTTTGGCGCGAGGCTCAGAGAAATTCAGCACTGGGTTTCAGTAACCCCAGTCGAAAAAAAAGACTAGCGACTAGCTAGCCCTTTTTTGCGTCTAACTGGCGAGCGATCACTTGCTGAGGTGTAGCTCGCGAAGGCCAATCGTCGCTAACAATGCTTCTTCGGATTGGAACAGAGAGAATTCATTCAAGTTGTATGTGTCGAGATGCCTCAACACCGCAATTCTGTCCGACGCTGGAGCTGTGAGCTTCCAAAGAAGGTCTTGAGGATGATTGCTCTCACGTGCAAACGGACTTTCGTGGGGAACGAATATCCACCGACCATCAACAAACTGGATCGATATGGTGTACTGACTTTGTTGGAGAAAGTGTCGCGGATGACTTCTAACGTGCGGTCCCAATCCACGAATTTGTGCCCATTCAGATGAATGCACCTTCCCCTGTCCTGTGCGTTCTTGAAACATGTAAACGCTGATCCGCTCGTTACTTGGTCGTTGATAAGCGAAGAACGCAGCGACATAAAGTGACCTAGTCCAGTCGAGTAATGGAGAGGGGAACCCATGGTGCCTTAAAAAGGCTAGAAGCTCATATGCAGGCAGGTCGGACAGGGAGAACAGGTCATAGTCCGAGGCCAACTTCTGTACCTCTTTGTAGTCGATTTCGCTCCAGTCATGCTTCGCAAACGTCTCCAATTGCGCTTTAGCCTTTAGCACCAGTCGGTAGTAGTCAAGTACAGAGAAATTTTCTTGCCCTTGCCTTTCTAGTGAAGATTGAAGCGTCCACTCGGCGTTCCCTTGCCCACGAAATAACAATTTCGAGACGCCTGTGTTGCGGACACCACCGTCAACATTGAGTTGGAGTTGATGCACATAGGCTTCAAGATTTTTCCAGGAACTGAAATCGATCTGTTGCATAGCTAACCTCTATAAGGGTGGTGCCAAGCTTTCTTTCGATCGATTTTGCGCCAAAGACTGGTCTAAGGAGATTTCACCTGGTGGCATCGGTAGATAGTAACCCTCATCAACTCGGGCGTCTCCACCACGCAGCGCCTGGTGGACGTGACGGAGGAGGACTACGACTACGTGCTGGACACCAACACCAAGGGTGCCTTTTTCGTGGCGCAGGAAGTGGGCAAGCGCATGCTGGCGCGCGCCCGGGGCGCGGCACCGGGCACCTACACGGGCGGGCGCATCGTCAACATCGCCTCCATGGCCGGGCTCAAGGTGCTGCCGCAGATCGGCGTGTATTGCATGAGCAAGGCCGCCGTGGTGCACATGACGCGTGCCATGGCCATGGAGTGGGGCAAGTTCGGCATCAACGTCAACGCCCTGTGTCCGGGTTACATCGACACCGAGATCAACCACCATCACTGGCAGACCGAGCAGGGCCAGAAGCTCATCGCCATGCTGCCGCGCAAGCGCGTGGGCCAGCCGGCCGACCTGGACGCGGTGCTGGTGATGCTGTGCGCCAAGGAGAGCCATTTCATCAACGGCGCGGTGATCCAGGCCGACGACGGCTTCGCGACCTGAGTGCTGCCCCCCAGCCGCCGTGACCGGGTCTTGATGCAGGTCATGAACCGGCGGGCCCGGCGGCGCAAAATAAGCCCATGCCCATCACCAAGGTTCCGCCTGCCGACTTGCGCCTGAGCGTCGACGCCCGGGCGCTGGGATTTGCCGACACCTCCGAACTGCTGGACCAGCCCCTGCCCTGGATCGGGCAGGAGCGGGCCGAGCAGGCGGCGCGCTTCGGCTTGCAGATGGACGCGCCGGACTACAACCTCTTCGTGCTGGGCGAGGTGGGCAGCGGGCGCACCACGCTGCTGGCGCAGATGATGCGCGAGGTGGCGGCCAGCCGGCCGGTGCCACCCGACCTGTGTTACCTGCACAACTTCGACGCGCCCGAGCGTCCGCGCGCGCTGCGCATGCCGCCCGGCCAGGGCCGCCAGCTGCGCAGCCTGATGCAGCAGCTGTTCAAGACCCTGCAGGCCGAGATTGCCAAGCGACTGGACGGCGAGGACTTCCGTGGCGAGAGTGCCCACCTGCAGAAGGCCTACAAGGCCGAGGACCAGCGCGTCTACGCCGAACTGGACGCCTACGCCGAGGCGCGCAACTTTGCCATCATCCGCGACGAGGGCCACCTGGTGCTGACCTTGCGCGACGACAAGGGCGAGCCCATGACCGAAGGCAAGCTGCTGGCCCTGCCGAAGGAAAAACGCGCCGAGACCGACCGGCTGGAGGAAGAGTTGCGCGGCGAGATCACGCGTTACCTGGAGAAGACGCGTGCGCTGGAGCGGGTGATGAACGAGGGCCTGGCCGCGCTGCGCCGCCAGGTCATCAAGCCCCTGCTGGAGCACGAACTGCAGGAGATCCGCAACGAACTGCGCAAGCAGATCAAGGACACGGTCAAGCTGGGCAGCTATCTGGACCAGGTGGCGCACGACGTGCTGGAGAACCTGGAGCTGTTCCAGCCCGGTGACGGCGATGAGGAGGGCGTGCGTGCCGTGGCGCTGGCCAGCGTGCTGACGCGCTACAGCGTGAACCTGGTGGTGGACAACCAGGGCCGCGCGGGCGCGCCGGTGATCGTCGAGGACAACCCCCTGTTCCGCACCCTGTTCGGCAGCGTCGAGTACCAGAACGAGAACGACGTGCTGGTGACGGACTATTCGCGCATCCGCGCAGGCAGCCTGCTGCGCGCGCACGGCGGTTTCCTCATGCTGCACCTGCGCGACCTGCTGGCCGACGAGCCGGTGTGGGAGAAGCTGCGCCGTTTCCTGCGCAGCGCCCGCCTGCAGATCGAGGAGCCGGGCATGCTGTACGCGCCCATCGCCGCCGTGTCGTTGCAGCCCGAGCCGGTGGACGTGGACGTGAAGATCATCCTGGTGGGCTCGGTGGAGGAGTACTACGCCGTGCAGGAGGGTGACCCCGAGTTCGCGCGGCGCTTCCGCTGCAAGGTGGACTTTGCCGAGAGCTTCACGGCCAACGAGCAGACGCGCCGCGCCACCGCCATCTTCGTGGCGCACACCTGTCGCAAGCTGGGCCTGCCGCATTTCAGCGCGCCGGCCGTGGCCGCGCTGCTGGAGCAGGCCCACCGCGAGGCCGAGGACCAGGCGCGCCAGAGCGCCATCTTCGCGCACAGCGAGGCGCTGGTGATGGAGGCCGCGGCCATGGCGCGCGCGCGCGGTGCGACGCTGGTGGAGGCCAGCGATGTGCTGGCCGCACGCCTGGCGCGCATCCACCGCCACGACTACCCCGAGCAGCGCCTGCAGGAAACCATACTGGATGGCGAGCGCCTGCTGGACGTGGACGGCGAGAGGGTGGCGCAGGTCAACGGCCTGACCGTGGTGGACCTGGGCGACTACCGCTTCGGTTTCCCGGTGCGCGTGACGGCGCGCACGCACGCAGGCGACGAGGGCCTGCTCAACATCGAGCGCGAGGTGGAGCTTTCGGGCCCCATCCACGACAAGGGCGTGCTGATCCTCAACAGCTACCTGGCGGCGCTGTTTGCGCACATCGCGCCGCTGGCGCTCAACGCCGCTGTGGTGTTCGAGCAGGAGTACAGCGGGGTAGAGGGTGATTCGGCCTCCTGCGCCGAGTTCTACGCGCTGCTGTCCTCGCTTTGCGGGCTGCCGCTGCAACAGGGCATCGCGGTGACCGGCGCGGTGAATCAGCATGGCGAGATGCTGCCGGTGGGTGGCATCAACGAGAAGATCGAGGGCTACTTCCGCAGCTGCGAACTCATCGGTCTGACGGGCCGCCAGGGCGTGCTGATCCCGCGCCGTAACCGCCGCCACCTGATGCTCGACCCGCGCGTGGTGGAGGCGGTGGTTCAGGGGCGTTTCCACATCTGGACGGCCGACAGCGCCGGCGAGGGCATGGAGCTGCTCTGTGGCCAGCGCTTTGGTGAACTCGGCCCCGCCGGCTACCCGGCCGAAACGGTGCTGGGCCGCGCGCAGAAGACACTGCAGGACTACCGCAAGGCCACCCAGGCTGCCGGCGCGAAACCCGAGCGCCGGCCACGCACGCTGAAGTAGCGCCTACTTGCCCATGAGCGCGGCCTCGTAGGCCTTTTTCAGGTCGCGGTATTCCTCACAGGGGAAGAAACAGAGCCGGTCCAGTATCTCGAGGTGCTCGCGTGCCTTGTCCAGGCGGCCGAGCGAGAGGTAGGCCTCGCCAATGTACTCGTGTGCGCCGCGGTGTTTTGGATCCAGCGCCAGCGCGCGCAGGTAGGCATCCAGCGATTCGTTGTAGCGCTGCAGATGCCGGTAGCTGTAGCCCAGCAGGTTGTAGCCGTCGGCATTGCCGGGGTGTTCGCGGGTGTAGCCTGTCAGCAGCGTGGCGGCAGCGCGCCAGTCCTGCTTTTTGATCAGCGCGCGCGCCTGCTGCAACTCGTCGGGCGGGCCCGGGGTAACGGGGGTGATATCAGCGGCGCGCGCCGGGGCGGCGCACAACAGCATGGCCATAACGATGGCAGGCAGGGTGATGGAACGCATGATGCGGCTCCTGCCGGACGGCGGCGGGATGGCCGCGGGTCGGGTCCGGGCAACAAGCTTAGGCCTGGCCCGCGGGGATTGCAAGCCGTGCCGCTGGCGGTGTTACCAGCCCTTACTTCTTGTCCCGGGGCACCCGACCCAGCAGGTAGAACTCGGGGTTGGGCATCATGTTGCTGAACGAGGCCATGCGGTTGGAGAGGCCGAAGAAGGCCGTGATGGCGGCGATGTCCCAGGCGTCCTCGTCGCTGAAGCCGTGGGCGTGCAGGGCGGCGAAGTCGGCCTCGCCGATTTCATGCGAGCGCTGGCAGACCTTCATGGCGAAGTCCAGCATGGCGCGCTGGCGTGGCGTGATGTCGGCCTTGCGGTAGTTGACGGCGACCTGGTCGGCCACCAGGGGCTTTTTCTCGTAGATGCGCAGGATGGCGCCGTGCGCCACCACGCAGTACAGGCACTGGTTGGCTGCGCTGGTGGTGGTGACGATCATCTCGCGCTCGCCCTTGGTGAGGCCCGAGTCCTCCTTCAGCATGAGCGCGTCGTGGTAGGCGAAGAAGGCGCGCCATTCGGCCGGCCGGCGCGCCAGCGCCAGGAAGACGTTGGGGATGAAACCGGATTTCTCCTGCACCTCCAGGATGCGGGCGCGGATGTCCTCGGGCAGGTCCTTGAGTTCGGGGTGGGGG
>CAUPQO010000051.1:0-17882 GCA_963513295.1 uncultured Hylemonella sp.
CGACCATGCCAAGGAAGCCGGCATGCCGATTCCGAAGGAGCCCATCGTCTTCACCAAGGCCATCAGCTGCATCCAGGGCCCGGACGACGAGGTCATGCTGCCCCGGGGCTCGGTCAAGGGCGACTGGGAGGTGGAGCTGGGTGTGGTGATCGGCAAGCAGGCGCGCCATGTCACGCAGAAGGCGGCGCTGGACCATGTGGCCGGCTACTGCCTGTCCAACGACGTCAGCGAGCGCGAGTTCCAGCTGGAGCGCGGCGGCCAGTGGGACAAGGGCAAGGGCTGCGACACCTTCGGCCCGCTGGGCCCCTGGCTGGTGACCCGGGACGAGATCGAGAACCCGCAGCGGCTGGCCATGTGGCTGGACGTCAACGGCCAGCGCATGCAGACCGGCAACACCCGCACCATGATCTTCAGCGTGGCCAAGATCGTCAGCCATCTCAGCGAGTACATGACGCTGATGCCGGGCGACGTCATCATCACCGGCACCCCGCCTGGCGTGGGGCTGGGAATGAAACCCCAGCGTTTCCTGAAGGCGGGTGACGTCATGACCCTGGGCATCGAGGGGCTGGGCACCCAGACCCAGCGCGTCGTGCCCTTCAGGCGCTGAACCGGACGCCAGCAGGGAGCGGCTTCCTGCGGCGGCCAGCCAGTGGCGCTTCAGAATCGTTGTGTCAGCTGGGCGAACAGGACGGCCGGCATTTCACCCGCGTTGGTTTTGAAATGGGGGACGTACAGGATGTTCAGGCCCGTACCCGTTTTCTTGTATTCCAGGGACAGAACGGGGAGGGCGCCGGGGAGCCACATATGCTCACCGTCGAAGTGCAGCGCCCGGTAAAAAAGAAATACGCCGCCGCCGGCGTCGACAGACCACTCTGCACTGTCGAAGACGCGCTTTTGCCACACGGCGGCGCCGTAGGCTCCCCAGGACTCGACGCTATCCAGCATCACGCCTGCAGCGGTCTTGAAGTACCAGCCGGTCTCGCCCCACTTCGCGCGCGTCTCCAGGCCCAGGCCCGAATGGGTTTCGTTCCATTGCCTGTTTTTTTCCTCAGGCGGTTGAAAGTGGTGGCTCATGCCTGGCAGCAGGATGGCCACGGCCGGGCGACTGGTCAGGTCCCACAGCAGCTCTTCACCGGCGGGTGCATCTTGCGTCGCTCTTGCAGCAAAAGAAGCAAGCGACAGAAGCAGGGGCAACAGCACTGCCTTGAAAAATCCAGCCATAAATTTGCCCTTGCAGGTAGGTGCGCTCAAGCGCGATATTCGGCGCGGCGACGCCTCGCATGGTGAGGAGCATTTTTTCAGAGGGCTCAAGGCCCGGTCCAAAAAATAGCCGCGGTTAACCGGGTCATTTGTAACGCAGGGGCACCCATGCGGCCGACGCAATTTGCAACAGACTGCTAACAGGACGTCTTCATTTTTGCCCCGAAGTCCGCAGGCGTGAACGTTTTTCCCTCGGAAATGCCGCAGACACAACTTGGAACAGTGGTAACGGGCCCGGTTACTTTTATGTCCCGGCCCTTGCGGTCGGCGGCATTTTTCGTGCAAAATAGCACGACCGTTCGATTTCATCCTGTCTCATGCCCATGGCCGAATCAAATCCCAAGACCCAGCGCAGCAGCCGAGAGGCCGGTCGCGACGGCCGTGCCCTGCACAAGGGCCAGCAGACCAAGCTGACCATCATAGACGCCGCCCTCGGCCTGGCCGCCCAGATTGGCCTCGAGGGCCTGAGCATCGGCGTGCTGGCCGAGGTCACGGGCATGAGCAAGTCGGGTGTGTTTGCTCACTTTGGTTCGCGCGAGGAGTTGCAGATCTCGGTGATCCGCGAGTACTTCAGCCGGTTCGAGCAGGAAATCTTCTACCCGGCCCTGCATGAGCCGCGCGGCCTGCCGCGCCTGCAGGCCCTGTTTTCCAACTGGATGAAGCGGGTGACCGTGGAAATCCAGTCCGGCTGCATCTTCATCAGCGGCGCCGTCGACTTCGACGACCGGCCCGGCCCCGTGCGCGACGCCCTGGCCAGTTCGGTCAAGACCTGGCTGGCCGCCGTGCAGCGCGCCATTGTGCAGGCCAAGGAAGAGGGGCAGTTGCTGGCCGATGCCGACGAAGGCCAGATCGGTTTCGAGATCCATGGCCTGATCCTGGCCGTGCACTACGAAGCCCGTTTCCTCAAGACCCCAGGATCGATAGCGCGCGCCAACAAGGCCTTCGAGCAGATCCTGGCGCGTTACGGCGCCGAGGGCAAGGCCGTCAAGACCTTGACATCCAGAACGGCCATCGTCAAGCCGATCCGCAAAGCCCCCATCAAATCCACCACCCTATCCAAACAGGAGTAAGCCATGCCCAGCTACAACCCGCCCCTGCGCGACATGCAGTTCGTCATGCACGAAGTGCTGAACGTGACCGAGCAGCTCAAGCAGATCCCGCGCCACGCTGACACCGATGCCGACACCATCAACGCGGTGCTCGAGGAGGGCGGCAAGTTCGCCGCCAATGTGATCTTCCCGCTCAACATCAGCGGCGACGCCGAAGGCTGCAAGCTGGACAAGACCACGCACGAGGTGACCGCGCCCAAGGGCTTCAAGGAAGCCTACGCCCAATACGTGGAAGGCGGCTGGGCCGCGCTGAGCTGCGACCCGGACTACGGCGGCCAGGGCCTGCCCTTCGTGCTGAACCAGTGCATCTACGAGATGATGAACTCGGCCAACCAGGCCTGGACCATGTACCCCGGTCTCTCGCACGGCGCCTACGAGGCCCTGCACGCCCACGGCACCGACGAGCAGAAGAAGCTCTACCTGCCCAAGCTGGTCAGTGGCGAGTGGACCGGTACCATGTGCCTGACCGAACCCCATTGCGGTACCGATCTGGGTATGCTGCGCAGCAAGGCCGAGCCCCAGGCCGACGGCAGCTACAAGCTCAACGGCGCCAAGATCTTCATCAGCGCCGGTGAGCACGACTTGGCCGAGAACATCGTGCACCTGGTGCTGGCCCGTCTGCCCGACGCGCCCAAGGGCAGCAAGGGCATCAGCCTGTTCGCCGTGCCCAAGTACAACGTGAAGGCCGATGGTTCCCTGGGCACGCGCAACGGCATCTATTGCGGCGGCCTCGAGCACAAGATGGGCATCCACGCCAATTCCACCTGCCAGATGATCCTGGAGAACGCGGTCGGCACCCTGGTGGGTCAGCCCAACAAGGGCCTGCAGGCCATGTTCGTGATGATGAACGCCGCCCGCCTGGGCGTGGGCAACCAGTCCCTGGGCCTGACCGAAGTGGCCTACCAGAACGCCCTGGCCTACGCCAAGGACCGCATCCAGATGCGCTCGCTCTCCGGTGTCAAGGCCAAGGACAAGGACGCCGACCCCATCATCGTGCACCCCGACGTGAGCAAGATGCTGCTGACCGCCAAGGCCTATGCCGAAGGCGGCCGTGCCCAGGCCTGCTATTGCGCCATGCTGCTGGACCAGCACCTGTACCACCCGGATGAAAAGGTGCGCAAGGACAGCGACGAGATGCTGGCCCTGCTGACCCCCATCATCAAGGCCTTCCTGACCGACAACGGCTTCGAAGCCACCGTGATGTGCCAGCAGGTCTTCGGTGGCCACGGTTACATCAAGGAATGGGGCATGGAGCAGTTCGTGCGCGATGCCCGCATCAACATGATCTACGAAGGCACGAACACCGTGCAGTCGCTGGATCTGCTGGGCCGCAAGATCCTGGGCAACAACGGCGCCACGCTCAAGAAGTTCGGCAAGCTGGTGGGACAGCTGGTGGAAGCCGAAGGCGTGAACGAAAAGATGGCCGAGTTCATCAACCCCCTGGCCTACCTGGGTGACCAGATGACCAAGTTCACCACCGAAGTCGGTTTCAAGGGCTTCCAGAACCCCGACGAAGTGGGCGCCGCCGCTGTGGACTACCTGCGTGTGGCCGGTCACCTGGTCTTCGGTTATTTCTTCGCCCGCATGGCCTCGGTCGCGCTGAAGGAAATCGCCGCCGGCAACACCGACCCGTTCTACCAGGCCAAGCTGCAGACGGCACGCTTCTATTTCGCCAAGCTCTTCCCCGAGACCGCGTCGCTGATGCGCACCGCCCGTGCCGGCTCCAAGGTCCTGATGGATACCGATCTGGCCCTGGCCTGAAGCGGTGGAGTCCATGATGCGCAAAGCCCTGCTGGCGTGTGTTCTGGCCCTGGTGGCATGGCCCGCCGTGGGCCAGTCCACGCCCGTGGGGCTGTGGCGCAACATCGACGACAAGACGGGCGTGGCCAAGGCCGAGATCCGCATCCGCGAAGGCGCCGATGGCGTCGTGACGGGTTTCGTGGAGAAGGCGCTGGTCACTTCCGAGCAGCCCAACTGCGATCTCTGCACCGATGACCGCAAGGGCAAGCCCAAGCTCGGTATGGAGATCATCCGTGGCGCGAAGAAGGTCGAGGGCGAAGACCACTGGGAAGGTGGCCACATCCTCGACCCCGACAACGGCAAGACCTACCGGCTGCGCATGAAGCCGCTCGACGGTGGCAGCCAATTGCAGATCCGGGGCTATCTGGGTCCCTTCTACCGGACCCAGGTCTGGATCCGCGTGCACTAACACTCAATCAGGAAGACACTCATGTCACGATTCCAAGTCCGCAAAGTCGCCGTGCTCGGCGCCGGCGTGATGGGCGCGCAGATCGCCGCCCATCTGGTCAATGTCAAGGTGCCCGTCGTGCTGTTCGACCTGCCGGCCAAGGAAGGCCCCAAGAACGGCATCGTCACCAAGGCCATCGACAACCTCAAGAAGCTCAAGCCTGCGCCCTGGGGTGTGGTCGATGACGCCGGCCTGATCCAGGCCGCCAATTACGAAGAGAACCTTGACCTGCTCAAGGACTGCGACCTCATCATCGAGGCCATCGCCGAGCGCATGGACTGGAAGCTCGATCTCTACAAGAGGATCGCGCCCTTCGTTGCCAAGCACGCGATCGTCGCGTCCAACACTTCGGGCCTGTCCATCACCAAGCTGTCCGAGGTGCTGCCCGAAGAGATCAAGCCGCGCTTCTGCGGCATCCACTTCTTCAACCCGCCGCGTTATATGTACCTGGTGGAGCTGATCGCCACGCCCACCACCCAACCCCTCATCCTGGACCAGCTCGAGACCTTCGTCACCAGCGGCCTGGGCAAGGGTGTGGTGCGTGCCAAGGACACGCCCAACTTCATCGCCAACCGCGTCGGCATCGCCGGCATGCTGGCCACGATGAAGGAAGTCGAGAACTTCGGCCTCACCTATGACGTGGTCGATGACCTGACCGGCAAGAAGCTGGGCCGCGCCAGCTCCGGCACCTTCCGCACCGCCGACGTGGTGGGCCTGGACACCATGGCCCACGTGGTCAAGACCCTGCAGGACAACCTGGACGAGAAGAGCGATCCCTTCTACGCCAGCTTCGGCACGCCGCCCGTGCTCAAGACCCTGATCGAGATGGGCAACCTGGGCCAGAAGAGCAAGGCCGGTTTCTACAAGAAGGTCGGGCGCGACATTCTGCGCTTCGACCTCGAAGGCAAGGAATACGTGCCCGGCGGCGAAAAGGCCGATGCGGTCTACGAGCGCATGCTCAAGAAACCGGCCGGTGAGCGCCTGAAACTCTTGCGCAACGCCGAAGGCGCGCAGGGCCGTTTCCTCTGGGCCATCCTGCGCAACAGCTTCCATTACGCGGCCGTGCACCTGGCCACCATCGCCGACACCGCGGCCGACGTGGATCTGGCCATGCGCTGGGGCTTCGGCATGAAACAAGGCCCCTTCGAGCTCTGGCAGGAAGCCGGCTGGCTCGAAGTGGCCAAGATGATCCAGGAAGACATCGATACCGGCAAGGCCCTGAGCAAGGCGCCGCTGCCCAAGTGGGTGTTCGAAGGCCCGGTGGCCAAGGCCGGTGGTGTGCACACACCCGAGGGGTCTTTCAACCCGAGCACAGGCAAGTTCCAGCCGCGTCGCCAGCTGCCGGTCTACGGCATCCAGTACTTCCGCGAGAGCCTGCGGGGTGATGGTTCGCCGGACTACAAGACGGCTGGCAAGACCCTGTTCGAGGACGCGGCGATCCGCCTGTGGACGCTGGACGAGAACGTTGACGCCGCCAGCGGCAGCGTGCTGATCGCCAGCATCAAGAGCAAGATGCACGCGATCAGCCCGGACGTGGCGGAAGGCCTGGCGCGCGGTGTTGCACTCGCCGAACAGCAGTACCAGGGCATGGTGATCTGGTCGGGTGACGAACCCTTCAGCGTGGGCGCCGACCTGCAGGCCATGTTGCCCGCCTTCATGATCGCTGGCGTCAGCGCCATCGACGGCGCCGAGCAGGAATTGCAGAATCTCATGCTGCGCATCCGTTATGCCGGCGTGCCCGTGGTGTCGGCCGTGCGCGGCATGGCCCTGGGCGGAGGCTGTGAACTGGCCGTGCACTCGGCGCGCCGTGTCGTGGCCATGGAAAGTTACATCGGCCTCGTGGAAGTGGGCGTGGGCCTGATCCCGGGCGCCGGCGGCCTGACCTATATCGCGCGCCGCGCGGCCGAGAACATGGCCGCCTCCACGGGCAAGGACGTCCTGCCCTTCCTCACTGAAGGCTTCACCGCCGCGGCCATGGCCAAGGTCGGCACCAGCGCGCTCGAATCGCGCAAGCTGGGCTACCTTCTGGACAGCGACCTCGTCGTGCCCAACAAGGACGAACTGCTCTACGTGGCGCTCAACGAGGCGCGTGCCCTGTACCAGGGCGGCTGGCGTGCCCCGCACAAGCGCCTGTTTCCGGTGGCGGGCCGCAACGGGCTGGCGACCATCAAGGCGCAGCTGGTCAATATGCGCGACGGCGGTTTCGTCAGCGCACACGACTTCCACATCGCCACCCTCATCGCCAACGTGGTCTGCGGCGGTGACGTGGACGCCGGCACGCTGGTGAGCGAGGAATACCTGATGGCCCTGGAGCGCCAGGCCTTCTGCTCGCTCATCGTCCATCCCAAGACGCAAGAGCGCATCATGGGCATGCTCAGCACGGGCAAGCCCGTGCGCAACTGATTGGCCGCAGCAAAGGAATCATCATGAAACAAGTTCAAGACGCCTACATCGTTGCCGCCACGCGCACGCCCATCGGCCGTTCGGGCCGCGGCTTTTTCCGCAACACCCGCCCCGACGACCTGCTGGTGGCCGCCATCAGGAGCGCCATGCTGCAGGTGCCCACGCTGGACCCCAAGGCCATCGAGGACGCCATCATCGGCTGCTCCTTCCCCGAGGCCGAGCAGGGCATGAACATGGCGCGCATTGCCGTGGGCCTGGCCTTCAACCACCCCGTGGGCGGCGTGACCGTCAACCGCTTCTGCGCCTCGGGCGTCACGGCCATCCAGATGGCCGCCGACCGCATCCGCGTGGGCGAGGCCGATGTGCTGATCGCCGGCGGCGCTGAGTCCATGAGCCTGGTGCCCATGGGCGGCGTCAAACCTTCGTTCAACCCCGAGGTCTTCGCGCGCGACGAGAACGTCGGCATCGCCTACGGGATGGGCCTGACGGCCGAGAAGGTGGCGCAGCAGTGGAAGGTCACGCGCGAGATGCAGGACGCTTTTGCATTCGAATCGCACCAGCGCGCGATCAAGGCGCAGAAGGCCGGCGAGTTCGCGGCCGAGATGACGCCCATCGATGTGATCGAGCGCACGCCCAACCTGGCGACCGGTGAAGTCAGCACGAAGAAGCGGACGGTGAGCCTGGACGAAGGCGCCCGCGCCGACACCACGCTGGAAGCCCTGGGCAAACTCAAGCCGGTCTTCGCCGCCCGCGGCAGCGTGACGGCCGGCAACAGCTCGCAGACCAGCGACGGCGCCGGCGCGCTGATCCTGGCCAGCGAGAAGGCTGTCAAGCTGTTCGGCCTCAAGCCCCTCGCGCGCTTTGTCAGCTTCGCCGCGCGCGGCGTGCCGCCCGAGATCATGGGCATCGGCCCGATCGAGGCCATCCCCGCTGCGCTGCGCTATGCGGGCCTCAAGCACGAGGACATCGGCTGGTTCGAGCTCAACGAAGCCTTTGCGGCCCAGTCGCTCGCTGTGATCAACAGCCTGGGCCTGGACCCGAGCAAGGTCAACCCCATGGGCGGCGCCATTGCCCTGGGCCACCCGCTGGGTGCTACCGGCGCCATTCGCGCCGCGACCGTCGTGCATGCCCTGCATCGCCACAACTTGAAATACGGCATGGTGACCATGTGCGTCGGGACGGGGCAGGGCGCCGCCGGCATCTTCGAACGTGTGTAGGGCCAGGGCCTGCCCACCCCGATTTCTCAGAATGCGTTGCGGAACAAAAAGGTCATGCGGTAGGCGCGTGGACGCCGCCGGGGTCTCCCCCCGGCAAGTCCGCGCAACACCCCGCATGGCCTTTTTGGCCGCAACCCGGAGGGAACGGGGTGCAAGCGTCGCCACTCGTTGTTGTACTCCTCGCCCAGACGGGGAGTCTGGGCTTCGTCGCACGCCTAGATTGGCGACGCCTGCACCCCGTTCGCATTTGAGAAATCGGGGTAGGCAGGCCCATGGCGCGGGCGTGATGCGTCGTTGGGCGGTACTCGCAATCCTCACGTACCTCAAGTACGTTCCGGTTGCTGCGCTCCGTCCGCCTCGCCTGACGCCCGCTTGCTGCGCCATGAGCCATACGACCTGATCGGCAGAAGGAGAACATGCAGACACAACGAAGGGAATTGCCGCTCGAAGGCGGCGGATCGCTCGCGCTGCGGGTCTACGAGCCGTCCGGCGCGGCCCGGGCCACGGTGGTGATCGGCGGCGCCATGGGTGTGCCGCAGGACTACTACGCGCCTTATGCGCAGTGGCTGGCGGCGCAAGGCTACCGCGTCTGGTCCTTCGACTACCGCGGCCACGGCGAGTCGCTGCCGCACACACCGGGCCACAGCCTGCGGGGCTTTCGCGCCGACCTGTTCGATTGGGCGCAGGACTACGAGGCCGTGGTCCTGACGGCCCGGCGGGAGCTCCCAGCGCGGCCGCTCTACCTGCTGGGGCATAGCCTGGGCGCTCAGTTGCCCGGCCTGTTCAGGCATCCGGATCAGGTCGACGGCCTGTTCAGCATCGCCGCCGGCAGCGGCTACTGGCGCGACAACGCGCCACAGCTGAAGCGGCGTGTGCTCTTCTTCTGGCACCTCATGGTGCCGCTGGCCACGCGCGTCTGCGGCTATTTCCCGGGCCGGCGTCTGGGCATGGTCGGCAACCTGCCGGCTGGTGTGATCCACCAGTGGCGGCGCTGGTGCATGCACCCGCACTACAGCGCCGGCGCGGAAGGGCAGGAGGTGGCTCAGCGTTACGCACGCGTAGGCTTTCCGCTGCTGGCCTGGTCGTTCAGCGACGACGAGCTGATGACGCTGCGCGGCACGCACAGCCTGGTCGGCCTCTACAGCACGGCCCCACGCCAGGTCCTGACCATCCACCCGGTGGAAGTGCCCTCACGTCGCATCGGCCACTTCGGTTTCTTCCGCGAGGCCATGCGCCCGACGCTGTGGCCGCGCAGCCTGGCGGCCCTGCAAGCCCTGGCTGCCTCCGGCGTCCCGCAGAAGGCGGCGCCGGTGCTGGCATCAGTGCACACTTGACTCTCATGAAGCCTCACGCCTTCGACGCAGCCCTCGCACTGGATCTGCTTGCCCCCGGCCGTTATGCCGGGCGCACCAGCGCGGACTACTGGAACATGGTCGGGCCCTTTGGCGGCTGCACGGCAGCCACCGTGCTGCAGGCCGTGCTGCGCCACCCGGAATTGCTGGGGGTGCCGCTGTCCATCACCGTCAATTACGCCGGCGCTCTGGCACAAGGGCCGTTCGAGGTGCAGCTGCAGCCGGCACGCACCAACCGCTCCACCCAGCACTGGACGGCGGCCATCGTGCAGAACGACGACCGGGGCCAGCCCGTGGTGGCCACCACGGCTACCGTGATCACCGCGGTGCGGCGCGAAACCTGGAGCCTGTCGGACCTGCCCATGCCTCGCGTTACCGGACCCGCTGACGCGCCCGCAATGCGACGAGACCGTTCCGTGGCTTGGCTGGAGCGTTACGAGCTGAGACCCCTGAGCGGAATGCTCCCGCAGAGCTGGGACGGCCGCGAGCACGACCACAGCCACTCGCAGCTCTGGATGCGGGACCAGCCGCCGCGGCCGCTGGACTTCTGTTCGCTGCTGGCCCTGTCAGACATCTTCTACCCGCGCGTCTGGTTGCGCCGGGCCACGCGCGTGCCCGCCGGCACCGTGTCCATCACCACCTATTTCCATGCTGGCGAGAAAGAGTTGCGCGAGACTGGCATCGGCTACCTGCTGGGTCAGGCGCGCGGCCAGGAATTCCGCAACGGCTTTTTCGACCAGTCGGCCCAGCTCTGGAACGAGGCCGGCACCCTGCTCTGCACCTCACACCAGATCGTCTATTTCAAGGAATGAACACCATGAGCGAGATCCTCGTCCACACCGAAGCCGGTGTCTGCACCCTCAGCTTTAACCGGCTGGAGCGCAAGAACTCCATCACCTCGGCCATGTACGCCACCCTGGCCGACGCCGTGACGCAGGCGGCCAGCGATGCGACCGTGCGCGTGCTGGTGTTCCAGGGCCACGAGACCGTGTTCTCGGCCGGCAACGACATCGGCGACTTCCTCAACACGCCACCGACCGGTGACGATGCCCCGGTGTGGCGTTTCATGCGTGCCTTGGCAGCCTTCCCCAAGCCGGTGATCGCCGCGGTCAGCGGCCCGGCCGTGGGCATCGGCACCACCCTGCTGTTCCACTGCGACCTGGTCTATGCCGGCGACAACGCGGCCTTCTCCATGCCCTTCGTGAACCTGGGCCTGTGCCCGGAGTTCGCCTCCAGCCTGACGGTGACGCAGATGTTCGGTTACCACCGTGCGGCCGAGGCGCTGTTGATGGGCGAGCCCTTCATGGCCGAGGCCGCGCTGGAAGCTGGCCTGGTCAACCGCGTGCTGCCGCCCACCGAAGCCAATGGCTACGCGCAGGCGCAGGCGCGCAAGCTGGCAGCCAAGCCCCTGTCTTCCCTGATCGAAACCAAGCGCCTGATGAAAAAGGGCCAGGCGGCCCAGATCATGGCGCAGATGGGCGAGGAGGGCGCCAGTTTCGGCCGCATGCTGCGCGAGCCGGCGGCGCGCGAAGCCTTCGGCGCTTTCATGGAAAAGAGAAAACCTGATTTCAGCAAGGTCTGAAATTGGAATCCCGCAGGGATGACCAGCCCGTGAGGGCTGGGTTTTCTCTTTCGCCGAAGGCAAAAGCGCAAATCTGACTGCACCAAGTCCTGATGAAAACAGCTGTTCCTTTTCCCGCCAGCGGTTTCGAGCCCGAGTTCGTCGCCGCACTCAAGGATATTTTCGAGCGGCAGATTGCGTTCAACCGGGTCCTGGGCCTGCAGATCACGAAGATCGCGCCCGAGGGCGTGCACGCGCAGATCGCCATGAAGCCCGAGCTCATCGGCCACTTCGGGCACCAGCGCATCCACGGTGGCGTGATCAGTGCGGGACTGGACGCCATGGGCGGCCTGGCCATCATGGCCGCCATCGGCGCGCGCCACATGGACGAACCGCCGCTGCAGCGGCTGCAGCGCTTCGGCAAGCTGGGCACCATCGACCTGCGTGTCGACTACCTGCGTCCCGGTATCGGTGAGCATTTCGAGTTGCGCGCCGAGGTCCTGCGACTGGGTTCGCGGGTGGCCTCCACGCGCATGGAGTTCCTGGACGCCGAGGGCAAGCTGCTGTCGACCGGCGCTGCAGCCTACATCGTGTCTTGACCGGGGGGCCTCAAGGGGCCGGCCGGTGCGGCACCAGGCGAGGTTTGCCCTGCTCGTCGATGGCCACATAGGTCAGGTTGGCTTCCGTCACCTTGACGAACTGGCCCTGGGCCTGGAAGCGCTCGGCATAGACCTCCACCTTGACCGTGATCGAGGTCTTGCCGATGCGCGTGAGCTTGGAATAGAAGGACAGGATGTCACCCACACGCACCGGCTGCTTGAAGATGAACTCGTTCACCGCCACGGTGGCGATACGTCCGCCCGCATAACGGGCCGGGATGACCGAGCCCGCCAGGTCGACCTGGGCCATGACCCAGCCGCCGAAGATGTCGCCATTGGCATTGCTGTCGCCCGGCATGGGGATGACCTTGAGCACCAGCTCCTCGTCGGACGGGGGCTGGAGGGTGGCGGCGCTGGGAAATTCGCTCATGGGTGACAATCTCGGAAAAACCATCACCGGATTGTCCCCCATGCGCCGCTACGGCGAAACCGCCGCCTCTTCTTCTCCTGCCGCCCCGTCCTCCGCGGGCCAGCCGCGCTCCGACTGGTCCACGCTGCAGCGTCTTTTCCCCTACCTCTGGGCCTACAAGTGGCGTGTCATCGCGGCGCTGAGCTTCATGGTGGGCGCCAAGCTGTCCAATGTGGGTGTGCCCCTGCTGCTCAAGGAGCTGGTGGACGGCATGGGCCTGCGCCCCAGCGACCCGGCCGCGCTGTGGCTGGTGCCGGCGGCGCTGCTGCTGGCCTACGGCACCCTGCGTTTCATGACCTCGCTGTTCACCGAGCTGCGCGAACTGGTCTTTGCCAAGGCCACCGAGGGCGCGGCGCGCACCATCTCGCTGCAGGTGTTCCGCCACCTGCACGCCCTGAGCCTGCGGTTTCACCTGGAGCGCCAGACCGGCGGCATGACCCGCGACATCGAGCGCGGCACCCGTGCCGTGCACTCGCTAATCTCGTATTCGCTCTACAGCATCGTGCCCACGCTGATCGAATTCACGCTGGTGCTCACCTTGCTGGCGGTCAAGTTCGATTTCGGCTTCGTCTGGATCACGCTGGCCGCGCTGGTGACCTACATCGCCTTCACGGTGACGGTGACCGAGTGGCGTACGCGCTATCGCCGGCGTATGAACGAGCTTGATTCCACGGCGCACAGCCGCGCCGTCGACTCGCTGCTGAACTACGAGACCGTCAAGTACTTCAACAACGAGGAGTTCGAGGCGCGCCGTTACGACGAAAACCTGGAGAGCTACCGACGAGCTGCCGTCAAGAGCCAGGTTTCCCTGAGCCTGCTCAATACCGGGCAGCAGCTCATCATTGCCACGGGTCTGGTGGCCATGCTCTGGCGCGCCACGCAAGGCGTGATCGATGGCCGCATGACGCTGGGCGACCTGGTCATGATCAACGCGCTGATGATCCAGCTCTACATCCCGCTGGGCTTCCTGGGCGTGCTCTACCGCGAGATCAAGCAGAGCCTGACCGACATCGACAAGATGTTCACCCTTCTGGAGCGCGAACGCGAGGTGGCCGATGCGCCGGGCGCGCCGGCCCTGCAGGTGGGGCAACCCGACGTGCGCTTCGAGCGTGTCAGTTTCTCCTATGACCCGGCGCGCACCATCCTGCATGAACTGAGCTTCGACATCCCGGCCGGCAAGACCGTGGCCGTGGTCGGCCCCTCGGGGGCCGGCAAATCCACCCTGGCACGCCTGCTCTACCGCTTCTATGACGTCAGTGGCGGTCGCATTGCCATCGCCGGCCAGGACATCCGCCATGTCACCCAGACATCGTTGAGACAGGCCATCGGCATCGTGCCGCAGGACACCGTCCTCTTCAACGACACGGTGGAATACAACATCGCCTACGGCCGCCCCGGCGCCAGCCGCGCCGAGGTGGAGGAGGCGGCGCGCGCCGCCCACATCCATGACTTCATCGCCGCCGCGCCCAAAGGCTACGCCACCATGGTCGGGGAGCGTGGCCTCAAACTCTCGGGCGGCGAGAAGCAGCGCGTGGCCATCGCGCGCACCCTGCTCAAGAACCCGCCCATCCTGATCTTCGATGAAGCCACCTCGGCGCTGGACTCGGCGAACGAGCGCGCCATCCAGGCCGAGTTGCGCAGCGTGGCCCAGGGCAAGACCACCCTGGTCATTGCGCACCGGCTTTCCACCGTGGTCGATGCGCACGAAATCCTGGTCATGGAAGCCGGCTGCATCGTCGAACGTGGCTCGCATGCGGCATTGCTGGCAAAAAACGGCATTTATGCCAGCATGTGGGCGTTGCAGCAAAGTGCGGAGTAGACGCGGGCGTGATGATGGCCATATGATGACAAGGGCCGGACTCTTGCGCGATATCAAGGTTTTGCGCGCTTCATTCGGTTCACAATGAATAACAATGTGGGTCGATGGTTGCCGTCGTGATGCCTCGCATATCCTCTTGGCTATTGGGCCCGCCCGGGCGCCAGCGCTGGCGTGTCCGGATGACGCTGCTAGCCTTTGGGATTTTCGGCGTGTTCGCCGTTCTGCAGCATGTGGAGGTGCTGCTCGGGTTTATCGATGCGCGGGCGTCAGCTTGGCTGACGAGCTATTGCCTGACGGGCACCCTTGTCTTTTATCTCCTCATCCGCAGTGGCTGGAGCGTGCGCTTGTCCAGCGATCCGTCGCTAGCCTTTTGGCAGATCCTGCATGGTGTGGTGGCCACAGTCTGGTCATACGCCATCACTGGTCCGGCACGCGGTGCCGTGTTGGCTATCCTTGTTTTGCTGCTTGCTTTCAGCATGTTCGGTTTGTCGGTCAAGCAGTCCCGGCAGCTGGTTTTAGGGGCCGGTGTTGCGTTAGCTGTGACCATGGCGTGGAAGTCCCATACCGACCCCTTGGGTTATCCGCCCTTGGTAGAGGCCGTGGGCATGGCGTTCGCCGTGATCGTGCTGACAGGCGTTTCGGTACTGTCCGTGCGAATGGGCGCGCTACGCGAGCGTCTGCGGCAGCAAAAGCAGGAACTCGAGGCCTCGCTGGCGCAGATACGTGTGCTTGCCACGCAGGACGAACTGACCGGCCTGGTCAACCGACGTCATGTGACCACGCTGTTGCAGGGCGAACAATTGCGCCAGCAGCGCAGCGGCCAGTCCATGGGGGTGGTGTTGCTGGATCTGGACCACTTCAAGCGTATCAACGACAGCTACGGGCATCAGGCCGGGGACGCAGCGTTGCGCACTTTCACGCGGGCGGTCCAGCCGCTCCTGCGCGGCGCTGACGTGCTGGCGCGCTGGGGTGGCGAGGAGTTCCTTCTCATGCTGCCCGAGACGGGGGAGAAAGAGGCCTTGAACTGCATTCAACGCATGCGCGAAGGCCTGGCCCGGGCCTCATTCGATGCGATCGCGCCCGGCTTGAGGCTGACCTTTTCGGCCGGCCTGACCGTCTGCCAGGCCGGCGACTCGATCGAGGCCAAGATCGAGCTGGCCGACCAGGCGCTTTATCGCGCCAAGGAAGCCGGACGCAACTGCACCGTCAGCGCCTGAGCGTTTGTCGCATCGACGGCGTGTCCAGCTTGCGCCCAGTCTGCAGCCGCCGCCGGGACCTTCGGTCAGCGCTCGTCATAACTCACCACCAGGCGGGGCGAGGTGGCGCGGGCCTGGCAACTCAGGATGAACCCCTGTTTCACTTCGTGGTCCTGCAGGGTGAAGTTCTTGTCCATCGTGGCGCTGCCCTCCAGCACCTTGGCGCGGCAGGTGCAGCACACGCCGCCCTTGCAGGAGTAGGGCAGGTCCAGCCCGGCGGCCAGCGCCGCGTCGAGCACATGCTCGTCCGGGGACAGCCCCACCTCGTGCTGCTTGCCGTCAAGCAGCACCATGAGCTGGATCAGCTTGGTGCTGCCGGCGCGGCGCGGGGTCGCGTCGGTGTCGGCCTGAACCCTGGCGGCCACGTCCGGTCCCGAGGCGAAGCGCTCGGTGCGGATGCGATCGGGCTTCACACCGGCCTCCAGCAGGGCGTGCTCGGTGGCTTCGATCATGGCATTGGGGCCGCAGATGAACACCTCGTCCATGCTCTTGATGGGCAGCAGGCTGTCGATGATGGCACGGACCTTGGCGCCGTCGATGCGCCCCTGCAGCAGGTCGACCTCCTGCGCCTGCCGCGAAAGGATGTGGACCATCGTGAAGCGGGCGGGGTAGCGGTCCTTCAGATCCTGCAGCGCTTCGTTGAACATCACGCTGGACATGTGGCGATTGCCAAAGACCAGCGTGAACTTGGAGTCGGGCTGCTCCTCCAGCGTGCTGGCGGCGATGGAGAGGATGGGCGTGATGCCGGAACCGGCGGCAAAGCCGACACGATGGATGGCGTTGCGTCTCTGCACGACGAAGCGGCCTTCTGGCGGCATCACTTCCAGACGGTCGCCGGCCTTGATTTTCGTCGCCGCCCAGTTGGAGAATAGGCCGCGCTGCACCGGCCGGATACCGATCTCAAGCTCGCCGCGGCGGGCGAGCAGGCTGCGCGGGCTGCTGATGGAGTAATTGCGGCGTACCTCCTGGCCGTCGATGCGGGCGCGCAGCGTGAGGAACTGGCCGGGCTCGAAACGGAACTGCTCGCGCTCGCCGAGCGGGACATCGAAGGCGATGGACACGGAGCCGGCCGCTTCCGGGTTGATGCGCTTGACCTGGAGTTCGTGGAATATGGGGGAGGACATGCGGCGCTCCGTCGGTGTCAGTAGGGTTTGAAATAGTCGAAGGGTTCCCGGCAGTCCAAGCACCGGTAGAGCGCCTTGCAGGCCGTGGAGCCAAAATGGGAGGTCTCCACCGTCTGGCTGGAGCCGCAGCGCGGGCAGGGAACCGGACTGGCCGCCTGCGCGGGTCGTCGCACGAAGCGCAGCACGCTGAGGTCGGTGCCCGCCGGTGCGCAGCGCTGGCACGGCGGTGCGATGCCATAGAGGCGCAGCTTCTCGCGGGCGGCTTCGCTCATCCAGTCGGTGGTCCAGGCGGGGGCCAGTTGCGTGGTCACCCGCGCGTTCAGCCCCGCCGCCTGCAGCGTGGACCTGACGTCGTCCTCGATCTGACCCATCGCCGGGCAGCCGCTGTAGGTGGGGGTGATGACGACCTCCAGGCCGTCCGGCGCGGCGCGCACGTCGCGCAGGATGCCCATTTCGCGCAGCGTGATGACCGGGATCTCCGGGTCCGACAACTGGTCCAGTGCCGCCCATGCGGCTGCGATGGCGTCGCTCATAGCGTCTTCCGTGCGCGGCTCACCAGCCAGCGTTCGGATGGGCGCGCGCCAGGCTCTGCATTTCACCCAGCAGGAAACCCAGATGCTCGGAATGCACGCCGTGCTTGCCTTCGGTCACATAACCGTCGGGCAGCGCAGGGCGCATCAGCGTGGCTTCGGCCAGCGCGTCGTCCACGAGCTGGTCCCACTGCGGCTGCAGTGTGCGGACATCCACGCCCACGCCCTCCTTCGCGGCCGCCGCTTCCACGGCGCTGGCGCTCCAGAACTCGCGGGTGTAGGGCATGAGGTGGTCCAGCGCCGCCTGGGCGCGGGCGTGCGATTCGTCGGTGCCGTCGCCCATGCGGATCAGCCAGTCGCGCGAATGGCGCAGGTGGTAGCTGGTTTCCTTGAGCGACCTGGCGGCAATCGCGGCCAGTTGCCTGTCGGCGGAGTTCTGCAAGGTCTCCCACTGCAGCACCATGAGGGCGCTGTAGAGGAAGTTGCGCACGATGGTGGTGGCGTAGTCCATGTCCGACTTGGCATAACCCACCAGCGGGCCATGGTGCGGCAGTTCCAGCAAGGTGTAGTTGCGGAACTGCGGCACATCGCGGAAATAGGCCAGACTGTCTTCCGTGGCGCCGCTGCCGAGCAGATTGGCGGCCTGCTGGTAGAGCAGGCGGGCCTGGCCGATCAGGTCCAGGCTCACATTGGCCATGGCAATGTCTTCCTCGATGACGGGGCCGTGCCCGCACCACTCGGCATTGCGCTGGCCTAGCACCACAGCGTTGTCGGCGAGGTGCAGCAGGTAGTCGGCGGTCGAACTCATCACATGTGCCCCACTTCGTCCGGAATCTCGTAGAAGGTCGGGTGGCGGTAGATCTTGCTGCCGGCCGGATCGAACAGCTCACCCTTGTCCTCGGGGTTGCTGGCCGTGATGTCCATCGAGCGCACCA
>CAUPQO010000052.1:0-17650 GCA_963513295.1 uncultured Hylemonella sp.
CGCATGTGCTCCAGGGGCCTGGAGCGCCGCATCAAGAAGAAGGCCAGGCCGGCCGCGCCTGCCAGCACCAGCAGCGCGAGCAGTCGGGCGTAGTCCCCGGCGTTGCCGTTGGGGCGTGTGGTCGCATGTGCGGGAGAGTCGCCGTCTGTCGGGGCGAGGGTGGTCGATGCACCCAGGGTGTTGCCGTTGTCGGAGGCCAGAGCCGCCAGCGTCTGGACGACCACGGTGTCGCCGCGTTCCGCCACGGCGCCGACGGCGGTGGAGAGCAGGCGTTGCACTTTTTCTTCCTGGGCAGCATCGAGCGGCTGGCGCACCACGACGACGGCATGGATACGGCGGATAGAGCCCGGCTGGCCGATCACCTGCTCAACGCGCCGGCCCACGGCGTAATCCACATCCCTCTGCATATAGCCGCTGGCGCGGGTGTTGGTGCTGCGCGCATCCAGCGGCGGGGGCTGGTCGCGCATGGTTTCGCGTTCGCGGACGATGACGCCGGCGGCCGAAGAGCCGCTCTTGGACGGTGCGGCCAGCACGTCTTCGGTGGTAACGCGCATCTGCTCCATATTGAGCGTCACGTCAACGCTGACCAGGGCCTGGCCTGGCCCGAAGATGCGGTCCAGCACGGCGCCGGCCTTGCGCGAGAGGTGGGTCTCCGTGTCGCGCTTGAGGTCCAGGCGTTGCGAGCTGTCGGCTTCACCCTCTGTGCCCGCCACGCGGGTCAGCGCCACGCCGCGGTTGTCCACGATGGTGACGTCCTGCACGGCCATGCTGGGCACGGCCGCCGCGACCAGGCGCTGGATACCGGTG
Organism: uncultured Hylemonella sp.; assembly: GCA_963513295.1. Classification (GTDB taxonomy): domain Bacteria; phylum Pseudomonadota; class Gammaproteobacteria; order Burkholderiales; family Burkholderiaceae_C; genus Hylemonella. The sequence goes on from CAUPQO010000052.1 coordinate 808, forward strand.
ATCTGCTCCTGCCGCAGCGACTGGCCCTGGCGCAGCGTGAGATGGACGGCCGCCTTGGCGCGCGACGTCGCCTGCTTGAAGAGTCCCTGCTCCGGCAGAGCGAGATGGACGCGGGCGTCCTGCACCTCGGCCAGGCCGAGGATGGTGCGCGTGATCTCGCCCTGGAGCGCGCGCTGGTAGTTGATCTTCTGCGCGAACTCGGTCATGCCGAAGTCCGTGTTGTTGAAGAGTTCGAAGCCCACGGCGCCGTGCAGGGGGAAATCCTTGCCCATCAGCTTGATGCGTGTGTTGTGCACCGTGGCCTGGTCGACCAGGATGGCGGTGCCGCTGTCCCCGAGTTTGTAGGGAATCTTCAGGCGATCCAGTTCGGCGGTCATCGCCTGCGCGTCCTGGGGCTTGAGGTCGGCGAAGAGAACCTGGTATTCCACGCGCAGCACATACCAGGCGGTGACGACCAGCAGGATCAGGATGAGCGCGATCCCGCTCACCAGGCCGATCCTGGCTTGTTTCGACAAGCCGGTCCAAAACTCATTCATGGTCATCTCCCAAACTCAAACTGCCTCAGATGGGCATCTTCATCACGTCCTGGTAGGCCTCCAGCAGGCGAGTGCGCACTTGCATCATCAGCTGGAAGGACATCCGGGTCTCCTCGAGTTGGATCATGATCTGGTGCAGGTTCTGCGCGTCGCCCAGAGCCAAACGTTGGAGGTCTTGCTGGCTGCCGACCAGTTGTTGGTTGACCTTGCCGACACCGTCGCTGACCAGCTGGCCAAACGGTGTCGAGCCGGTCGCGCCGTTGACGGTCGCCGGGTCGATGCCGCCGGGGGGCAGGAAACCGGACAACCGCTCGGCGACGGCGGTGGGGTCGGCCGCAATGACGGCGGTGGCGGGCAGGTAGTCCATCAGCTGCTCCCTCCGATTTCCAGGGCCTTGAGCGCCAGCGTGCGGGCCGTGTTCATGGACGCCACGTTGGCCTCGTAGGCGCGGGTGGCGCTCATCATGGTGATCATCTCGTTGGCCGTGTCCACGCCCGCATGGGCGACGAAGCCACGCTCATTGGCCAGCGGATGTCCGGGGTCATAGACCATGCGGGGGCTGATCTGCATGGGTTCGATGGTGACGGCCGGCAAGTCCGGCAGCTGCAGTACCTGCGCTGCGCCCTGGTTCATGGCGGTGGCGAAAGTCGGGGCGCCGCCGGTGGCCTGGGCTACGACACGCAGGGGTTGGTACGGGGCGCCATTGGGGCCTTGTACGGTGTTGGCGTTGGCCAGGTTCAGGGCGGCGACGTCGACGCGGGTGCGCTCGAGTGTCATGCCCGCAGCGCTGATGGCGAAGGTGGTGGAGTAGTCCATGGTATGTGGTCTTTTTCGTTGCTTGGGCCGGATCACTTCCTGCCGTCGTTGACCGCGGTGGTCAGGATGGAGAAATGCCGGTTCAGTCCCTTGACCAGGGCCTGGTAGTGCACGGCATTGCGGGCCATCTCCGCCATCTCGGTGTCCAGCTGCACCTGTTGGGGTTGCCCCTGGGCATTCACCACCGGATCCAAGCGCAGGCTCATGGCCTGCAGGGTTTGCGGGGAGATACCGCCCTGGGACTGGATGTCGCGCGCGGCCGCTTCGAGGTGTGTCTCGAAGGTCAGGCGCTGCGCGACGTAACCGATGCTGTTTGCGTTGGCGATGTTCAGCGCCAGCACCTGCTGACGCTGACTCGCGGCGTCCAGTGCGAGGGTCATGGCCTGGGTGGTGATGGCTTCGATGCTCTCGTTCATGTCTGCTCCTCTTGGTCGGTTACTGCACCAGCAGTTCGGCATGCAAGGCGCCTGCGGATTTCACGGCGCGCAAGATGGAAATGATGTCCCGGGTGCTCGTCTTCATGCGGGCCAGCGATTGCACGAGGTCCGAGACCGTGTTGTTGCCCTTGACGAAACCAGTCCCTTCGACCGAGGTGTCCGCTTCGTTGACGTCGATGCGGGTGTTGCTCACGACCACCGTGCGCACGCCGGGGCCAGCCAGCCAGGTGTTGAAGGGTTGCGAGGCGGTGTTCTGCGTGGAGACCGAGATCTTGATGTCCCCGTGCGAGATCGTGACGTTGGAGATCCGGACATCCCCACCCGAGACGACGGTGCCGGTGCGCTCGTTGATCACGACACGCGCGCGCCGGTCGGGCTCCACGCTGACGTTCTCGATTCGGGACAGGAAGCCGACCAGGCGTGCGCGCTGGTCTTCCGGGACCGTGATCTCGATGCCTGAGGCGTCCCTTGCCTGCGCGAGTTCCGCGCCCAGCTCGCTGTTGATGGCCAGGGCGATGCGGTTGGCCGTGGTGTAGTCCGGCGAACTGAGCACAAAGGTCATCTGTTTTAGGGTATTGAGTACCTGCGCATCCACCCCCACTTCCACCACGGCCCCGTTGGGTACGGATCCGACCGTGGGGTGGTTCTTCTGCACCACGTTGCCGTTGGCGTCGTGCCGGTACCCGCCTACGGACAGCGGGCCCTGCGCCAGGGCGTACACCCGCCCGTTGGCAGCCTTGAGAGGCGTCAGCAGCAGGCTGCCGCCGAGCAGGCTACGGGCGTCGCCTGCGGAAGTGACGGTGATGTCCAGGGCGTCGCCCTGGCGCGCAAACGTCGGCAGGGTGGCACTGACCATGACCATGGCCACGTTGCGGCTCTGCACCTGCTCAGGGGCTACCGTCAGATTGAACTGCGATAGCACATTGGCCAGGGCCTGGCGCGTCGTGCGGTTGGTTGGCGAGTCACCGGTGCCGGCCAGGCCGGTGACGATACCGTAGCCGATGAGGGCGTTGTCGTGCCAGCCCTGCAGCTTGCCCAGGTCCTTGACGCGCACCAGGTCGGCGGCGGCTGAGACCGAAGCGTAAGCGCAAAGCAGAATCCCGGCGCCGGCGAGGCGCAGGCCACGAAGGATGGAGGGGGAGCGTATGGTCATCAGAATCCGATCCAGTCCAGGAACTGCCGCCAGACACCGCGCTTGGAGCGTTCGGTCACGTCGCCCTCGCCCACATAGGTGATGCGCGCATCGGCGATGCGGGTCGAGAGCACGATGTTGCCGTCCGATACGTCGAGGGGACGGACGCGGCCTTCGAGGTTGACCTTTTGTTGCTCGTCATTGACGGTCAACAGCTGTTCACCGGCGATCCGCAATTCACCGTTGGGCAGCACCTCCTGTACCGTCACGGAGACGGTGGCCAGCAGCTTGTTGGTGCGCTGGGTCCTGCCGCCGCCGTCGAAGCCCCCGTTCACGCCCAGTCCGGCCTGGGTGAGATTGCCGGTGGCGGGAGAAAGCAGCGAGGCATTCAGATCGTTCTTGCGCCGGGTTTCCGTGTCGGCGCTGGTTGTAGCGCTGGAATTCTCAAAGACTTGGACGGTCAGCGTATCGCCGACCCGGAAGGCCTTGTTGTCGGCCGTCAGCGGCTTGAAGGTCTGCGCGTCGTAAAGACTGACGGCCCAGACCTGGGTGATGCCCAGCGACAGGATCAGTCCGTGGCGCAGCAGCGTGCGGATCTTATGGTTCATCTTGATACCTCGGCCATGTTTCTGCCTGTGACGCGCGCCAGCATCGATCGCTCCGAGCCGGTGGGCTTGACGCGTATGTTCTGTCCCGGTTGTCCGCTTTGCAGCGCTTCGGCGCGGCTTTCCATTTGGATGTCGCCCTGCGCTAGGCGCAGGGTGATCCAGTCTCCCCGTTGCACCGCAGGCACGGGCTCCAGGTCCCGGGCCTGGATGAGCTCGCCGGCTTTCAGTCCCCGCTTGAGCTGCAGGGCTGCGGCGTTGGCGGCTTGCGCCGCGGGCAGCGGCGCCGCATGCGGGGCCAGGGCCGTGACTTCGATGTCGCGCTCTTCGAGCAGGGCGGCGGTCTGACTGCCGGCCGCCAAGTCTTGCCCCGCGACCAGGCCCTTGACGTGGGCCGTTACCTGGAAGGTGAGCGTGACGGTACGCACCAGGCCCTGGCTGCTGATGACGTCGACCGTGACGTGCATCCGCGCATGCGGACGTTCATGGCGGATGGGCTTGACGAGCAGACGTGTGGTGTCGTCGGGAATGGCCAGAGCCGGTGCGCTGGACACGGGGCGGATGTCGAAGCGTTCGGTTCGCTGCGCGAGCCATTCGGAAAGGGCGGCCTGGGCCGTGTCGATCAGAACCTGCGGCGCCAGGCGTGTCCTGGCGTAGCTGATGTACGTGCTGGCCTCGCCCTTCCATTCGATGTCGTCGTCGCGCAGGCCGGTCTGGCTGCGGATCCAACGGGCCAGGCGCGTGCGATCGAGCTGGATGCCCTCGACCTGGTGGGCGATCGAGCCCAGGGGCAGCATGGTGAGGCGGCGCATGGTGTCCAAGTCCTGGCTGGTGAGGTGCGCGATCTGGCCCAGCAGGACCTTGTCGCCACGCACGGTCGCCATGCGCGGCAGGTCGATGCTGACCATGGCGGCATGCAGGGTGAGCGGCCCTAGCAGGACGGCCGCTCGGACCCAGCGCGCTAGCAGGAGGCGTGTGATGCCTTGCATGGTGGTCTGTCCTACTTGCGCAGCCCGTTGACCAGTGCGAGCATTTCGTCTGAGGCCTGCACAAGTTTGGCGCTGGCCTCGTAGGCGCGTTGGGCGACCATGAGGTTGACCATCTCGTCGACCATCTTGACGTTGGAGCCTTCCAGATAGCCCTGGGCGATGACGCCGGTGCCTTCCTCTCCCGCACGGCCGACGATGGGCTCACCCGATGCATCGCTGCTGCGGTACATGTTGTCGCCCATGGCGATCAGGCCGGAGGTATTGGTGAAGCGCACGAGTTCGATCTGTCCGATCTCCATGGCGTTGGTCTGTCCGACCATGCGTACTTCCACGCGGCCGTCGCGCGCGATGGTGAGCGATTGGGTGTTCTCGGGGATGGTCAGGCCGGGCTTGAGCGCATAACCCGCCGAGTTCGCCAACTGGTTGTCGCGGTTGATCTTGAGCGTCCCGCCCCGGACGTAGGCGCGGCTGCCGTCGGGCAGATTGACCTCCATGAAGCCGTCGCCTTGGATGGCGATGTCCATGGCGGAATCGGTCTTGCGGATGTCGCCCATGTCGAAGAGCTTGGCGATGCCGGTGACGCCGACGCCCGCGCCGATGCGGCGGATCTCATTGAGCGGACCTGCGGCCTCGTTTGCGGCCGGCTGGGCCGTGCGTGCGGCCTCCTGCACCATCAGGTCCGTGAAGGCCACGCGCCCCTTCTTGAAGCCCGTGGTGTTGACGTTGACCAGATTGTTGGCAATCGTGTCGACGTTGAGTTGCTGGGCCTGCATGCCCGTGGCCCCGACATAAAGCGCGTCAAACATGGATGTCTCCTTTGAATTTCTTAAACCGGATCGCCCAGCTTGCGGATGGCGGTGCCGATCATTTCGTCATACCCGAGCGCGACCTTCTGCATCGACTCGAAGTGGCGCATGGTCTGGATGAGCTGGACCATCTCCTGCATGGAGCTGACGTTCGAGTTCTCCAGATAGCCTTGTCGCACCGTGCTGGTGGTTTCGCCCGGCGCGGGCGCGTCGCCCTGGATGGCATACAGGCCGTTGCCCAGCTTCAGCATGGTTTGTGATTTATCGACGCCGACGATCTTGAGTTGCGCCATGGGCGTGCGGTCGGTCACACCGGGGATGGTGCGGTCGTAGATCCGCCCGCTGTCGTCGATCGAGGGCGAGGCGTTCGCTAGCATGATTTCGCCGCCTGTGCCCAAGACGGGCTGTCCTTGCGCGGTGACCAGGCGGCCGTTAGCGTCCAGGCCGAAATTCCCCTGCCGCGTGTAGGCCGGACCCTCGGGCGTCTGGACTTCGAAATAACCGGTCCCCGTGAGCGCGAGATCGAGCGGCTGCTGCGTGGCACGCAGCGTGGCGGGGCGCCAGTCGGTGTGGATACGCAGCGGCTGTTGCGAGGCGGCCTGAGCCTGGACAGCGTCAGGCGTGACCAGGGACTGGAACGACCCGACAGCGCCGGCCTGGGCGCTGACGCTGACGACATCGCGCTTGTAGGCCGGTGTCAGGGCATTGGCCAGATTCAGGCTGATGCGTTCCACGCGCGCCATGTCGTGATGCATGCTGTTCAAGGCAAGGGCGAGTACTTCCTGCATGTTTTTCCTTTAGATGGAAACGACCCCGAAGGACTTGAGTTCGATGTTGCCGGGAATCTCGGTCATGGAGAGCACGCGCAGATGCGGCATGACACGCTCGGACAAGGTGCGCACGTGGCGGCGCAATTCGGGCGCGCAGAGCAGCACCGGCAGCAGATTGCTTTTCATCATGCGTTCGGCCTGCTGCACGAGCCGACCCATGAGCTGTTCCGTCATGCGCGGATCCAGGACGAAACTGCTGGACGCCTGCTGGGCCTCACGGGCAGATTGCAGGCTGTGCAGGAATTGGCTCTCCAGCGCCGGATCGAGCGTCATCACATGCAGGGCCTGGGCCTCGCCCACCAGGCTCTGGCAGATGGCCTGCCCCAGGCGTTGCCGCACAAATTCGGTGAGCTGGTGCACGTCTTTGGTGGTGCGGCCCGCATCTGCCAGCGTTTCGAGGATGGCTTCGAGGTGGCGTATCGATACCTTCTCGCGCAGCAGGTTCTGCAAGACGCGCTGGACGTCGCTGCTGGACAACACCGTCGGGATGATTTCCTCGACCAGGCCAGGCTGGCTCTGGCGCACCCTGGCCAGCAGGCGGTCGGTTTCCGCGCGGGTCAGCAGCGTTGCGGACTCCCGCCGCAGGACTTCGGTGAGGTGCGTCATGAAGACGGTGGGAGCATCCACGAGCGTGAATTTCGCCTGCATGGCCGCGGAGCGCTGGTTGTCCTCGATCCACAGGGCTGGTAGACCGTAGGTCGGATCGCGCGTGACCTCGCCCGGAAGGGCGCGCGTATCGCCTGAGGGGTGAATGGCAAGGACCTTGCCGGTCTTGGCCTCGCCTTTGGCGACCACGACACCGTCAAGATGGATCTCGTAATGGTCGGGGCCGAGCCGGGCGTCGTCCTTGAAGCGGACGCGCGGCAGTATCAGGCCCAGCTCCAGGGCATGCTGCTTGCGGAAGTTCGAGATGCGTTCGACAAAGGGGTTGGCAGCCTCATTGGCTGCCTGCGCCCAGTTGCGGCCGACATGTACCTCGACCGGCTCCACTTTCAGCATGGCGTAGGCGTCGCCTGCGGCTCCCTCCACCGCCGGCGTGTCCTGCTTGTCGGCGGCCCCGGCTTGCTGCGGGGCGATCTTCCTGGAGGCCGAGCGGTAGAGCAGCGCGGCGATCAGCAGGATGAACGCGGCGAGCGACAGGGCTGGGAGCGCGGGGATGCCGGGCAGGAGCATGAGGCCAAGCAGCGCGAATGCGACCAGCAGCAGCGTCTTCGGAAATGAGGTGATCTGACGCAGGACCTCCTTGCTCAGGTTCTGGTCGGAGGCCGAGCGCGTCACGATGATGCCCGTGCCCACGGCAATGACCAGGGCGGGGACCTGAGTCACGATGCCGTCGCCGATGGTCAGCAGGGTATAGGTCTGCAGCGCTTGCCCCCACGGCATGCCCAGCTGCATGATGCCGATCACCAGGCCGCCGATGATGTTGATAAGCAGGATCAGGATGCCAGCGATGGCATCGCCCTTGACGAACTTGCTGGCGCCGTCCATGGCGCCGTAGAAGGCGGCTTCTTTCTCCAGGTTCTTGCGGCGGCGTTGCGCCTCGGCCTGGTCGATGAAGCCCATGTTCAGGTCGGCGTCGATGCTCATCTGCTGGCCGGGCATGCTGTCCAGCGTGAAACGAGCAGCTACTTCCGAGACGCGTTGCGCCCCGTTGGTGACGACCACGTACTGGACGACGATCAGGATCAGGAAGACGATCAGGCCGATGACGTAATTCCCGCCGACGACGAAGGAGCCGATCGCCGCTATCACGCGGCCCGCGTCGCCATCAGACAGAATGAGTCGCGTGGCCGCGACGTTGAGCGACAGGCGGAAAAGGGTGGCGATCAGCAGAAGTGAGGGGAAGGTTGAGAACTCGACCGGCCGCGCCATATAGAAGGTCAGCAGCAGGATGAGGAAGGCGAAGCTGAAATTTGCCAGGATGAGCAGATCCAGCAGGCCGCTCGGGATCGGGGCAAAAAGAATGACCAGCACCCCAAGTACCATGAGCACCAAGGCGACGTCGCTGTGCTTGCCGAAGAAGCGTCCGAGCCAGTTCATGCGACGCTCCGGGACGGCTGCATGCGTTCGCGCATGGCGAAGATCCAGACGATGATCCGTGCGACCTCGGCGTAGAGATGCGGCGGCACATGGTGCTCTACGTCAAGTTCTCGGTACAGAAGCCGCGCCAGGGGCGGGTTCTGGACGACGGGAATCCTGTGGTGCGCCGCTATTTCGCGCATGGCGGCAGCCAGCTTGCCGCTGCCTTTGGCGATCAGTTGGGGAGAAGCCATCTCGTTCTGGACGTACTTTAGGGCGACAGCGATGTGCGTGGGGTTGGTGATGAGCACGTCCGCACCCGGCGTGTTCCGGATGGCCAAGCTCTTCTTGAGCTGCTCCCGCCGGAGTTCGCGCATGCGGGCCCGGATTCTGGGGTCACCCTCGCGGTGCTTGTATTCGTCCTTCAACTCCCGCCGGCTCATGCGCATGCGCTTGGCGAACTCATGGCGCGTGTAGAGGAAATCCAAGGCGGCGATGAGGCCCAGGATGAGCGCCATCTGCAGGCCCAGCCTCGCCATGTCGGCCAGGAGCGTCTTGGTATAGCCCAGCGCGGACATGGATGCCAAGCCGTAGAAATGCGGGAACAGGGCACGCAGCGCCAAGTAGGCGATGAAGCACAGGAGCAGCAGCTTGATGCAGGCGCGCGCGCAGTCGAAGATCGTGCGCATCGAGAAGACCCGCTCTAGGCCATTTTTCGGATTGAGGCGCTGCCAATCCATCTTGATCGGATCCGCTGAGAAGACCGGTCCGGTCTGTACGAGGTTGCCTGCGATCCCGGCCAGCATCAGGGCTGCAAACCCAGGAGCCAGCAGATGCAGGCCGCCGTGCAGCATGTGGCTGATGAGCGGCCACAAAGATGCTCCCGATGCATCTAGGCGGGTAGCCTGCATGATCAAGGCATGATCGAACTGGAATTGGCTGCGCAGGAGCAGTTCGCCTTGCCAGGCGAAATAGACCGCGGCCACGGCAAAAACCAGGGTGGAGACGAGATCCGGGCTCTTGGCCACCTGGCCACGTTCCCTTGCCTTCTCGAGCTTGAAGGGGGTGGCCGACTCGTTGCGGTCCAGATCCTGCTCGGCCATCACCGGGCCCTTTCCAGAGAGGGAGTCGGGCCCGCGTCCAGCAGGATCTGGCTCCAGTTGTCCGCGATCGAGGCGTAGACGCGAGTCATGACGGCGCCCATGCTCGGCATCCAGAGGGCCAAGGCGATCAGCGCTACGCCGATCTTGATCGGCAGGGCCAGCATGAAGATGTTCATCTGTGGGAGGTTGCGGGCAACGACGCCCAGTGCTACCTCGACCAGCAGCACGCAGAAGATGACGGGCGCCGCCAGCGCGAAGCCGAGCGCGAACAGCCCCGTCATCTGACCGAGGACCGCATCGGCTGCACCCGCGATGGACCATCCTGCGCCCAGAGGAAAGGTCTCCAGGCTCAATGCGATGCCTCGTAGCAGGGCGTGGTGCCCGTCCAGAAGGAAGAACATCAGCACGCCGATCTGCATGAACGCGGAATTCAGAGCGGGGACCTGGCGTTGCGAAACGGGATCAAGCACCTGCGCCATGCCGAAGCCGATCTGGATGTCCAGTAGCCGCCCCGCCACGGCAAAAGTCGCGAACGCCACATGGATGCCCAAGCCCAGGGTTGCACCCAGGGCCAGCTCGGTCGACGCGGCGACGATCAGCGTGCCGGTATCGGTCGACAGATGGGTTGTGTCCAGCGAGAGCCCAGCGCCCAAGGTTAGGGACAGTCCCAGGATGAGCAGTAGCCTGACGCTCGCGGGAAGTTGTGCGGCGTAGAGCACAGGCGTCATCAGTAGGACGGCCCCCAGGCGCAGGGAGAGCAAGAAGAGAGCGACCAAGTGGACGCCCCAGTTGCCTACCGGAAGGTGCGCAAGATCGAGCATGTCAGCGCGGGGATCAGAACAGAGCGGGTATGCCTGTCCACAATTGGCTGGCGAACTGCACGAGCTTGCGCAGCATCCAAGGGCCAAAAGCGATCAGAACCAGGGCGGCGGTGAACAGCTTGGGGACAAATGTCAGCGACATTTCCTGAACCTGCGTGACGACTTGCAGGATGCTGATCACGAGGCCCACCAGCAAGGTCAGGCCGAGAATGGGCAAGGAGATAAGCAGGCCGGCCCAGAACAGGTCACTCATCATCTTGAGGGCGAGATCAGCGTGCATTGCTGGTTCTCCCGCCTTGAGTGCTGGGCCTCATGTACTACCTCCCTTTTTCACCGCGATGCGTACGACTAGATATTGTTCGTTCTTATTGGTCGAAAATAATACCGCGCTTGGGCGTCAATGAGATGATCTGAAAACCCTTGTTTCGGCGAAATGACACAAGGGTTTACCAGGGGGTGCGCCGCGCACCGATATGCGTAAATTCTTGCTCGTTTCCCGTCGTCAGCCGGGGCGGCGCACAGTTGGCTTAGCTGGGCAACTGGTGTGCTGCGCGGTGCAGGTGCGCGATGAAGTGGCGGATGGCGGGGGAGACGACCGAGTCGCTGCGGATGATGGCGCCGACCGTGAGGGGCAGTCCCGCCTTTGCAATGGGCACGACGTGGATGTGGGGTGCTGTCACAGCGGGTGCTGCGCGATCTGGCGCGGCGCGCTGTCCGCGCAGGTGAAGAAGGTCCACCAGACCTACTACCTGCCCTCGATGACGGGCATCGCCACGGCCATTTACGAGAACCTGGCATCACCGCCCGTGGCGGGCGAGGTGAAGCGCCACCGCACGCACATGGCCCAGCAGCTCGCCGGCGCCGAACGCCTGCAGGGCACCTATCCCTACACGCTGGCGCGCAGCGTCAAGGCCTACCGCCTCAACAAGTTCCTGCACGACATGGTGGTCCCCGCGCACCGCGAGGCCTTCAAGCGGGACGAGGAAGCCAGCTTTACCGAGGCCGGCCTGAGCGAAGAGGAAAAGGCCCTGCTGCGCCGGCGCGACTGGCGCGGACTCATCCATTACGGCTGCATCTTCTTCGGCCTGGAGAAATTCGGCGCGGTGGTCGGCCTGTCCAACCTGCATATCTACGCCGCCATGCGCGGCGAGAGCCTGGGGGCTTTCCAGAAGACGCGCAATTCGCCGGTCCTGTACTCGGTGGCCAGCACCGAGGTGGGCAAGAAGGACTGGTCCGAGACCAGGTAGTCGCCCCGCACGGCGCTGGCATCGGTCCGAAAAAAGCCCCGGTGCGCTTGCACCAGGGCTTTTGTTCATGTTGGAAATCCGGGCATCGGCCTTGCCGGGGGCTCAGGCGCTGGCACTCCGGGCCAGTTCGGCTGCGCGCTGCTCGATCGCCAGCAGCAGGCGGCCTACGCTCTCGGAGCTCTTCAGGTCGCCGACGTCCAGCAGCAGGGCGGCAGCGCGCGCCATCGCCTCGATTTCCTTCGCGGAGTCTTCGGTGGATGGTCTGGTGGCTTGTTGCATGGTTGGGCCCCGCTTCATGCCCGGGATGGCGCAGGGCAGCCCATTGTGCTGCGCCCACCGGGCAGGTCAACGGCCACCGCGTCTTTTTCCAGCCCTCTATGCGTCAAAGTTCACGCCAGTGGCGGGAGATCGGTCAAGCATCCGGGATGCTCGGGGGGCGATGCACAGTGCGGCTGGACTGTCGTGGCCATGGAAAAGCCCGGACTCTGCAGGCCAGGGCTTGCTGCCGATGCCGGGAAGATGCACCTGAGTCTCCGGTCAGTCTGGCTAACTCGTTGATTCTTATGGACAAATCAACATGGCAGGGCTTGAGGCTGCCACCGATCCCGCCGCGGCACATTCCTGATCCCATTGTCGTGCTGTCGCCCTTGAAAAAGGAGGAATGCGCCTAAAATACCGTACACAGGGGCTGCACTGGTTTCGACGTGGGTTCGGACGCGTGGCAGGGCATGTCGAGCTGAATGTGCTCGTAAAACAGATTCAAACAAACTAACTGCAAACGACGAACGTTTCGCACTCGCTGCTTAATTGCACGTGAGCCTCACAACAGCAAGCCGATAGGCTGGGCAAGGGTGGCGCAAGCTGTCCAGGCTGTGGGGTAACTTCATTCGGCTGGGCCCGCCTTGGGTAACTTAGGGCGGGTCGAGAAAATAGGTTGCTGGCGTCTTGCATAGCGTGCCACTGCGCGATGCAAGAAGCGAGACTCAAATCAGATGGCTACACATGTAGAACTGTACGAAGAAGGCTTGCGGACGCGGGTTCAAATCCCGCCAGCTCCACCATCTACCCTGTTGAAGAGCCCTCGATGAGAAATCATCGGGGGCTTTTTCTTGCCTGTTCGTTGGACAACGGTGAGGCGTTATCAACGCTGCTGGATGGCCGGCAAGACCGGATCCGAGTTTGCGCGACATCGGAGGGAAGCTGCCCTTGCATCGACCGGGAAAAGAAAAAGCCCGCTATCCAAAAGATAGCGGGCTTTTTCTTTTCTGTATTGGTGCCGGAGAAAGGAATCGAACCCTCGACCTTCTCATTACGAATGAGCTGCTCTACCAACTGAGCTACACCGGCGCTAAGCCCAAAATTATACCTTGGGCAAGGCTGAACAGGTCCTGGCGACTGGGCTGCGCCTCGCATCGGGATGGGATGCAAGGCTAAAACTGCAGCCATAGTCCAGCTATGGCGAGGATTTGCAACGCCGCAGACCGCCCGAGGCGGGGATGCAGCACACGCCAAGGACTTATTCAGCCTTGCCTTGGTGATAGGCCGTGACGCGCTCGACCTCGTTCTTCGAGCCCAGGATCACGCTGACGCGCTCGTGCAGGCTGGTGGGCTGGATGTCCAGGATGCGCTGGCGGCCGTTGGTGGCGGCGCCGCCGGCCTGCTCGACCAGCCAGCCCATGGGGTTGGCTTCGTACATCAGGCGCAGCTTGCCGGGCTTGTTGGGCTCACGCTTGTCCCAGGGGTACATGAAGACGCCGCCGCGGGTCAGGATGCGGTGTACGTCGGCCACCATGCTGGCAATCCAGCGCATGTTGAAGTCCTTGCCGCGCGGACCTTCCTTGCCCAACAGGCATTCGTCGATGTAGCGCTTCACCGGTTCGTCCCAGTGGCGCATATTGCTCATGTTGATCGCGAATTCCCTGGTGTCTTGCGGGATCTGCACGTTCTCCTGCGTGAGCACGAAGGAACCCTGCTCACGGTCCAGCGTGAACATGGCCACGCCATCGCCCACGGTCAGCACCAGGGTAGTCTGGGGGCCGTAGACGCAGTAGCCGGCAGCCACCTGCTGCTTGCCCGGTTGCAGGAAGTCGCTCGCACTCACAGGTTCGACGGTCTTGGGGTCGTCATTCTGTTTACGCAGCACGCTGAAGATGGTGCCGATGCTGACGTTGACATCGATGTTGCTCGATCCGTCCAGGGGATCGAACAGCAGCAGGTATTCGCCCAGGGGGTAGCGGTTGGGCACGGCGTAGATGTCGTCCATCTCCTCCGAAGCCATGGCGGCCAGGTGGCCACCCCATTCATTGGCTTCGATCAGCACCTCGTTGGCGATGATGTCCAGCTTCTTCTGCACCTCACCCTGCACGTTCTCACTGCCGGCGCTGCCCAGCACACCGCCCAGGGCGCCCTTGTTGACGGCCTGGCTGATGCTCTTGCAGGCGCGGGCCACCACTTCCAGCAGCAGGCGCAGTTCCGACGGAATGTGGCCGTGTACGCGCTGCTGTTCGACCAGGTAGCGGGTGAGGGAGATCTTGGAACTCATGTCGGTCCTCTCGTTGGGTTCAGTCAGCGAGGGCGCGGGTCACGACCTCGCGCACGTCGTTGCTCAGCTCGGGTTTGGCAGCCACGCGGGCGATGGCTTCGCGCGCGGCCGTGCGGTAGGGCTCGGCCAGCTTCTTCCAGCGGTCCAGTGCACGTGCCAGGCGGGCGGCCACCTGCGGGTTGATCCCGTCCAGTTCCAGCACGCGTTCGCTCCAGTAGACATAACCGGCGGCATCGGCGCGGTGGAAAGCGCCGGGATTGGCACTGCAGTAGCTGAAGATCAGGCTGCGCGCGCGGTTCGGGTTGCGCAGGTTGAAGTCCGGGTGGCTCATGAGCTGGCGCACGGCGGGCAGCACCTGGCCGCCGCGGTCGCAGGCGCCGGCCTGCAGGGCGAACCACTTGTCCAGCACCAGGGCCTCGTCCTTGAACAGGGCATGGAAGCGTTCCAGCGCAGCTTTGGCCAGTTCGTGCCCACTGTGGACCAGGGCGGCCAGCGCATTGAAGCGGTCGGTCATGTTACCCGCGTCCTTGAAGCGCTGGTAGGTCTTGCCGGGCCAGATCACGTCACCGGTCTCACGTGCGGCCAGGCACAGCATGGTCAGCGCCAGGCCGCTCAGGGCGCGGCGGCCGGCGGATGCGGCGTCCGGGCGGTAGGCGCCGGTGGCCTGGTGTTCCTCATAGGCCCAGGCCCAGTCGTGTCGCAGTTCCAGCGCCAGTTGCTGGCGCATGGACTCGCGCACGGCGTGCACGCGCTGCGGGTCCACCACGTCCAGCTGCTCGGCCATATAGGTCTCGGCGGGCAGGGTGAGCACCAGCTCCTTGAAGGCGGCATCCAGCGTGGGGTGGCGCAGCACCTGGCGCATGGCGTCGATGTAGGCGGCGTCCAGCACCTTGGCCTCGCCCGGCTGGGCGTGGCCACGGATGAAGGCCAGTGCGCGCTTGACGGCCAGGCGCTGGCCGGCTTCCCAGCGGTTGAAGGGGTCGGTGTCGTGCGCCAGCAGGGCCAGCAGCTGCTCGTCGCTGTAGTCGAACTCGAGCACCACGGGGGCGCTGAAACCGCGCAGCAGGGAAGGCACGGGCTCGGCATCGACGTTGACGAAGCGCAGGGTCTGCGAGGCCTCGGTCAGCACGATGGTGCGCGAGCTGGGGCCGGGTTCGGCCTCGCCATCCAACTGCAGCGGCAAGGCGCGGCCGTCGGCCGTGATCAGGCCCAGGCTGACCGGGATGACGAACGGCTCTTTCACCGCCTGGCCCGGGGTGGGTGCGCAGGACTGGCTCAGCGTCAGCGTGTAGCTGCGGGCTGCGGCATCGTACTGGGCGCTCGCGTTCAGGCGGGGTGTGCCAGCCTGGCTGTACCAGCGCTTGAACTGCGGCAGCAGGCGTGCCAGCTCGGAGCCGGGGTTGGCGTCGGCTATTGAACTGGCGAAGTCGTCGCAGGTCACGGCCTGGCCGTCATGGCGCTGGAAGTACAGGGCCATGCCCTTGGCAAAACCCTCACGGCTGGTCAGCGTCTGCTGCATGCGCACGACTTCGGCGCCTTTTTCGTAGACCGTGACGGTGTAGCAGTTGTTGATCTCGATGTAGGAGTCCGGTCGCACCGGATGGGCCATGGGGCCGGCGTCCTCGGGGAACTGGGCGGTGCGCAGTACGCGCACGTCCTCGATGCGTTTGACGGCGCGCGCCGAGAGGTCACCCGCCAGGTCCTGGCTGAACTCCTGGTCGCGGAACACGGTCAGGCCTTCCTTGAGGCTGAGCTGGAACCAGTCGCGGCAGGTGACGCGGTTGCCGGTCCAGTTGTGGAAGTACTCATGGCCCACCACGCTTTCGATGTTGGCGTAGTCGGCGTCGGTGGCGGTGGCCTGGTTGGCCAGAACGTACTTCGTGTTGAAGATGTTCAGGCCCTTGTTCTCCATGGCGCCCATGTTGAAGTCGCTGGTGGCGACGATCATGAAACGTTCCAGGTCCAGCGGCAGCTTGAAGCGTGCCTCGTCCCAGGCCACGGAAGCCATGAGGGAGTTCATGGCGTGTTCGGTCTTGTCCAGATCGCCCGGGCGCACGTAGACCTGCAGCAGGTGGTCCTGGCCGTTGCGTGCGGTGATGCGCTGCTCGCGCGCCACCAGCTGGCCGGCCACCAGGGCAAACAGGTAGCAGGGCTTGCGGTGCGGGTCGACCCACTTGGCAAAGTGGCGGCCGTCGTCCAGATTGCCCTGTTCCACCAGATTGCCGTTGGACAGCAGCACCGGGTATTTCTGCTTGTCGGCGCGCAGGGTCACCGTGTAGCTGGCCATCACGTCCGGGCGGTCCAGGAAGTAGGTGATACGGCGGAAGCCCTCGGCTTCGCACTGCGTGAAGAAGGAGTCGTTGCTCACGTACAGGCCCATGAGCTTGGTGTTTTTCACCGGGGCGCAGGTGGTGAAGATCTCCAGCTCGAAGGGCGCCTCGCCTTCGGGCAGGTTCTCCAGCACCAACTGGGCGCCGTCCATCTTGAAGCTGGTGCCCTGGCCGTTGACCAGCACGCGCGCCAGGTTCAGCTCCTCGCCGTCCAGGCGCAGGGCCTGGGCGACCACGGCCGGGTTGCGGCGCAGTGTCATCTTGTTGAGCACGCGGGTCTTGGCCGGGTCGAGGTCGAAACACAGTTCGACCGTGTCGATCCAGTAGGCGGGGGCGGCGTAGTCTTCGCGCCGGATGACGTGGGCTTGTCCTTCACGCATGGTGATTCCTTAAACGCCTTGTTTGAGCGAGGCTTCGATGAAGGGGTCGAGGTCGCCGTCCAGCACTTTCTGGGTGGCCGAGGTCTCGTAGTTGGTGCGCAGGTCCTTGATGCGGCTCTGGTCCAGCACGTAGGAGCGGATCTGGTGGCCCCAGCCCACGTCGGTCTTGCTGTCTTCCAGTTTCTGCTGTTCTTCCTGGCGCTTGCGCATTTCGTGGTCGTACAGGCGGCTGCGCAGGCGCTTCCAGGCC
>CAUPQO010000053.1:0-17359 GCA_963513295.1 uncultured Hylemonella sp.
TCCTCGGGCATGACCATGCTCTTGCGCTCGGGGCCCATGAGGATCTTGTCCTTGGCCTTCTCGAAATCCTGCATCTCGACCACACGCGCATTACGGCGCGCCGCCATCAGCGCGGCTTCGTTGCACAGGTTGGCCAGATCGGCGCCGCTCATGCCGGGCGTGCCGCGGGCGATGATGGCCGGGGCCACGTCCTGGCCGATCGGGATCTTGCGCATGTGCACGTTGAGGATCTGCTCGCGGCCACGGATGTCGGGCAGCGTGACGTAGACCTGGCGGTCGAAACGGCCCGGGCGCAGCAGCGCGGCGTCCAGGATGTCGGGGCGGTTGGTGGCGGCCACCACGATCACGCCCAGGTTGGTCTCGAAGCCGTCCATCTCGACCAGCATCTGGTTGAGGGTCTGCTCGCGCTCGTCGTTGCCGCCGCCCAGGCCGGCGCCACGCTGGCGGCCGACGGCGTCGATTTCGTCGATGAAGATGATGCAGGGCGCGTTCTTCTTGGCGTTCTCGAACATGTCGCGCACGCGGGCCGCGCCCACGCCGACGAACATTTCAACGAAGTCGGAGCCCGAGATGCTGAAGAAAGGCACCTTGGCCTCGCCGGCAATGCCCTTGGCCAGCAGCGTCTTGCCGGTGCCCGGGGGGCCGACCAGCAGCAGGCCGCGCGGGATGCGGCCGCCGAGCTTCTGGAATTTCTGCGGGTCCTTCAGGAAGTCCACGACTTCCTTGACCTCTTCCTTGGCCTCGTCGCAACCGGCCACATCCGCGAAGGTGACCTGGTTGTTGTTCTCGTCGAGCATGCGCGCTTTGCTCTTGCCGAAGCTGAAGGCGCCGCCCTTGCCGCCACCCTGCATCTGGCGCATGAAGTAGATCCAGACGCCGATCAGCAGCAGCATGGGGCCCCAGCTGACCAGCAGCGTCATGAGCAGGGAGCCTTCCTCACGGGGCTTGACGTCGAACTTCACGCCGTTGGCGATCAGGTCGCCGACTAGGCCGCGGTCTAGGTAGGTGGCGGTGGTGCGCACCTTGCGGTCATCGGTGGTGGTGGCGATGATTTCGGTGCCGCCAGGGCCTTCCTGGATCAGCGCGCTCTTGATGCGGTTGCTGCGCACTTCCTCCAGGAAGTCGGAATAGCCCAGCGTGCCGGTTGCGGCGCCACTGCGGGTGTCGAACTGCTTGAACACCGTGAAGAGCACAAGCGCGATCACCAGCCAGACGGCCACTTTAGAAAACCACTGATTATTCAAGTGCAACTCCAGTACGGATGCCAGGGAAAAACATAGCTTGTAGCCATTTTAGGGGTTTCAAGCCTGCGCCCGATTGATTTTGCGCACGACAGCCATTGACCATGGAGGGGATTTGGGGGCGATTTCCCGCTTTACACGCCGCGCCGCTGCGCCCCAGAGGAAAAAGATCAACCGGCTGCCACCTGCTTCAGACCCATGCCCACCAGGAAAGTTTCAGACGAACGGTCGCGTGACGCCTTGGGTTTGACGGGCTTGACGGTCTGGAAATTCGTCCGGAAGTGCTGGATGATCTCTTCGTAACCCCGGCCATGGAAGACCTTGGCCACCAGGGCGCCCGAGGGCTTGAGATGGTGCTGGCAGAAATCAATCGCCAGCTCGATCAGATGCTCCATCCGTGCCGCATCGACCGAGGACACCCCCGAGAGGTTGGGCGCCATGTCCGAAACCACCACGTCGGCCTGGCGGCCCTGCAGCAACTCTTCCAGCCGGGCCAGCACCTCGGGTTCGCCAAAGTCGCCCTGGATGTACTGCACACCCTCGATCGGCTCCATGGGCAGCAGGTCCAGCCCGATGATGGTGCCCTTGAGCTCGCCCACGGCGGCCCCGCCGGGCGCCATGCGGCGGCGCAGGTACTGGCTCCAGGCCCCGGGCGCGCAGCCCAGGTCCACCACCACCTGGCCGGGCTTGATCAGGCGCAGGGTTTCGTCGATTTCCTTGAGCTTGTAGGCCGCCCGCGCCCGATACCCCTCCTTCTGCGCCAGCTTGACGTAGGTATCGTTGACGTGGTCGTTGAGCCAGGCCTTGTTGACCTTTTTGCTCTTGGTGTTGACTTTCATTTCTTTCCTTAGGGAGGGCACAGATGGCCGTATCCCAACAATCCAACGATAATACCGACATGCCAGCGATACAACTGACCCCCGCCGAGCGCAAGGAATTCCGCGCCGAAGCCCATCACCTGGACCCCGTGGTCATGATCGGCGGCGACGGCCTGACGGCCGCCGTCAAGAAGGAAACCGACTCTGCCCTCAAGGCCCATGGCCTGATCAAGGTTCGCGTCTTCTCGGACGACCGCGCCGAGCGCGAAACCATCTTCCAGACCCTGGCCGAGGAGCTCGACGCGGCGCCCATCCAGCACATCGGCAAGCTGCTGGTGCTCTGGCGCCCCAAGCCGGAAAAGGTCCGAACCGAAGACGAGGACCGCAAACCCGGTCCGCGTGACGTCAAGGTGCTCAAGTTCAGCAAACGCGGCGGCCAGCGCCCCGAGGTCAAGCTGCTGCGTGTGCTGGGCAACCAGCGCCTGACGCCGGGTGGCAAGGTCAAACGCGCCAAGCCCAAGCAGACCAGCGTCAAGAAACGCAGTCAGACCTGACGTTTCGTCAGCCGCCAGAAGGTGATGGCGGCACAGAACCACTGCAAAACATAAAGCGCGCTGCCGGCCCGGTGCCACAGCGCCAGGTTCTCGCGCGCGACGATGCGCGGCGCCACCGCAAATTCCACCAGCAGGGCCAGCAGCAGGCCGCCCACGACGGTAAGCCGCACGGCCTGCAACGGGCTCTCCCCTGCCCCCTCTGCCCCATCGTCACGCGGGCGGGAGGCCAGCAGGAGCAGGACGGTACAGGCCACGGTCACCCAGGTCTGGGCGGTAAAAAGCCTGGCGGCCATGCCACCGGCCAGGGCGGGGCTGGGCAGGTGCACAAACAGCAGGGGCACCACGAGAAAACCGATGGTCGTGAGGCTACCCCACCAGAGTGCGGCTGCCCACAGCGGCAGCCTGAGCAGGAAAGCGCGCATCGTTCTGGCCCCGGTTGTCAGCGGTAGCTGACGCCCACGATCTCGTAGCGTTTGATGCCACCGGGCGCCTGCACCTCGGCCGTGTCGCCCTCTTCCTTGCCGATCAGGGCACGGGCGATGGGGCTGCCCACGTTGATCAGGCCCAGCTTGAGATCGGCCTCGTCCTCGCCGACGATCTGGTAGGTCACCGCGTCGCCGGTGGATTCATCCTCCAGCTCGACCGTGGCACCAAACACCACCTTGCCACCGGCATCGATGGAGGTCGGGTCGATGACCTGGGAGGCGGAAAGTTTGCTCTCGATTTCCTGGATCCGGCCTTCGATGAAACCCTGGCGGTCCTTGGCGGCATCGTATTCGGCGTTCTCGCTCAGGTCACCCTGGGCGCGCGCTTCGGCAATGGCATTGATCACCCCTGGGCGATCCACCGTCTTGAGACGGTGCAATTCGGCCTTGAGCTTTTCGGCGCCGCGGGTCGTGATCGGAATGGTGGCCATGTCTCTGGGTTCTTAAGGGGTAAAAGTAAAGGGGGCAGACCGGCGCATAACGCGGGCCTGCCCCAGGGGGTTCGGAAGATTATGCCAGTTGGGCGTGAAGTTCCTGCACCGAGTACACGTCCAGATTGTCCATGTACTTCATGCCCTCGACGGCCGCTTCCGCGCCGGCGATGGTGGTGAAGGTGGTCACCCGGGCCAGCAGGGCCGAGGTGCGGATGTAGCGCGAATCGGCAATCGCGTTGCGGCGCTCCTCCACCGTGTTGATGACCAGGGCGATGTCCCCGTTCTTGATCATGTCCACGATATTGGGGCGGCCCTCGGTCACCTTGTTGACGACCTCGCAGGCCAGGCCGGCGGCCTCGATGGCCGCCGCCGTGCCCTTGGTGGCCACGATGGTAAAGCCCATGGCGAGCAGACCCCGGGCCACGGCCACGGCGCGCGGCTTGTCGCTCTGCTTGACCGACAGGAAGACCCGTCCGGACCTGGGCAGGCGGGTGCCGGCACCGAGTTGCGACTTGACGAAGGCTTCGCCGAAAGTCTTGCCCACGCCCATGACCTCGCCGGTGGACTTCATCTCGGGGCCGAGGATGGTGTCCACACCGGGGAACTTGACGAAGGGGAACACGGCCTCCTTCACGCTGAAGTAGGGCGGTGTCACTTCCTTGGTGATGCCCTGCGAGGCCAGGGTCTGGCCGGCCATGCAGCGTGCCGCCACCTTGGCCAGCTGGATGCCGGTGGCTTTGGAGACGAAGGGCACGGTGCGCGAGGCGCGCGGGTTCACCTCAAGAACATAGATCACATCCTGGCCGTCGATGTGCTGGATCGCGAACTGCACGTTCATCAGGCCCACCACGTTGAGGGAGGCGGCCATGGCGGCGGTCTGGCGCTTGATCTCGTTCACGGTATCGGCGCTCAGGCTGTACGGCGGCAGCGAGCAGGCAGAGTCGCCGCTGTGCACGCCGGCCTGCTCGATGTGCTCCATCACGCCGCCGATGAAGGTCTTGCCCTCGGGGTCGCGCAGGCAATCCACGTCGCACTCGATGGCGTCGTTCAGGAAACGGTCCAGCAGCACGGGGCTGTCGTTGCTGACCTTGACCGCCTCACGCATGTAGCGCTCCAGGTCGCGCTGCTCGTGCACGATTTCCATGGCGCGGCCGCCCAGCACGTAGCTGGGGCGCACCACCAGCGGGTAACCCAGACTCGCGGCCTTTTCCAGGGCCTCGGCTTCGGTGCGTGCGGTGGCGTTGGGCGGCTGTTTCAGGTTCAGCGTGCGCAGCAAGGCCGAGAAACGCTCGCGATCTTCGGCCGCATCGATCATGTCGGGGCTGGTGCCGATGATCGGCACGCCTTCGGCTTCCAGGCCCAGAGCCAGCTTGAGCGGCGTCTGGCCGCCGTATTGCACGATCACGCCCGTGGGCTTTTCCTTGTCCACGATCTCGAGCACGTCTTCCAGCGTCAGCGGCTCGAAGTAGAGGCGGTCCGAGGTGTCGTAGTCGGTCGAGACGGTCTCGGGGTTGCAGTTGACCATGATGGTCTCGTAGCCGTCTTCGCGCATGGCGAGGGCGGCATGGACGCAGCAGTAGTCGAACTCGATGCCCTGGCCGATGCGGTTGGGGCCGCCGCCGAGCACCATGATCTTCTTCTTGTTCGTGGGTTCGGCCTCGCACTCGTCCTCGTAGCTCGAGTACATGTAGGCGGTGTTGGTCGCGAACTCGGCGGCGCAGGTGTCCACGCGCTTGTAAACGGGGCGCACGCCCAGCTTGCGGCGCGTATCGCGCAGCTGCTTCTCCGTGGTCTTGAGCAGCTTGGCCAGGCGGCGGTCGGAGAAGCCCTTTTTCTTGAGAGCTCGCAGCGTGGCAGCGTCCAGCGCGGCCAGGGCTTTTTCACCCTTTTCGGCGGTCAGTTTGTCCAGGTCGAGTTCGATCTTCACGTTCTCCTCGATCTGCACCAGGTACCATTTGTCGATCTTGGTGAGGTCGTAGACCTCGTCCACCGACAAGCCCATGGCAAAGGCGTCGCCCACGTACCAGATGCGCTCGGGGCCTGGCTCGCCCAGTTCCTTCTCCAGCACCTCGCGGTCCTGGGTCTTCTCGTTCATGCCGTCGACGCCGACTTCCAGGCCGCGCAGGGCCTTCTGGAACGATTCCTGGAAGGTGCGACCCATGGCCATGACCTCGCCGACCGACTTCATCTGCGTGGTCAGGCGGCTGTCGGCCGTGGGGAATTTCTCGAAGGCGAAACGCGGGATCTTGGTCACCACGTAGTCAATGCTGGGCTCGAAGCTGGCCGGCGTGGCGCCGCCCGTGATCTCGTTGCGCAGCTCGTCCAGCGTGTAGCCCACGGCCAGCTTGGCCGCGACCTTGGCGATCGGAAAGCCCGTGGCCTTGGAGGCCAGCGCGGAGGAACGACTGACGCGCGGGTTCATCTCGATCACGATCATGCGCCCGTCTTTGGGGTTGATCGAGAACTGCACATTGGAGCCACCGGTGTCCACACCGATTTCACGCAGCACCGCCAGCGAGGCGTTGCGCATGATCTGGTATTCCTTGTCGGTCAGGGTCTGGGCCGGGGCCACGGTGATGGAGTCACCGGTGTGCACGCCCATGGGGTCCAGGTTCTCGATCGAGCAGACGATGATGCAGTTGTCGGCCTTGTCGCGCACGACTTCCATCTCGTACTCTTTCCAGCCCAGCAGCGACTCTTCGATGAGCAACTCCTTGGTCGGCGAGGCTTCCAAGCCACGCTTGCAGATGGTTTCGAACTCCTCCGGGTTGTAGGCGATGCCGCCGCCTGTACCGCCCAGCGTGAAGCTGGGACGAATGACGGTGGGGAAACCCACGGTCTTCTGCACGCCCCAGGCCTCTTCCATGCTGTGGGCGATACCCGAGCGCGCCGAGCCCAGGCCGATCTTGGTCATGGCCTGCTTGAACTTCTGGCGGTCTTCGGCTTTGTCGATGGCCTCGGGCGTGGCGCCGATGAGCTCCACCTTGTACTTGTCGAGCACGCCCTGGTGCCACAGGTCCAGCGCGCAGTTCAGCGCGGTCTGGCCACCCATGGTGGGCAGGATGGCGTCGGGCTTTTCCTTGGCGATGATCTTCTCGACCGTCTGCCAGGTGATGGGCTCGATAGAGGTGACGTCGGCCGTGGCCGGGTCGGTCATGATCGTAGCGGGGTTGCTGTTGATCAGGATGACCTTGTAGCCCTCTTCGCGCAGGGCCTTGCAGGCCTGCACGCCGGAGTAGTCGAACTCGCAGGCCTGGCCGATGATTATCGGGCCGGCGCCGATGATGAGGATGCTCTTGATGTCTGTGCGCTTGGGCATGTTATTTCTTCTCCATCAGTGCCGTGAAGCGATCAAACAGGTAGGCGATGTCATGCGGGCCGGGCGAAGCTTCCGGATGGCCCTGGAAGCAGAAGGCCGGCTTGTCGGTGCGGGTCAGGCCCTGCAGCGTGCCGTCGAACAGGCTGACGTGCGTGGCACGCAGGTTGGCGGGCAGCGTTTTCTCGTCCACGGCGAAGCCGTGGTTCTGGCTGGTGATGCTCACGCGGCCGGAATCCAGGTCCTTGACCGGGTGGTTGGCGCCGTGGTGACCGAACTTCATCTTGAAGGTCTTGGCACCGCTGGCCAGGGCCATGATCTGGTGCCCCAGGCAGATGCCGAAGGTCGGGATGCCGGTCTCGATCAGTTCGCGTGCCGCCTGGATCGCATAGTCGCAGGGCTCCGGATCCCCCGGGCCGTTGGAGAGGAAGATGCCGTCCGGCTTGTGCTTGAGCACCTCGGAGGCCGGCGTCTGCGCCGGCACCACGGTGACTCTGACCCCGCGTGAAGCCAGCATGCGCAGGATGTTCTTCTTGACGCCGAAGTCGTAGGCCACGACATGGAACTTCGGCTTGCTCTGCGTGCCGTAACCCGAACCCAGCTGCCACTCGGTCTCGGTCCAGTCGTAGGGCTTGCTGACGCTGACCACCTTGGCCAGGTCCAGGCCGGCCATGCTGGGCGCGCCCTTGGCGGCGGTGATGGCTTGGTCGATCAGCGCCTGGCTGACCTGCTGACCGGCAGCCAGCGCGATGATGGCGCCGTTCTGCGCGCCCTTGCTGCGCAGGTGACGGGTCAGCTTGCGGGTGTCGAGGTTGGCGATGGCCACGGTCTTCTCGCGCACCAGGTAAGCCGAGAGCGTCTCGGTGCAACGGAAATTGGAGGCCCGCAGGGGCAGGTCCTTGATGATGAGACCGGCGGCATGGATCTTCTCGGCTTCGATGTCCTCGGGATTGATGCCGTAGTTGCCGATGTGCGGATACGTGAGGGTCACGATCTGCCGGCAGTAGCTCGGATCAGTGAGGATTTCCTGGTAGCCGGTCATGGCGGTGTTGAACACCACCTCGCCGACCGTGGTGCCGGTGGCACCGATGGAATTGCCGATAAAGACCGTGCCGTCTGCGAGCGCCAGGATGGCGTGAGGGGTGGTTCCCTGGAGAGACAAAAGCACTGGGTACTCCGTTGGTTACGGGCGCGCCCACGCACTTACAGGAACGGGTCCTGGCTGCTGCTTTAAAGAGGGATTGTTCGGCCTGAAATGCGCTGGGGCGGCTGGATTTCTGAACAGTTCAAGATTATAGCCGAGAGGACCATCCCTCTCCCTGCCCCTCGCCTGAAGCCACCCAAAAAAGCAGGGTCAGACAGCAGCAGCCACGGCGCTGGCGTGCAGGCAAATGGCCGCGGCGGCGGCGACGTTGAGCGACTCCTCCCCCCCGGGCTGGGCAATGCGCACAGAGAGCGCGGCACGGGCCATCAACTCGACGCCCACCCCCTGCCCTTCGTGCCCCAGCGCCCAGGCACAGGGCCAGGGCAGCGGCTGCCGGTGGATCAGTTCACCCTGGTGCGAACTGGTGACGATGATGGGCAGCGCCAGCGCATCGAGCGCATCGGGGGCCACACCTTCGACCAGACGCAGCCCGAAATGCGCGCCCATGCCGGCGCGCAGCACCTTGGGGCTCCAGAGCGCCGCCGTTCCCTTGAGCGCGATCACCTGCTGGAAACCGAAGGCCGCCGCACTGCGCAGGATGGAGCCGACATTGCCGGCGTCCTGCACACGGTCCAGGATGACCGAGGCCAGGCCGGGCTGGACGGTGGCCTCCACCGGCAGGTCGAACACCAGGCCCAGGCGCGCCGGCGATTCCAGGCCGCTGATGCCGTCGAACAAGGCGTCAGCCACGACGACGGTCTTGGCCGCGCAGGCACCGAACTCGGCCCCGAACACCGGATAGGCCGACTCGGCGATCACGGCGATGACCGGCTGGCGCCCGCGTTGCAGGGCAGCCCGGCAGAGATGGTCCCCCTCGACCCAGAAACGTCCGGCCTTGCGATAGGCCGTACTGTCCTGTGCCAGACGGCGCAACTCCTTGAGCAGCGGGTTGTCGCGCGAACTGATGGTGATCGGCTCCTGACTCATAAGACCCCCACGCTTGTCACTGCGTGTACTGCGCTGCCGCCCGAGGGGGCGTTCGCTTGCTTGGGGCGGCCCGACGCTACGCTCATCTCAAGACCTCCGTCACCGGCGCAAAAGTCTTGCGGTGCTGCGGGCAGGCGCCGTGCGCGCGCAAGGCCGCCAGGTGCTCGGCGGTGCCATACCCCTTGTGTGCGGCAAAGCCGTACTGGGGAAACTCGCGGTCGTATTCGGCGCACCAGCGGTCGCGGTGCACCTTGGCCAGAATGGAGGCCGCCGAGATCGCCGGCACGGTGGCATCCCCCTTGACGATGGCCTCGGCCAGTACGTCCAGCACCGGCAGGCGGTTGCCGTCCACCAGCACCTTGGCGGGTTTCAGGCGCAGGCCCTCGACCGCGCGGCGCATGGCCAGCAGCGTGGCCTGCAGGATGTTGAGCCGGTCGATCTCCTCCACGCTGGCCTCGGCAATGGAACAGCACAGGGCCTTGGCACGGATCTCGTCATACAGCCTCTCGCGCCGCGCGGCCGTGAGTTTCTTGGAGTCCGCCAGGCCCTCGATCGGGTGCAGGTCGTCCAGGATGACGGCGGCCGCCACCACGGGACCGGCCAGCGGGCCGCGCCCGGCCTCGTCCACCCCGGCCACCAGGCCCGGGGTGTCCCACAGCAGCGTGGCCTGCTCAGCCAGCAAGAACTTGCGCGATCGCATCGGCAGCCAATCGGGGGGTGTCACGCAGCAGCTCCGCATGCAGCGCCGTGAAAGTTTTTTCCACAGCCGCTGCGCGGGCCGGCTCGTCGAACCACAAGAGGGTGGCCGCGGCCAACTGCTCGGGGCTGGCCTCGTGCTGGATCAGTTCGGGTACGACGAAATCGCGGCACAGGATGTTGGGCAGGCCGATCCAGGGCTGCAGGTGCTTGCGCTTCATGAGCTGGTAGCTCAGCCAGTGCATGTTGTAAGCGATCACCATGGGGCGCTTGAACAGCGCGGCCTCCAGCGTCGCGGTGCCGCTGGCAATCAAGGTCACGTCGCAGGCCGCCAGCACGGTGTGCGACTGGCCGTCGACGATCTGCAACTTCCCCTCCATGCCGGCCGCGTGTGCCGCATGCTCGATGGCGGGACGCAATGCGGGAATGGCCGGCACGACAAACAGCAACTCCGGGCGCACACGCCGCATGGCTTGCGCTGCACGGAAAAAACGTTCGGCCAGGTACTGTACCTCGGACGCCCGGCTGCCTGGCAGGATGGCCACCACAGGCGCATCGGCCGGCAGGCCCAGCGCCGCACGTGCCGCAGCACGGTCGGGTTTCATCGCGATCACATTGGCCAGGGGATGTCCCACATAGGTGGCGGCGATGCCGTGCCGAGCCAGCAGCTCGACCTCGAAGGGGAAGATGCACAGCACGTGGTCGACACTGCGTTTGATCTTCTCGATACGCTCGGGTCGCCAGGCCCAGATGGAGGGGCAGACGAAGTGCGCGGTCCTGACACCCGCGGCTTTCAGGTCGCGCTCGAGATCGAGGTTGAAATCCGGCGCATCCACGCCGATGAACACATCCGGCTTGTGCTGCAGCAGGCGCGTCTTGAGCTGCTCGCGGATGCCGACGATCTCGCGGTAGTGGCGCAGCACCTCGACATAACCGCGCACAGCCAGCTTCTCGCTGGGCCACCAAGCCTGGAAACCACGCCGGACCATCTGCGGGCCGCCGATGCCGACCGTTTGCAACCCGGGCCAGCGGGCCTTCAGACCATCCAGCAGCAGACCAGCCAGCAGATCACCGGAGGTTTCCCCGGCAACCATGGCCACGCGGGGAGTGTCCATGATGCGTCAGCGGATGATGCCGCGCTGCGGCGTGGTCTGGGACAGGAAGTCCTGCATCAACGCCACGTCCGGCGCCGCCTCTGGGTAACGCTCGGTCAGCGTCGCGATCTGGGCTTGAGACTGCTCCATGGTCAGCCCGTCGCGGTACAGGGCCTTGTGCATGGCCTTGACGGCACTGATGCGTTCGGGCGAAAAGCCGCGCCGACGCAGGCCCTCGAAATTCATCGAGCGTGCTTCGGCCGGCTGGCCCTGGCACATGACAAAGGGTGGCAGGTCGCCGAACAGCAGCGAACACATGGCGGTCATGCTGTGCGCACCGATGCGTACGAACTGGTGTGATACGGTAAAGCCGCCCAGGATGACCCAGTCGCCCACGACGACATGGCCGGCCAGTTGGGTGTTGTTGGCAAAGGTACAGTGGTTGCCCACCAGGCAGTCGTGCGCGAGATGAGTGTAGGCCATGAGCCAGTTGTCGTTGCCCAGGCGGGTCACGCCACCACCTTGCACGGTACCTATGTGGTAGGTGCTGTATTCGCGGATGGTATTGCGCTCACCGATGACGAGTTCACAAGGCTCACCCTTGTATTTCTTGTCCTGGTTGTCCGAACCGAGGGAAACAAACTGGAAGATGCGGTTGTCGCGGCCGATGGTCGTGTGCCCCTCGACCACGCAATGCGAGGCAATGCGCGTACCGGCGCCGATCTTCACGTTCGGACCGATCACCGTGTACGGACCCACCGTCACCGTGCTGTCCAGCTCGGCCTTCGGATCGACCATGGCCGTCGGGTGGATAAGACTCACGTCCCCTCCCCGCTCAGGCTATTTTGCGCATGGTGCACATGAGTTCGGCTTCGACCGCCAACTCCTCGCCCACCATGGCCCGGGCCTTGAACTTGAAGATGCCGGCCTTCATGCGATCAAGATCGACTTCCAGGATCAGCTGGTCGCCCGGCTCCACCGGCCGCTTGAAACGCGCGCCGTCGATGCCGGCAAAGTAGTAGACAGTGTTGTCATCGGGCACGCTGTCCAGCGTCTCGAACGACAGCAGCGCCGCCGCCTGGGCCAGGGCTTCGAGCATCAGCACACCCGGCATCACCGGACGGTGCGGAAAGTGTCCGTTGAAGAACTGCTCATTGATGGTGACGTTCTTGAGCGCCTTGATGCGCTTGCCCTTCTCGACCTCCAGCACCCGGTCCACCAGCAGGAAGGGGTAGCGGTGCGGCAGTTTCTTGAGTATCTGGTGGATGTCCATCATCATTTTTTCGTTTCCTTCAGTTCTTTTTCCAGCGCGCGCAGGCGCTCGCGCAGGGTGGAGAGCTGCTTGAGCGTGGCAGCGTTCTTTTCCCAGGACGCATTGTCTTCCAGCGGGTAGAAGCCGGTGTAATGGCCCGGCTTGTTGAGCGAGCGCGTGACCAGCGAGAAGGAGGACACGTTCACCCCGTCGGCGATGCTCAGATGGCCCAGCACGCCGGCACTGCCGCCGATGGTGCAATTGGCACCGATGGTGGCACTGCCGGCCACACCGACGCAGCCGGCCATGGCGGTGTTGCGTCCCACGCGCACGTTGTGACCGATCTGGATCAGGTTGTCCAGCTTGACGCCGTCCTCGATCACCGTGTCATTCAGCGCGCCGCGGTCGATGCAGGTGTTGGCGCCGATCTCGACGTCGTTGCCGATACGCACGGCGCCGAGTTGTTCGATCTTCTCCCAGCGCTCGCCGTCCTTGGCGAAGCCGAAACCGTCGGCCCCGATCACCACGCCCGGATGCAGCACGCAGCGCTCGCCGATCACGCAATCCTCGCTGACCGTGACACGGGACTTGAGCACGGTGTGCGCCCCGATGCGCGCGCCGCGCTCGACCACGCACAGCGGCCCGATCAGGGCGGAGGGATCGACCTGGGCCCCGGGATCGACCACGGCGCTCGGATGGATACGCGGCCCGGCCGGACGCTGGCGCGAACGCTGCCAGAGCTGGGTTACGTGGGCGAAATAGAGGTAGGGATTGTCGGCGACGATGCAGGCACCGCGTGCACGCGCCTCGTCCCGCATGGCCGGGGCGACGATGACGCAGCCGGCTTTCGATGCGGCCAGTTGCTGGCGGTATTTGGGGTTGCTGAGAAAACTCAGGGCCTGGGGTCCGGCCGCTTCCAGCGGAGCCAACGCCTGGATGTCGAGTTCGGGATCGCCGAACAACTCGCCCCCGAGCTGCTCAACGATGGTGCCTAGACGCAAAACCACATGCACTCTGCCCGCAAAGCAGCCTTACTTGACCACCGTGGCATTCAGGGCCTTGATCACCTTGTCGGTGATGTCGTGCCGCGGATTGACGTAGACCGCTTCCTGCAGGATCAGGTCGTACTTCTCGGCATCGGCCACCTGCTTGACCACGCGGTTGGCGCGCTCGAAGACCTGCTGCAACTCCTCGTTGCGGCGGGCATTCAGGTCTTCCTGGAATTCGCGGCGCTTGCGCTGGAAATCACGGTCCAGCTCGACCAGTTGCTTCTGGCGCGTGGCACGCTGACTTTCCGACAGCGTAGGCGCTTCGCGCTCCAGCTGTTCGGCCGAACTCTTGATGCTGGCCCCCTGCGTTTGCAGGTCCTTTTCACGCTTGGCAAATTCCTGTTCCAGCTTGGCCTGGGCATTCTTGGCGGGAACCGCTTCCTTGATGATGCGGTCCAGGCTGACGAAGCCGAGCCGGAATTCCTGGGCCAGCGCCGGCACCGCCAGCAGACTCAGGCCCAGCAGCAGGTAGGCAGGACGTATGAAGTACTTCATCAGAATGTGGTCCCAATCTGGAATTGCAGAAACTGGATTCTATCGCCATCGAATTTGCGCAGGGGCCGCGCAACGGCCAGTCGCAAGGGGCCCATGGGAGACACCCAGCTCAGACCGATACCGCCCCCCACCCGAAAATCGGACGGGTCGATCGATTCGTCCGCACCGTAGACATTGCCGGTGTCGACAAAAGTGTACAAGCGCAGGGTACGGTCATTGCCGGCCCCCGGAAAGGGTGCCTGCAGCTCGAAGTTGAAATTGATCTTCTTCGGACCACCGTAGGACAGGTTCGTGGTCGGGTCACGCGGCCCCAGGCTGCCGGCCTCGAAACCGCGCACCGAACCCAGGCCGCCGCCATAGAAATTCTTGAAGAGCGGGTAAGGCCGCCCGCCGATGGCCTTGCCCAATCCCAGGTCGGTGTTGAAGGCAAAGGTGTACTGTTTGGTCAGCGGCACATAGTGCTGGTACTGGTAGGTCGCGCGGAGATAACGCACCTCGCCAGCCGTGCTCCATTCGGCAGAGGCGCGCTGCAGGGTACCGCTGCTCGGCACCAGCGCGCTGTCACGGCCATCACGCCCCCAGCCCAGCGTCAGCGGAAAGGCCGTGCTGGAATAGCCGAACTGATCGGCATAGGTCTGGTAGGCCGCCGGCAGATAGGTACCGGGCACGATGGTCGTGCGCTCGATACCCCCCCCGAGATAGACGGTGTCCTTCTCGGTCAAGGGGATGCCGAAGCGCACGCTGGCCCCCAAGGTCTCCAGCGCATAACTCGCAGTTTCCACGTAGGGGCGAGACGTGCGCTGATAGAGGTCGATGGTGCGCGACACGCCATCCTGGGTGAAATAGGGGTCGGTCGTGTTGAGCAGGATGAGGCGATTGACATCACTGGTATTGACCTGGAAACCCAGCGAGTTGCCGCTTCCGAAAGCGTTCTGCTGGTTGATGCCGAACTGCAGGCCAAGACCCTCGCTGCTGGAGAAACCGGCCCCCAGGGTCACACTGCCCGTCGGCCTTTCGGTGACCTTCAGGGTCAGGTCGACCTGGTCCGGGATGCCCGGCACCTCGCTGGTCTCCACCACCACCTCACTGAAATAACCCAGCCGGTCAACCCGGCTGCGCGACAACTGGATCTTGTCGCTGTCGTACCAGGCCGACTCGTACTGGCGAAACTCGCGGCGGATCACCTCGTCGCGCGTGCGGCTGTTGCCGGTCACGTTGATGCGCCGCACATAGGCACGCCGCGAGGGCTCGGCCCGCAGTTCGAGAGCCACCCGGTTGGTGCTGCGGTCGATGTCGGGCACCGACTGCACGCGGGCAAACGCATACCCAAAACGGCCGAAATGTTCGGTGAAGGCCTTGACGGTCTCGGCCACCCGGTCGGCGTTGTAGGCCTCGCCCGGCTGAATCGAGACCCGGGCCTTGAATTCGTCCTCGCGGCCGAGGTAGTTGCCCGCCAGACGCACGCTCGCCACCACGAAGCGCTCGCCTTCGATGACATTGAGGGTGATGGACATGTCCTGCTTGTTGGGGGCGATCGCCACCTGCGTCGACTCCACCTGGAACTCCAGATAACCGCGTGTCAGGTAATAGGAGCGCAAGGTCTCGATGTCGGCATTGAGCTTGGCGCGCGAATAGCGGTTGGACTTGGTGTACCAGCTCATCCAGTTGCCGGTGTCCAGATCGAAGAGGTTGCGCAGGGTGGATTCGGAAAACGCCTTGTTGCCGACAATGCGGATCTCGCTGATCGTGGCCGGCTCGCCTTCGCTGACGGTGAAGGCCAGGTTCACGCGGTTGCGCTCTACCGGGGTCACCGTCGTCACCACCTCGGCCGCATAAAGGCTCTTGTTGATGTACTGGCGCTTGAGCTCCTGCTCGGCACGGTCCAGCAGTGCCTTGTCGAAAGGCCGCCCTTCGGCCAGGCCGATGCCCCTCAGCGCCTTGGCCAGGACATCCTTGTCGAACTCGCGGGTCCCGATGAACTCGACGCCCGCCACGCTGGGACGCTCTTCGACCACCACCACCAGAACATCGCCATTGATTTCCAGGCGCACGTCGGTGAACAGGCCCAGCGCGAACAACGACCGGATCGAGGCCGTGCCCTTCTCGTCGTTGTAGGTGTCTCCCACGCGCAGCGGCATGGAGGCGAAGACGGTCCCGGGTTCGATGCGTTGCAGGCCCTCGACCTGGATGTCACGGATCTTGAAAGGTTCGGCGGCCCAGGCGGCATGCGCGACCAGCAGCAAGGCGGCCAGCAGGGAGGCGGCACGCAGGCCATATCGTTTGAATTGCATCGATCAACTTGAAATTTGGCTGGGGCACACTTGCAAGGTCAGGTGGTCAGCCCAGGAGACGGCTCAGGTCATTGAACAGCGCGATGGACATCATGAGCGCCAGCACGGCCACGCCGGCACGCTGCAGGCGCTCCAGCCAAGCTTCCGACACGGGCTTGCCTGTGACGCCTTCCCAAAGATAATACATCAGGTGTCCGCCATCGAGCACGGGCAGCGGCAGCAGGTTGAGCACCCCCAGGCTGACGCTGATCAAGGCCAGGAAGACCAGGTACTGCGTCAGGCCCAGGCTGGCGGAGCGGCCGGCATAGTCGGCAATGGTCAGCGGACCGCTGAGGTTCTTCAGCGAAGCTTCGCCGATGACCATGCGCCCCAGGGTGCGCAGCGTCAGCACCGAGACCTCCCAGGTCCGCACCAGCCCTTGCCACAGGCCCTCCACCGGGCCATAGTGCACCGTCACCATCTCTGGTGCCGCCCCGACGTAGGCGCCGATGCGTCCGATCACCGCCTCACCCTGCTGCACCGCTTCGGGCCTGACGGTGAGCGTCAGCTGCTCGCCCGCACGTTCGATGCGCCAGTTCTTGCTGAGCGGCTGGCCCTCACGCACCGAGGCCCGGATCGCCTCGCGCAACTGGCGCGCATCCACCAGGGTCTGCCCTTCGATGCTGAGCACCCGGTCACCGGCGCGCAGGCCCGAACGCTCGGCAGCGCTGCCGGGCGAGATGTCGCCGATCTGCGGCAAGCTCATGGGCGTCACGATGCCGATACGCTCGAACAGTTGGGCGTCGGCGTCGCGCGCCTCCATGCCCGCCAGCGGCAGCACGACTTCGCTGGCGGCATGGCCCGGACGGCCCACCAGCGCCAGCCGTACGTCGTGCCCCTCCAGGGCGCCACGCGTGAGCAGCCAGCGCACATCCTCGTAGGAGGCCACCGGCTGCAGTTCACTGCCCACGAACCCCGCACGCTCGACGCGCTCGCCCCCGACCAGCCCGGCGCGTTCGGCCACCGAACCGGCAACCGGACGGCCCAGCACGGGGCTGGCCAGCTGCACACCGCTCCAGTTCACGACGGCATACAGCAGCACGGCCAGCAGCAGATTGGCCAGCGGGCCGGCCGCGACGATCAGGGCACGCGAACGCAGCGGCTGGGTATTAAATGCCAGGTGCCGCTCCTGCGGATCCACGGGTGCTTCGCGTTCGTCCAGCATGCGGACATAACCGCCCAGCGGAAAAGCCCCCAGCACGAACTCGGTCGCCGAGCCCTTGGGCTGCCAGCGCAGCAGGGTGTGGCCAAAACCGACCGAGAAGCGCAGCACCTTGACGCCACAGGCCACGGCCATGCGGTAGTGCCCGTATTCATGGATGGCGATCAGCAGCCCCAGGGCCACGATGAAAGCAACAACGGTCAGCATGTCTGTCCTTCGGGGTTCAGGCCGCCAGCCCACGCAGGCACTGCGCCGCCGCCGCGCGCGACTGCGCGTCCAGCGCCAGCAGGTCGTCCAGCGAA
>CAUPQO010000054.1:0-17200 GCA_963513295.1 uncultured Hylemonella sp.
CACCTCGTCGCCCTGCAGGTGCCCGCCCTTGAGCAGCACATTGGGCGCGCCCAGGGCCAGCAGTTCTTTGGCGGCAGGTTCGAGCCCCGCGATGCCGGCGATCTTGTGGCCCAGCAGCAGCTCGGCCTCGTCAAGGTTGGGCGTGATCACGGTGACCAGGGGGAACAGCTCTTGCACCAGCACGGATACGGTCTCTTCGGCGATCAACCGGTCGCCGCTGGTGGCCACCATCACCGGGTCCAGCACCACGTGCTTGAGCTTGTGCTTTCGGATCGCCTGGGCCACCACGCGCACGATCCCGGGCGCGTGCAACATGCCGATCTTCACGGCGTCGGCGCCGATATCCTCGATCACCGCATCGATCTGCGCGGCCAGGAACTCGGGCGGCACGCCATGGATGCCGCGCACTCCCTGCGTGTTCTGCGCAGTCAGGGCGGTGATGGCCGTCATGCCATAGCAGCCCAGGGCACTGAAGGTCTTGAGGTCGGCCTGGATGCCAGCGCCGCCGCCACTGTCGGAGCCCGCGATGGAGAGCACGCGCGGGTAATGTTTTTCGTTCGTCGTGAGATTCGTCATGTCGAAAATTATCAGGCCTTTTGAATGAACACCAAGACATCAGGACCTGTTTCTGTCGTGCTGGGCGCCGGCCTCATGGGCCGGCTGCTGGCCTGGCAGCTGGCGCGTGCCGGGCATCGCGTCACGGTCTACGAGGCGGGCGGCGCCGACGCGCAGACCTCGCCCGCACGCATCGCCGCCGCCATGCTGGCCCCGCTGGCCGAATCGGCCATCACCGAGCCCAGCGTGGTCGAGATGGGCCGCCATGCGCTGACGCGCTGGCCGCAATTGCTGGCTCAGCTGTCGCAGCCGGTGTTCTTCCAGCAGGAGGGCACGCTGATCCTCTGGCACCGTCAGGACGCGGCCGAGGCGCGCCGTTTTGCCGGCCAGCTGCAGGCCACCAACGAAAAGAATCCGGCCCTGCCCAAGGTACAGGCGCTGGACGCAAACGGCGTCAAACAACTCGAACCCAGCCTGGAACATCGTTTCGCCCAGGGCCTGTACCTGCCGGGCGAAGGCCAGTTGGACAACCGCCAGCTGCTGGCCGGGCTGCTGCACGAGCTGCAGGCCTTGCAGGTAGAGCTGCACTGGAACAGCCCGCGCGGACCGCAGGACTTCCAGCCCGGCACGAGCGGCCAAGTCGACTGGCTGTTCGACTGCCGCGGCCTGGGCGCCAACGCCCAATGGAGCCAGTTGCGCGGCGTGCGCGGCGAGGTGGCGCGCATCCATGCGCCCGAGGTGTCCCTGAGCCGCCCCACGCGCCTGATCCACCCGCGTTACCCGATCTACATCGCGCCCAAGCAGGACCACCTCTTCGTGATCGGCGCCACCGAGATCGAGAGCAACGACCTCTCGCCGCCCAGCGTGCGCTCCACGCTGGAATTGCTGAGCGCAGCCTATGCTGTGCACCCTGGCTTTGCCGAGGCGCGCATCCTGGAGATCGCCACCCAGTGCCGCCCCACCCTGCCCGACAACCTGCCGGCCATCCGCCAGCTGGGACCGCGTTGCCTGCAGATCAACGGCCTGTACCGCCACGGTTTCATGATCTCGCCGGCCCTGCTGGACGTGGTGCTGGAGTACGTGCAGGAGCAGACCACTACACTCGCCGGTTCGCTGAACCTGCGCGTCGAAGAAGCAGCCCCATGAAAGTCATCATCAACAAGCACGAGCACGAGCTGCCGGCTGGCGCCACCGTGGCAGACGCCGTGGCCGCCATCGAAGCCAGGCCGCCCTTTGCCGCGGCCGTCAATACACAGTTCGTTCCCAAGACGCAGTACGTCCAGCATGTTCTGGCCGATGGCGATCGTGTCGAAATCATCTCTCCCGTCACCGGCGGATAAGCCATGTCCAACACCCCTGATCCCCTGATCCTCTACGGCGAGACCTTCCACAGCCGCCTGCTGCTGGGCACCTCGCGTTACCCCTCGCCGGCCGTGCTCGAAGCTGCCGTCAAGCTCGCCAAGCCGGCCATGCTCACGGCCTCGCTGCGCCGCCAGGGCGCCGTGCCGCACGAGAGCGGCAAGCAGTTCTGGGAGCTGCTCAAGGCCCTCAAGGTGCCGGTGCTGCCCAACACCGCCGGCTGCCACAGCGTGCAGGAAGTCATCACCACCGCGCAGATGGCACGCGAGGTGTTCGAGACACCCTGGATCAAGCTGGAACTGATCGGCGACGACTACACCCTGCAGCCCGACACCCTGAACCTGGTGGACGCGGCCGACCGGCTGATCAAGGACGGCTTCAAGGTGCTGCCCTACACCACCGAAGACCTGGTGCTGTGCCAGCGCCTGGTGGACGTGGGCTGCCAGGCCGTCATGCCCTGGGCCGCGCCCATCGGCACCGGCAAGGGCCCGGTCAACCCCTACGCCATGCGCATGCTGCGCGAGCGCCTGAACGTGCCCATGATCGTCGACGCAGGCCTGGGCAAGCCCTCGCACGCCTGCACCGTGATGGAATGGGGTTACGACGGCGTGCTGCTCAATACCGCCGTCGCCCTGGCGCAGGACCCGGTGGCCATGGCCGGCGCCTTTGCTGCGGCCACCCAGGCCGGGCGCGATGCCTGGCGCTCCGGCGCCATGAGCGAGCAGGATGCCGCCCAACCCTCCACGCCCGTGCTGGGCACACCCTTTTGGCACCACGCCTGATCTATGACGCCTTTGACCCCCGAAGCGCAGGCCATCGTCGCCGCGCACCAGAACCTGGCCCTGCCCCTCGTCGGCGAGCCGGCCCTGCACTACAGCCGCGAAGACGTGGTCTACCGTCACGCCAAACAGGCCTGCCTGGCCCTGGGGTTCATCGAGATCGACGCCGAGTGCGTGGCGCTGGCCTGGCTGGCCCAAGCCAAGCGCACGGGCCGCTTCGACCCGCATGCGTGGCCTGACGAGCCGGCCGACTTCGGCCTGCGCCCCTGGCCACGCACCGATGCTTTCCCGCCCTGTCCCAAGGCCCTGGGCCTGTATGCCGTGCTGCCCGACGCCCAGTGGGTGGGCCGCGTGGCGCGCGCCGGCGTGTCCACAGTGCAGCTGCGTTTCAAGTCCGACGATGTCGTGGCCGTGCAGCGCGAAGTCGAGGCGGCGGTGGAGGCCGTGCGTGGCACGCAGGCACTGCTCTTCATCAATGACCACTGGCGCCAGGCCATCGCCGCCGGCGCCTACGGCGTGCACCTGGGCCAGGAAGACATGGAGATCGCCGACTTCGCGGCCATCCGCGCCGCCGGCCTGCGACTGGGCCTGTCCAGCCACGGTTATGCCGAGATGGTGCGCGCCGACCGGCTGAGCCCCAGCTACATCGCCATGGGCGCGGTCTACCCCACCACGCTCAAGCGCATGGCCACGGCGCCGCAGGGGCCGGGCCGGCTCGCTGCATATGTACGGCTGATGCGTGAGATCCCGGGGGTGGCCATCGGCGGCATCGACGCAAGCCGGCTGGCGGAGGTCAAGGCCAGCGGTGTCGGCTCGGTAGCCGTGGTCCGTGCCATCACCCACGCGCCGGATCTGGTCCGGGCGGCTGACAGCCTGATGAAACAATGGGCCTGAGCTCGCTGCTCACCTTCTCCAACTTCGCCAAGGTCGTCACCCAAGCCCTGTCCGTGGTCTGGAAGCGAAACGGGTGAAACTTCCGATTCCGTGAATTCGATCACACGGGCCAGCCGCTTTTTGCGGTTAGATTGTGGCCACATCTACAAAAGTATTTCAAAGACGGGTGTGAGGCAGGGAGGCCATGAAAAATACCAGCATTCATTTCAGGCGTGGTCCTGAACCGGGCAGCATGGGCTTGCCACGGTGGCTTGTGCGCCGCACCAGCCGGCTCAGCGATGACGTCCCTCCGGGTCGTGACAGCGCCGAAGCGCCTGTGTTCTGGCGCGGCTTCGGCCACCAGACCTCATCTGCCCCCGCATCCCAAGCCCACATGGCGCTACGCCTGTCCTCCTGAATCCCTAGTAACAAGATCAATAACGGAAAATCAATGAACAACCTCAAGGTGCTCGTGCTCACAGTGATCGGGCTGGCCGTTTCCGGCTGCGCGAACATGAACTACAACAGCAAGCTGACCAACATCTCGACCGGAATTCTGAGCGGCAATGTCAAGGCCAGCCTGGATATGCTGGAAGAGAGCGCGGGGGGCCCGGACAAGGTGGCGGCCCCCTCCGACAAGGAAGAAAAAAACACCGACAAGCCCAAGGCCGACTCACGCAAGGACCTGCTCTTCCATATGGAGGCTGGCCAGCTCAAGCGTCTGGCTGGCA
The DNA here is from genome assembly GCA_963513295.1 of uncultured Hylemonella sp. Lineage (GTDB taxonomy): Bacteria > Pseudomonadota > Gammaproteobacteria > Burkholderiales > Burkholderiaceae_C > Hylemonella. Next base: position 4,298 of record CAUPQO010000054.1, read on the forward strand.
ACACGGCAGGCAGTACGGACTCCTGGCTGCAGGCTGACAGTTTCATCAAGACCTGGGAAGACGACCTGAAGCGCGACCCCAGCAAGCTGCTGGGTGATATTGCCTCCCTGACACTGAACGACACCATGCGGACCTACGAAGGTCGCGACTATGAAAAGGTCATGCTCAACGTCGGATTGGCGCTCAACCATATTGCGCAGAACGACTGGGACAAGGCCCGCGTCGAAATCCGCAAGATGCACGAGCGTCAGGCTCTGATTGCCGACTACCAGGCCAAGGTGATCGAAAAAGCCAAGGAGGATGCGGAAGGCAAGAAACTCAAGGTCACCTCCTTCAAGGAACTGGGCGGTTATCCCATCGAGACGCTGGAAGACCCGGAGGTGCAGAAGCTTGCGAACTCCTACGAGTCCTCCTTCGGCCACTATCTGGCCGGTTATGTGTACGAGAGCCTGGGCGACACTTCGCTGGCGGCTGCAGGCTACCGCAAGGCAGCCGAGATGATGCCCAATGTCCCGCTGATCGAGGCCGCCCTGCGTGACCTGGACCGGCGCACGGCACCCCGGGCCGCTCCCCCGGCCCCCGTCGTGACGCCTCCCAAGCCCCAGGCCGCCGGCAAGCGGCCCCCGCTGCGCAACGACCGCTCCAGGCGCAACCAGGCCCAGCAGCCGCCCGCGCCCGTCGCTCCTGCGGTCGAAGTTAGCGCGCCAGCCGCGCCGGTCGACAACAATTCCCTCCTGGTGGACACCCTGATCATTGCCGAGATGGGGCTGGCACCGGCGGTGGAAACCCAGAAGATCGCCCTCTTGCTGCCGATTCCCTGCCGCAACGGCCTGTGCCCGCAGATGATCGCCCTGTCCTGGCCCGTGGTGCGCCCGGTCACGCCGGCCTATCCCACCAGCGTCAGGATCAATGCCCAGGAGGTGCCCCTGACCTTCATGACCAGCATCAACGCCATGTCGCGTCGCGCCATTTACGACGAAATGCCGGCCATCGTGGCCCGGACGTCCATCCGTGCCATCACCAAGGTCGTGGCGCAACAGGCGGTCGATGAAAGCACCAGCCGCGCCGGCGCCGCCCTGGGGCCCTTCGGCAGCCTGATCTCCATCGCGACCAAGGTGGCCGTGGCGGCCACGGAAGTGGCCGATGAACGCACCTGGCGCACCCTGCCGGACTCCTACTACATTGCCCGTGCCATGCTGCCCCCCGGCAAGCACACGATGTCCGTCAACCTGGGCGGCATCACCCGGCAGTATGAGTTCACGGTCGCGGGCAAGTATGCTGTAACCTCCATGCGGGTGACCGGTAATCAGCTCTATGCCCTGAGCCCTGCCACCACCGTGACGTCCAGCGGGCCGGGGGTCGGCCAGAGCGGGGTGACGGCCGTGGCCCGTACCGGCCTGGAAGCCTTAAAGTAAAGCCTTTGAAGGAAACGACGATGAAAAAATTCATTCTGATGATCGCTGGCGCGGTGCTGGCGAGTGCGAGCTTGGTGAGTCAGGCCCAGCCGGCTGACACCATCGAGTCGAAGATCGAGCAGATGGGGACACCCAAGTACCTCAAGGTCACGGCCCTGAGCGCACGAACCAGGAACAAGCAGCTCGTCCTGAACTTCACCATCAGGAACACGGACGATCGCGACAACAACGCCTACTACCGCGTGCGCTGGCTGGACGAGTCCGGTGATCGTGTCTGGGATGATGAGCCCTGGAAGCCGATGCTGTTCCACGGCAACCAGAATGTCCAGGTCCGTGCCGTGGCGCCGACCACCAAGGCCAAGGACTTCATGCTCGAGTTCAGCGCCGAAGCAAACCGCCGAAACTGATTTTCTCCACCGTATTACCCTAAGACACGAGGTTTTCCATGAACCGGATTTTCAAGCTTGTCAGTTCCCTGTTTTTCGCCGCACTGCTCTTCGGTTGTGCTGCAACGACCCCGACCGTGGGAGGTTCGGTCTCCTACGGCAACGCGACCGACGTCGAACAGGTGACCAGTGATTTCGGATCGACCGATCTGCAGCTGATGGCCGAAAAGATGGCCCGCTCGCTGTCTGAATTCTCGGCCGAGAGCTACAAGGACAAGCCGCTGGTGACCGTGGCCAACGTCAAGAACAAGACGAATGAATACATCGACACGCGTTCGATCACCGACTCCATCAAGACCCAGATCCTGAAGAGCCGCGCACTGCGTTTTGCCGTTGACATTGCCGACATGCAGAACCAGACCGACGAACTGACCCGCCAGAACAACAGCGGGCTGTACAAGCGATCCTCCACCGCCAGGGTGGGCCAGATGCAGGCCGCCAAATACCGTGTCGAGGGCACGTTGACCTCCATCGTCAAGCGCAACAGCAGCCTGAAGGACGTCTATTACAAGTTCACCCTGCAGATGACCGATGTCGAGTCCGGCGAAGTGGTCTGGATGGACGAAAAGGAAATCCGCAAGGTGGCCCAGCGCTGAACGACTGCAGCGTTGCCTGCCTTGCAGAAGAGAAGCTTACCCACCGTCAAGGTAAACCATGATGATTCCACGCATTCACCAGAACCTGCTCAGAACGACCTGTCTGGCTGGCCTCTCTCTTCTTCTGGCGGCCCAAACCGTCTGGGCCCAGGACAGCAGCAGGCGCGTCGAGAGCAGAGCGACGGCCAGCAAGTCCAGCACGCAAAACCTGCCCAGGGTGGCCGTCACCGACCTCTCCTACGAGGAAAAGGTCTCGCAGCATTTCATCAAGTACGACCGCAGCAGCAGCAGCTCTGCCTCGCAGGGTGCCAGCGGCGGGCCGGGCGGCTATTCGGGCAACAGCCAGATGCAGGCCCAGACCAATGAACGGCTGGAAACCGGCACGGAAACCCTGATCGATCGCGGCGAACTGCGCAAATTCACCGGCGACGTCAAGGGCGAGATCATCAAGTCGCGCAAGTTTCGCCTGACGCAGGGCCGACCCTGGCTCAAGAAGGATACCGACACCCTGTACGACATCATCGCGCGCATCAAGGATGGCTACTATCCCAACGCGGATTACGTCATGTTCGGCACGGTCACGTCGGTTGATGCCCGCAAGGAAGCCAGCCCGATCCAGGGCTCCAGCGCCGTCAATCATGTCCTCGCGTTCGAACTGCTGGTCGAGTTTTCGGTCATCAACACCAAGACCTATGAAATCATCGCCGCCTTCTCCGCACGTGGCGAGGGCTCGGACGCCCGGCTGGTCAGCGGCCACGGCGGCGGCGCCTACACCCTGAGCCGCAGCAAGGCCCTGAGCGAAATGTCGCGCTCCCTGGGCCAGGCGGCAGCCGCCGAACTGGTATCCCAGCTGGATCAGCCTGACGCTACCGAAACCAAGGCCACGGTCCGCCAGGAAGAGCAAGAGGAAAAAGTCATCAACTTCCGCTGAAGCGATGGCTGGCCTGAACCCAATTTTTAAAACCAGACGAGATTCACCATGAACAAAACCAAACTTCTGATCACCTGCCTGAGCCTGAGCCTGGGCATGGCCTCGATCGCATCGGCCCAATCGGACCGCAAGATGTACACGCCCGGTGCTTCCAGTGAGCCGTCCAGTGTGTACATCGGCTTCAGCCTCGGCCAGAGCCGCTCCAAGCTGACGACCACGCTCAGCAATAACAATGACCTGGCCTACGGTCTGATGGCCGGCTACCGCTTCAACCGCAACTTCTCTGCCGAAGTGGCCTATGTCGACCTGGGCGAGGTCTCCACCAACGGGACCGTCAAGGGCACGACGGACGGCGTCAGCATCGCCGGACTCGGTTCGCTGGCCATGAGCAACAGCACGTCCGTCTTCGGCAAGTTTGGCGTGGCACAAACCAAGACCAGCTGGTCGGCGGCACCTGCTGCGGGTGTTGCCACATCTCAGAAAAAGACGGGCTTGTTGATCGGTACCGGCCTGATGTTCGACGTCGCCAGGAACACCGAACTGCGGCTTTCCTACGATCGTTATTTCGTCGGCTCTGACGATCCGGCGACCGGCAATGCCCAGGTCCTGTCCCTGGCCGCCGCGTTCCGCTTCTGAGCCGCGATACGGCTGACAGAAGGACTCCCCGAGCCGCTGGCTGGCGGCCCGGGGCCCCGCTTTCAAGCACCTGGACTCCAACCATGCAAGCAGACGATAGGCCCGTCCATTTCAGACTCCTGCCCCTGGGGCCTTCCTGTCTTCTGCTTGCCGCATCCTTGCTGATGCTCGCGCCGCTTCAGGCCAGCGCCAAAGAACCGACTTACGAGGACACGCTGGTCTTCATCGAAGGCAACGCCCGCTACCCGCTGGTGGAACGTGATCGCCGCTGCGAATTCATGTATCGGGACAACTTCAGATTTTCAGCCAGGGAATTGAATCCCATCCCGGTCGTCAATGGATGGAGCGCCCTGTTCAAATGCACGCAGGCCAAAAAGTGCATCGATCCGCGCAACTCCGGCACGCTGCAGGGCGAGATCACCATCGAAGCCAAGGACATCAACAAGGCGGACAAGGTGGCGCGCGCGGTGACCCACCTGATCCAGCTCTGTGGTGGCGCCAAGGCCAAGCCGGATCTGTTCTGACTGAGCGGCAGACGGATGCGCGGGTGATTTGGGTGACCGGCTCCGGCGTGCCTGAGCGCCCGGAAATTCAGGTCACGGTGATACGCCGGCTGACGTCGACCATGCGCGAGGCCACGATGGCGCCCAACGCCATGGCAAGTGAAAGCGCCACCGTGGGGTGCTTCTTGCCCAGAGCCTCGAAATCCTCCGGACTCATGGCCCAGACCTTGCAACTGCTGTAGGCGACCACCGCGGCGCTGCGCGGCAGGCGCGAGAAGAAGCTGCCCTCGCCCACCACGGTACCCGGCCCCAGGATGGCCAGTTGCATCAGGCCGCTGGCGGTCTTGACGTCCACCTTGAGGTTACCGGACTCCAGAAAGTAGAGGTTGCGGTCCTGCGCGCCCTGCGAGATCAGCAGGTGGCCGCGTTCGTACTGGTGCGGGTGCAGGTGATCCGCCACGATGTACCAGGACTGCGCCCCCAGATGCTTGGCGAGCACGCCATCCTCGGTATTGCGCGCGATGGCCGTGATGAGGCCATTGACAGCACTGTTCTGCGCTAGCGGATTGAAGGTGTTCATCGGGCGCCCTTTCGAGGTCGGGTCAGCCCCCCCGGCAGACCTGTCTCCTGCGCTGCAGTATGTCGGGCCCGCTACGGGGCTGTCAAGCGGGCTTGTCCGCGAACTCGATGCGGTTGCGGCCGCCATCCTTGGCCTGGTAGAGCGCCAGGTCGGCACGCGACAGCACGGCATCGGCCGACAGGTCCTCGTCCGTGATGGAGGCAATGCCTATGCTGACCGTGATACCGACCTCCTGGCGCCCGAAACTCATGGGATGCTCGGCCAGCTTGTCGCAGATGCGCTCGGCAAAACCCTGGGCGGCCTGCAGACCGCTGCCGGGCAGGATGACGGCAAATTCCTCACCGCCCATGCGGCCGGCGGTGTCGGTGGCGCGCAGTTCGTGACGCAGCAGGTTGGCGAAATGGCGCAGCAGGCTGTCGCCGGCAGCATGGCCGTGCTGGTCGTTGACGCGCTTGAAATGGTCGAGGTCCAGCATCAGCACGCAGGCTTCGCGCGTGGTGCGGCGGCGCACGCGCTCCAGTTCTTCCTCCAGCCGATGCAGGAAATGGCGACGGTTGGGCAAGCCGGTGAGGGCATCGGTACTGGCCTGCTCACGCAGGTCCGCCTCCATCTTCTTGCGCTCGGTGATATCGATGCGGCTGCCGACGATATAACCGCCCGGCGTGCGATGTTCGCTGAAAAGCAGCCAATGACCGTTGTCCAGTGGCAGTTCATGCGACTTGCCGTCGGGAAACCTGTGCCGCAGTGTCCGCTCTGCCACCCACTGTTCTTCCCTTCCCTTCGCCTCCACGAAGAGGCCGCGCTCGGCACCGGCCCGGGTGATCTCTTCGAAGGTCTTGCCAGGCACGATCACGTCCTGGAGGGTGCCGTAGAGGTTCAGCACCGCCTGGTTACGCATCACCAGACGGTCGTTCGGGTCATAGATGATGATCCCCGCCGACATGCTGTCGATCGCTTCCTGGAGCAATTCATGCGCCTGCAGGGCCTCCCGCTGCGCGTCCAGCCGCAAGCGCTCGATGCGGTTCACCCGCCACAGCGCAAACCCCAGCGCCAGCGTCATGAGCAGCAGGCCGGACACCACGATCACGGCGTTGCGGCGCCAGTCCGCCAGGGCGCCGCGCTCGGCCAGCCCGACCACCAGATAGAAGGGGTAGCTGTCGAGCTTGCGAAAACCATAGAGGCGGTACTCGCCGTCGGTCACGGCCCGGAAACGGTCGCGACCGTCCACCTCGCCGCCATCGATGCGCTGCTGGATGACATTGCGCACGGGCTTGTTGAGTTCGCCTTCGATATCCGGATGGCGGATGAGCAGCTTGTGGCTGTCGCTGCGACGCATGAAGATGACGCTGCCCTGCGAAATCTGCAGGGACTCGAACACCCGCCCGATGCTCTCGAGGTTCAAGGTGGCGGTGATGATGGCCTTCAGCCGACCGGTGCCATCGCGCACCGGCACATAGACAGCGACCGTCTGCCGGCCGGTGATGCTGCTGCGAATCGAATCGGAGAAGGCGATGCCCGCCTTCGGATCGCTCTTCAACTGCTGGTAGCCCGAACGGTTGGCGATGCTGGGACGCTCGCGGTTCGACAACAGGGGGGTGGTCGAATACAGCAGCGCCCCCGCCGCATCCCAGACGTAATAGCCGGCGACTTCGGGAAAATTGCGGGTGAAGGCCTGCAAGCCACCTTCCACCCGATCACGGTAGGCGGCAACGGCGTGCTGCTGCAACGCGGCATCGGGCAGCTGCACCACGATGTTCTGGAGGTTGGATTCGATGCGCCGCAGGGTGGCCGTGAACTGGCCATGCAGGGCCCCGGCCAAGTTGTCGGCATTGTCGATGGCGCGGTTGACCGCTGCACCGTGACTCTGATACAGAAGCCAGCCCAGCATCAGTGCAAGCACGAGCACGCCTGAGACCAGGATCCGTAGCAGGGATCGATGATTCATAGTGGTGCTGGGCTTCGAACGACGTCCTGGGGCAAGCTTAACTGATAAACCCCTGAGGGCATAGGCCCGGGCGCCGTCACAAGGGGCTCAGCCCACCCAGCGCCGTGCGTTGCGCCAAAGCTGGGTCCAGGGGCTGGGCTGGCTCTTGTCCAGCGGCGTCCAGCTCATCTGGATGTTGCGGAACACCCGCTCGGGGTGCGGCATCATGGCCGTGAAACGGCCGTCGGCTGTGGTCACCGCGGTCAGGCCGCCGGCACTGCCGTTCGGGTTGAACGGGTAGATGTCGGTAGCCGCGCCGGTGTTGTCGACGAAACGCATGGCGGCGATGGCCTTGCCGGCATCACCGCGATAGGCGAAGTTGGCGTAACCCTCGCCGTGTGCCACGGCGATCGGCAGGCGGCTGCCCGCCATGCCCTGCAGGAACAGGCTGGGCGAGTCGAGGATCTCGACCATGGACAGGCGCGCCTCGAAGCGTTCGCTGCGGTTGGTGGTGAAACGTGGCCAGTCCTGCGCCCCGGGGATGATGTCGGCCAGTTCGGCAAACATCTGGCAGCCATTGCATACGCCCAGGCCGAAAGTGTCGCCGCGCGCGAAAAAGTCCTGGAACTGCCCGGACAGCACCGGGTTGAAGGTGATGGAACGGGCCCAGCCGATGCCCGCCCCCAGCGTGTCGCCGTAGCTGAAGCCGCCGCAGGCCACCACACCCTTGAAGTCTTTCAGGTTGGCGCGGCCGTTCTGCAGGTCGGTCATGTGCACGTCATAGGCATCGAAGCCGGCTTCGGTGAAGGCGTAGGCCATCTCCACGTGCGAGTTCACGCCCTGCTCGCGCAGCACGGCCACTTTCGGCCGGCTGGTGAGCAACGCGGGTGCGAGACCTTGCGCAGGGTCGAAGGTGAGGTGCACGTGCAGGCCCGGATCGTTGGACGCACCGGCGGCGGCGTGTTCCTGGTCGGCGCAGGCCGTGTTGTCACGTTGCTGGTTGATCTTCCAGCTCACGCTGTCCCACACCTGGTGCAGATCGAAAAGTTTGGCGGAGAAGACAGCCTTGGCGTCACGCCAGACCTGCAGCTCGTTCACGCCCGCACTGACCGGGCCACCGGCCGGACGGGTCTTGCCGATCACGTGGCTGTGCTTGGACAGACCGTGTTCGCGCAGCACCTGCATCACCGCGTCGCGGTCTTCGCTCTTCACCTGGAGCAGCACACCCAGTTCCTCGTTGAACAGGGCCTTGAGCGTGAGTTCATCGCGGCGCGCGCCGACCTGGGCCGCCCAGTTCTTGCTGTCGCCGGTGTCCATGCGGCTGTCGCTGATACCGTCTCCTTCGGTGACCAGCAGGTCGACGTTGAGCGCCACGCCCACATGGCCGGCAAAGGCCATCTCGGCAGCCGCGGCCAGCAGGCCACCGTCGCTGCGGTCGTGGTAGGCCAGGATCCTGCCCTGGGCACGCAGGATGTTGACGGCATTCACCAGCTGGATCAGGTCCTGCGGGTCGTCCAGGTCGGGCACCGTGTCCCCGGTCTGGTTCAGGGTCTGCGCCAGGATGGAGCCGGCCATGCGATTGCGGCCCTTGCCCAGGTCAACCAGCAGCAGTGTGGTGTCGGCCGTGTTGTCCAGCTGCGGGGTCAGTGTGCCGCGCACGTCGCCCAGCGTGGCGAAGGCACTGACGATCAGCGAGACCGGCGAGGTGACCTTTTTCTTCTCGTCTCCATCGCTCCACTGCGTGCGCATGGACAGGCTGTCCTTGCCCACGGGGATGGAAATGCCCAGCGCCGGGCACAGTTCCATGCCCACGGCCTGCACGGTGGCATACAGCGCGGCGTCCTCGCCGGGCTCGCCGCAGGCGGCCATCCAGTTGGCCGAGAGCTTGACACGCGAGAGCTCGATGGGCGCGGCCAGCAGGTTGGTGATGGCCTCGGCCACGGCCATGCGACCGGAAGCCGGCGCATCCAGCGCGGCCAAGGGCGTGCGCTCGCCCATGCTCATGGCCTCGCCCTTGAAACCGGCGTAGTCGGCCAGGGTCACGGCCACGTCGGCCACCGGCACCTGCCAGGGGCCGACCATCTGGTCCCGGTGCGTGAGGCCGCCCACGGTGCGGTCGCCGATGGTGATGAGGAAACGCTTGGAGGCCACGGTGGGATGGCTCAGCACGTCGATCACGGCTTTTTGCAGCTCCACCCCCGTGAGGTCCAGCGCCTTGAAGCTGCGTGCGATGGTCTTGACGTCACGGTGCATCTTGGGCGGCTTGCCCAGCAGCACGTTCATGGGCATGTCGACGGGGGATTCAGCACCCGCATCGGCCAGCACCAGCTGGCGCTCTTCGGTGGCCACGCCCACGACGGCAAAGGGGCAACGCTCGCGTTCGCAGAAAGACTTGAACTGCGCCAGCGATTCGGGCGCGATGGCCATGACATAACGTTCCTGGCTCTCGTTGCACCAGATTTCCTTGGGCGCCAGGCCAGACTCTTCGAGCGGCACGGCGCGCAGGTCGAAGCGGGCGCCACGGCCGGCGTCGTTGCTCAGTTCGGGGAAGGCGTTGGACAGGCCGCCGGCACCCACGTCGTGGATGGCCAGGATGGGGTTCCTGTCGCCCTGGGCCCAGCAGTGGTTGATGACCTCCTGCGCGCGGCGCTCGATCTCGGGGTTGCCCCGCTGCACGGAATCAAAGTCCAGTTCGGCCGCGTTGGCGCCGGTGGCCATGGAACTGGCCGCACCGCCGCCCATGCCGATGCGCATGCCCGGGCCGCCGAGCTGGATCAGCAGGGTACCGGCAGGGAATTCGATCTTCTTCGTCTGGGCCGCGTCGATGACACCGACACCGCCGGCGATCATGATGGGCTTGTGGTAGGCGCGCTGCACCGTGTCCACGTTGCTGCCCACGGTCTGCTCGTACTCGCGGAAATAACCGGCCAGGTTGGGACGGCCGAACTCGTTGTTGAAGGCCGCACCCCCCAGCGGCCCCTCGGTCATGATCTGCAAGGGGCTGGCGATGTGCTCGGGCTTGCCGCCCGGCTGATCGGACCAGCCACCCCACAACTTGGAAACGGTGAAGCCGGTCAGGCCGGCCTTGGGCTTGGAGCCCCGGCCGGTGGCGCCCTCGTCCCGGATCTCGCCGCCAGCGCCGGTGGAGGCGCCGGGAAAGGGCGAGATCGCGGTCGGGTGGTTGTGCGTCTCGACCTTCATCAGCACGTGATTGACAGCTGAGGTCTTCTGGTAGCCCGGTGCGCCGCCCTGCCCCATGCGGGCCACGAAGCGCTCGACGCTGTTGCCTTCCATGATGGAGGCGTTGTCCGAATAGGCCACCACCGTGTGCTGCGGGGCGAGCTGGTGCGTGTTGCGGATCATGCCGAACATGCTGCGCGACTGGCGCACGCCGTCGATGCTGAAGTCGGCATTGAAGATCTTGTGGCGGCAGTGTTCGCTGTTGGCCTGGGCAAACATCATGAGCTCGACGTCGGTCGGGTTGCGCTTCAGGTCCCGGAAGGCCTGGACCAGGTACTCGATCTCGTCCTCGGCGAGGGCCAGGCCGAACTGCACATTGGCTTTCTCCAATGCCGTGCGACCGCCACCCAGGACGTCCACGTGCTCCATGGGGGCCGGGTGCAGCTCGGTGAAGAGGGCACAGGCCTCGGCTCGCGTGGCCATGGCGCTTTCGGTCATGCGGTCGTGCAGCAGCGCGGCGACCTGGCCCAGCTGCTCCGGCGTCAGGGCCGGCTTGCCCAACAGGCCGGGTTTGAGCGTCAGCCGGTATTCGACCACGCGCTCCACCCGGTGCACGGCCAGGCCGCAGTTGTGGGCGATGTCGGTGGCCTTGGAGGCCCAGGGTGAGACCGTGCCCAGGCGCGGCGCCACCACCACCAGCGGGCCCTCGGCCGGACCGGCGTAGGGGTCGCCGTAGCTCAGAAGGGCCGCCAGCTGTGCCTTGAGCCCGGGAGTCGGCTCGCTGTCGCAAGCCACCAGATGCACATAACGCGCAGCAATGCCGCTGATCTTGTCGTGGATGGTCTGCAGGCGAGGCAACAGTTGCTGGACGCGGAAGCTGCTGAGCGCGCTACCGCCTTCGAAAGAGGAGATATGCAGGGTCACGGGGGTGGCCTTGAAGAGATGGTGGACGGGTGTCCGGGGGAAAGCCGGGATTTTACCCGCTACCCCACCCGGAATATGGCTGTACCCGACATGAATCGGCCGCCAATGGGATAATTCCCGCCCATGAGCATTACCTACAAAGACGAAGCAGGGATCGCCGGCATGCGCATTGCCGGGCGGCTGGCGGCCGAAGTGCTGGATTTCCTCACGCCCCACGTGAAACCCGGCGTGACCACAAACGAGCTGGACATGCTGGCGCACGGCTACATCGTTGACGTCCAGGGCGCCATCCCGGCCCCGCTGAACTACGCGCCTTCGGGCTACAACCCCTACCCCAAGTCGATCTGCACCTCGATCAACCACCAAGTTTGCCACGGCATCCCGAACGACAAGGCGCTCAAGAAGGGCGACATCGTCAACATCGACATCACGGTCATCAAGGACGGCTGGCATGGTGATACCAGCCGCATGTTCATCGTCGGCGATGCATCGATCGCCGCCAAGCGCCTGTGCGCCTTGACCCACGAAGCCATGTGGCACGGCATCGAGCAGGTCAAGCCGGGCGCCCATCTGGGTGACATCGGCTGGGCGATCCAGAAATTTGCCGAAAGCAACGGCTTTTCCGTGGTGCGCGAGTTTTGCGGCCATGGCATCGGCCTCGGATTCCATGAGGAACCCCAGGTGCTGCATTACGGCAAGCCCGGGACGCTGGAAGAACTCGTGCCCGGCATGACCTTCACCATCGAGCCCATGATCAACGCCGGCAAGCGCGACATCAAGGAGCTCGGCGACGGCTGGACCATCGTCACCAAGGACCACTCGCTATCGGCCCAGTGGGAACATACGGTGCTGGTCACACCCACCGGCTACGAGGTGCTGACCCTGTCGGCCGGCAGCCCGCCGACGCCGGCCTTCGTGAAAACCGCGGCGCTGGCCTGATTCCTGCATCCACGTCGCCATGCAAGCGACCCCCCAAATGCTCAGGGAGCAGTACCGCGCCCGCAAGGCCGAACTGCTCCAGAACGTCAGCACCAGCGGCCCCTCCACGCGCGGCGTGCACGCCGCCCTGCGCCGGCTGGCGCGCCTGGCCGACGGCACGCTCAAAACGCTGGCAAAGCAGGCCGGCTTCGGCCCCAGCCCGGCGCTGGTGGCCGTCGGCGGCTTCGGACGCGGTGAACTCTTCCCGCATTCGGACATCGACGTATTGCTGCTGCTACCCGCAGGACAATCGCCCGACAGCGACGAAACCCTGCGCCAGCGCATCGAGACCTTCATCAGCAGCTGCTGGGACGCCGGCCTGGAGATCGGCTCCAGCGTGCGCACCATCGACGAGTGCCTGGCCGAGGCAGCCAAGGACGTGACGGTGCAGACGGCATTGCTGGAGTCGCGCCTGATCTGCGGCAACGCGGCCCTCTTCAAGGATTTCCGCTGGCGCTTCCGCCAGGCGATGGATGCGCGCGCCTTCTTCGTTGCCAAGACACTGGAGATGCAGCAGCGCCACAGCAAGTTCGAGGACACCCCCTACGCGCTGGAGCCCAACTGCAAGGAATCGCCCGGCGGCCTGCGCGACCTGCAGATCATCCTCTGGGTGGCGCAGGCGGCGGGTTACGGCAAGTCCTGGGACGAACTGGCCCGCACCGGTCTGGCCACCCCCTTCGAGGTGCGTCAGCTCAAGCGCAACGAGGCCATGCTGGAGCTCATCCGCCTGCGCCTGCACCTGGTGGCCGGGCGGCGCGAGGACCGCCTGGTGTTCGACCTGCAGATCATC
>CAUPQO010000055.1:0-17148 GCA_963513295.1 uncultured Hylemonella sp.
ACCCAGGCCGGCCTGCCGGCGCGCGTGAGCAGCGAGGACAGCCAGGACCACGTCGACAACCTGGTCGGCATGCCCACCAGCGCCCTGCCCGACGCCGACGCCGAGAACGCCGAGCTCTATGTGGAGGAACTGGGCAAGTGGCTGGAGGTGCGCACCCGTTACCTGACCTGGGTGGATGGCCGCCTGGCGCAGATGGTGATCGCCACCGACATCACGCCGCGCCGCCTGGCCGAAGCCCAGTCCGCCGCCCAGGCCGAACGCGCCCAGACCGCCAGCCGGCTGATCACCATGGGCGAGATGGCCTCCAGCGTCGCGCACGAACTGAACCAGCCGCTGACGGCCATCAACAACTACTGCAACGGCATGGTCTCGCGCATCAAGGCGCAGCAGATCTCCGAGGAGGATCTGCTGGGTGCGCTGGAGAAGACTGCCAAACAGGCCCAGCGCGCCGGCCAGATCATCCAGCGCATCCGTTCCTTCTTGAAGCGCAGCGAGCCCAACCGCACGCTGTCGGAAGTCGCCGTCATGGTCAACGAGGCGGTCGAGCTGGCCGAGATCGAACTGCGCCGCTACAACGTGCGCCTGAGCTACTTCATGGCCGACCTGCCCCCGGTGCTGGTCGACCCCATCCTGATCGAGCAGGTGCTGGTCAACCTGCTCAAGAACGCGGCCGAATCCATCGTCCATGCCCAGCGCCCGCCCCCGCACCGACGGGTGGAACTGCACGTGCTGCCCGCGACCGTGGAGGGCCGGCCGGTGGTGGAATTCACCGTCACCGACACCGGCCAGGGCATCGCGCCCGAAGTCATGGCGCGCCTGTACGAGGCCTTCCACACCACCAAGGCCGAAGGCATGGGCATCGGCCTGTCCCTGTGCCGCTCCATCGTCGAGTCGCACCAGGGCCGGATGAAGGCGGAGAACCTCTACAATGGCTCCGAAGTCGCAGGCTGCCGGTTCACCTTCTGGCTGCCGGTGGACGGACCAACAGCGGCGTCAGCCCCTCCACAACTGCAAGCAGAAAAACCTCAGGTTAGAGCATGAGTCTGATTCCGAAAAAAGGCACGGTTTATGTGGTCGACGACGACGAGGCCGTACGCGATTCACTGCAATGGCTGCTCGAGGGCAAGGATTACCGGGTGCGCTGCTTCGACTCGGCCGAGTCCTTTCTCAACCGCTACGACCCGCGCGAGGTGGCCTGCCTGATCGTCGACATCCGCATGGAAGGCATGACCGGGCTGGAGCTGCAAAACCGCCTGCTCGAAAGCCACTCGCCCCTGCCCGTCGTTTTCATCACCGGCCACGGCGACGTGCCCATGGCGGTGGACACCATGAAAAAAGGCGCCATGGATTTCATCCAGAAGCCCTTCAAGGAAGACCAGCTGGTCAGCCTGGTCGAACGCATGCTGGAGCGCGCCCGCGAGACCTTCAGCGTGCACCAGCAGGCCGCCAGCCGCGACGCCCTGCTGGCCAAGCTGACGCTGCGCGAGAGCCAGGTGCTCGAGCGTATCGTCGCCGGCCGTCTGAACAAGCAGATCGCCGACGACCTGGGCATCAGCATCAAGACGGTGGAGGCGCACCGCGCCAACATCATGGAAAAGCTCAACGCCAATACCGTGGCCGACCTGCTGAAGATCGCCCTGGGACAAGCTGCCAAAGCCTGACCGACCTCACACCCCTGCGACGCCCGCCTCGTTCGTTCCAGCGGGCGTTTTTACTTGACCGACGGAAACACAGCATGACGCAGACCACCGGCCGCCTGATCGACGGCAACGCCCTCTCTCAACAACTGCGCACTGATGTCGCCCGGCGCGCCGCCGCCCTCAAGACGCGTGGCGTCACACCCGGCCTGGCCGTGGTTCTGGTCGGTGACAACCCGGCCTCCCAGGTCTATGTGCGCAACAAGGTCAAGGCCTGCGCCGATGCCGGATTGCACTCCGTGCTGGAGAAATACGAGGCCTCGATGACCGAGGCCCAGCTGCTGGCCCGCATCGAGGCCCTGAACGGCGACCCGTCCATCCACGGCATCCTGGTGCAGCTGCCCCTGCCGGCGCACATCGACGCCCACAAGGTCATCGAATCCATTTCCCCGGCCAAGGACGTGGACGGCTTCCACGTGGCCAGCGCCGGCGCGCTGATGGTGGGCCAGCCCGGTTTTTGGCCCTGCACGCCCTATGGCTGCATGAAGATGCTGGAGAGCATCGGCTACGAGCTCAAGGGCAAGCACGCGGTGGTCATCGGCCGCTCCAACATCGTGGGCAAGCCCATGGCCCTGATGCTGCTGCAGCAGAACGCCACGGTGACGATCTGCCACAGCGGCACCCGGGACCTCAAGGCCATGACGCTGCAGGCCGACGTGATCGTTGCCGCCGTGGGCAAGCGCAATGTCCTGACGGCTGACATGGTGAAACCCGGCGCAGTGGTCATCGACGTGGGCATGAACAGCAACGAGGAAGGCAAGCTCTGCGGCGACGTGGACTTCGAGGGCGTCAAGCAGGTGGCCGGCTGGATCACCCCGGTACCTGGTGGCGTGGGCCCCATGACCATCACCATGTTGCTGGTCAACACCCTGGAAGCCGCCGAACGCATGGCGGCAGGCTGATCGGCATCATCAGCAAAAGCTATGGGGACATGACTTGAATCGGAAGCTGCAGACTGCACAATGAGAGACATGAGCAATCCCCTCCTCGACACCTCCGCCCTTCCCCTGTTCGACCGCATCCGCCCGGAGCACGTCGCTCCAGCCATGGATGCCTTGCTGAGTGCAGCCGACGCCGCCCTGGAACATGTCACCGCGACGGACTTCCCTGCCGACTGGTCGGCCATTGCGCGCGAACTGGACGTAGCGACCGAAAAACTGGGCCGGGCCTGGGGCGCCATCAGCCACCTCAACAGCGTGGCCGACACGCCCGAGCTACGCGCCGCCTACAACGCGGCGCTGCCGCGTGTCACCGAGTTCTGGACCCGTCTGGGCGCCGACGAGCGTCTGTACGCCAAGTACAAGGCCATCGACGCCTCGACACTCAACGAAGAGCAGCGCCAGGCGCATCGCAATGCCCTGCGCAATTTCGTGCTGGGCGGGGCTGATCTGCGCGGGGCGGCCAAGCAGCGTTTTGCCGAGATCCAGGAACGCCAGGCCGAACTGAGCCAGAAGTTCAGCGAAAACACGCTGGATGCCACGGATGCCTGGTCCTACTACGCGACGACCCAGGAACTCGACGGCGTGCCGGCCGACGTGCAGCAGGCGGCGCGCGCTGCGGCAGAGGCCGAAGGCAAGGACGGCCACAAGCTCACGCTCAAGATGCCCTGCTATCTGCCGGTGATGCAATTCGCGAAAAGCAGCGAACTGCGGCACAAGCTCTACCGGGCCTACACCACACGTGCCTCCGAACAGGCCGAAGGAGATGGCGCCAAGTTCGACAACAGCGCCATGATCCGCGAGATCCTGGCCCTGCGCCAGGAAGAAGCCCGGCTGCTGGGTTATCTGAACTTCGGTGAAGTGTCGGTGGTGCCCAAGATGGCCGAGTCGCCCCGGGAAGTGATCCGCTTCCTGCGCGACCTGGCGGTCAAGGCCCGCCCCTACGCCGAGCAGGACGTGGCCGATCTGCGCGCCTTTGCCCACGACGAACTGGGCCTGGCCGACCCGCAGCCCTGGGACTGGTCCTATATCTCCGAGCGCCTGAAAGAAGCGCGCTATGCCTTCAGCGAGCAGGAGGTCAAGCAGTACTTCACGGCGCCGCGTGTGCTGGCCGGCCTGTTCAAGATCATCGAGACTTTGTTCGAGGTCTCGATCCGGCCTGACACGGCCCCGGTCTGGCACCCGGCGGTGGCGTTCTACCGCATCGAGCGGGACGGCCATCTGGTCGGCCAGTTCTACCTGGACCAGCCCGCCCGCCCGGGCAAACGCGGCGGCGCCTGGATGGACGACGTGCGTTCCCGCTGGCTGCGCCCGGACGATGGTCGCCTGCAGATGCCCGTAGCCCACCTGGTCTGCAACTTTGCCGACGGCGTGGGCGACAAGCCCCCGCTGCTGACGCACGACGACGTCATCACCCTCTTCCACGAATTCGGCCACGGCCTGCACCACCTGCTCACGCAGGTGAACGAGCGTGATGTCTCGGGCATCAGCGGGGTGGAATGGGACGCGGTGGAACTGCCCAGCCAGTTCATGGAGAACTTCTGCTGGGAATGGGACGTGCTCAAGCACATGACGGCCCATGTCGAGACCGGCGAGCCCCTGCCGCGCGACCTTTTCGAGAAGATGATCGCCGCCAAGAATTTCCAGAGCGGCTTGCAGACCCTGCGCCAGATCGAGTTCGCCCTGTTCGACATGCTGCTGCACACTGAACACGACCCGGCCCAGGACTTCATGCCGCTGCTGGACATGGTGCGCGCCGAGGTGGCCGTGCTGCAGCCCCCGGCCTGGAGCAGAACGGCGCACACTTTCAGCCACATCTTCGCCGGCGGTTATGCAGCCGGCTACTACAGCTACAAATGGGCCGAGGTGCTGAGCGCCGACGCCTACGCCGCCTTCGAGGAAACCGCCGGTGAAAACGGCTTGCCGAGCGTGCAAACCGGGCGAAAATACCGCCAGGCCATCCTGGAGGCCGGTGGCAGCCGGCCGGCCATCGAGTCCTTCAAGGCCTTCCGTGGGCGGGAGCCCAGCCTGGACGCCCTGCTGCGGCACCAGGGCATGGCCCGTTGATAGGGAAACTGCATATAAGGAATAATGAAGCGCATGAAGACCACACATCGTCCCCGCCAAGCAGCCCTGCTGGCTGCTGCTGCCTTGCTGGCAGTCATCCCCCTGCTGGCCCCGGCCCAGGGCATCTACCGCATCGTCGGCCCGGACGGCCGGGTCACCTTCTCCGACAAACCGCCGGCCAGCAACGAAAAGGCCACGGCCCTGGGGCCGGGTGGCCGTTCTGCGCAGAACGACGCCGCAGGAGAACTGCCCTTCGAACTGCGTCAATTGATCAGCCGCTATCCGGTGACCCTCTACACGGGTGATGACTGTGCACCGTGCATTGCCGGACGCAATCTCCTGAACAGCCGAGGGATTCCATACACCGAGCGCACCGTCAAGACCCCGATGGATGTGGACGCTCTGCAGCAGCTCAGTGGCGGCGCAACTGTTCCGATACTCACCATCGGTGGCCAGAGACTCAAGGGTTTCCTGAACGCTGAATGGAATCAATACCTGGACGCGGCCGGTTACCCCGCCAGCTCCCGCTTGCCGGCCGGCTATCGGAATCCAGCACCTAGCCCGCTGACAAGCTTGCCAGAAGCCCCGGCTCCAAGTGCACAGCCAGCACCCGTGCCTGTGCAGGAAGCACCTGCAGCCCCACCGCCCCCGGCGCCCAGTAATCCGACCGGTATCGTGTTCTGAATCAAAAGGGGCCCCGCGGGGCCCCTTTTGATTGGGAGATCTCGCTCAATACGTCAACGTCTTCACGCCGCCGGCAGTGCCCAGCAGACAGACCTGGGCCCGCTGATGCGCGAACACCCCGACCGTCAGCACGCCCGGCCACTGGTTGACCTCGGATTCGAAGGCCAGCGGATCGCGGATCTGCAGGCCCGTCACATCCAGGATGTGCTGGCCGTTGTCGGTCACCAGCGGCTCAGAACCCTTCATGCGCACCCTGGCCGTGCCGCCCAGGGCGGCGAACTGGCGGATCAGGCGCTGTGTGGCCATGGGAATCACCTCCACCGGCAGCGGGAACCTGCCCAGCACCGCGACCAATTTGGACTCGTCAGCGATGCAGACAAAACGGCGCGACTGCGCAGCGACGATCTTCTCGCGCGTGAGGGCCGCACCGCCGCCCTTGATCATGCAGCCCTGGCCGTCGATCTCGTCGGCCCCGTCGATGTAGACCGAGATCTCGCCCACCTCGTTGGCATCGAACACCGGGATGCCTAGCGCCAGCAGGCGCTCGGTGCTGGCCACCGAACTCGACACCGCCCCCTGGATCTGGCCCTTCATCGAGGCCAGCGCATCGATGAACTTGTTGACCGTGGAGCCGGTACCAACCCCGACGATTTCGCCGGGAACCACGTAGTGCAGAGCAGCCTGGCCGACCAGGGTCTTGAGTTCGTCTTGGGTGAGCATGTTGGAAAAAGAAAGGGAGGGTTGATCTGGGAAAATCGGGAAAACACTGGAATTATGCGATGTCCCTGATCCCCTACGCCCTCTCCCGCGCCATGCTGTTCCGCCTTGACCCGGAAACCGCCCACGACGTAACCATCGCCATGCTGGCGCGCACGCAGAACACGCCGCTGGCCTGCACCTACAGCAGCCCGCGCGTGGAGGACCCCGTCACCGTGGCCGGCCTGCGCTTCCCCAACCGCGTGGGCATGGCCGCCGGCCTGGACAAGAACGCCCGCTGCATCGACGGCCTGGGCGCCATGGGTTTCGGTTTCGTCGAAGTCGGCACCGTCACGCCGCTGGCCCAGCCGGGCAACCCCAAACCCCGCATGTTCCGCCTGCCGGCGGCGAACGCCCTGATCAACCGTCTGGGCTTCAACAATGACGGGCTGGACGCCTTCCTGGCCAATGTGCAGCGCGCCACCTTCCGCCGCAGGAGCGGGTCGCCCCTGCTGCTGGGCCTGAACATCGGCAAGAATGCGACCACGCCGATCGAACGCGCCACCGATGACTACCTGATCGGACTGGCCGGCGTCTACCCGCACGCCGACTACGTCACCATCAACATTTCCAGCCCGAATACCAAGAACCTGCGCGCGTTGCAGAGCGACGAGGCGCTGGACGCCCTGCTCGGGGCCATCGCGACCCGTCGCGAACAACTGGCACAGCAGCACGGCAAACGTGTCCCCGTCTTCGTAAAGATCGCACCGGACCTGGACGAGGAACAGGTCAAGGTGATTGCGACCACCCTGCAGCGGCACGGCATGGACGGCGTGATCGCCACCAACACCACGCTCAGCCGCGAAGCCGTGTCGGGCCTGCCGCATGCGCAGGAGGCCGGCGGCCTCTCGGGCGCCCCGGTGCTGGCGATGAGCAACCGCGTGATTCGCCAGCTGCGCGCCGCGCTCGGGCGGGACTACCCCATCATCGGTGTGGGCGGCATCCTGAGCGGAGCCGATGCCGTGAGCAAGATCGAGGCGGGTGCCGATCTGGTACAGATCTACACCGGCCTGATCTACCAGGGGCCGACGCTGGTGAAAGAAGCGGCCCTGGCCATCCGGGCCCGCAACGCAAGCCGCTGAGCCACGCCGCGTTCAAGCCGCGGAACGGGCGCTGCGGCCCTCCCTGGCCAAGACGCTCTTGGGCAGCGGCTGGTCCCAGGCAGGTTCACCGGCAAAACGCTCGGCCAGGAACTGCACGAAATTGCGGATGCGCTCGGGCAGGCGACGATCCGGCAGGAACACGGCATACAGCGTGCTTTCCTGCAGCGCGTACTCGGGAAAGAGCTGGACCAGGCGTCCGGCCACGATGTGCTCACTGGCCGCGAAGGACGGCAGCATGGCGATGCCCACGCCCGCCACAGTGGCGTCCACCAGGCCTTCGGCCACATTCGCCCGCAGATTGCCCGACACGTTGAGGGACAGCTCGCCATCGCGCCCGCGAAAGCGCCACTCATTGCCCTTGGGCCGGTCATAGACCAGGCAGTTGCAGGCCAGCAGATCGCGCGGCGTGCGAGGCGTGGCATGGGCGGCCAGGTAGGCTGGCGAGGCCACCACGATCCAGCGGCACGGCGCCAGCCGGCGCGCCACCAGATTGCTCAGGCGCGGCTCTTCCGCCAGCCGCACCACCAGGTCGGCATTGCCCGAAATCAGGTCGGCAAAGCGCTCGGAGAGCGTCACATCGATCTGGATCGAGGGATTCAGCGCCAGGAAATCACTCACGGCCGGCAGCAGATGCAGGCGGCCGAAGGTGATGGCGGTACTGATGCGGATCAGACCATGCGAGCCGCGCGAAAGCTCCTCGACATCGCGCACGGCATCGCCGGCATCGGCGACGATGCGCGCGCAGCGCTCGTAGAAACGCTCGCCGGCCTGGGTCAGGCCCAGTTTGCGGGTGCTGCGATTGAGCAGCTTCACCCCCAGCGATTCCTCGAGCTCCTGGATATGGCGGCTGGCCAGCGCCTTGGAGATGCCGCAGCGATCGGCTGCGACGGTGTAGCTGCCGGCATCGACAACGGCCACGAAGGTGGCCAGGGCGTTCAGGTCGCGCATGGCGGAACCCTCTGCACCACGCCCGTAAACAATGAATTCACAAAAGCCCGTTTCATAACCGATGGCTTAAAAGTATATTCGTCCAGCTGCCTTCTGGCCCTGCTGTTTTCCCCATTCCCTTGAAAGAAGCCATCGTGATCTGGAGCGAAGAATATTTTGTGACCCGCGAGGGCGTGCAACTCTATGTGTACCGCAAGCGCGCCCAGGCGCCCGTGGCCGGCGAAGCGCCGCTGCCCGTGCTGATGCTGGTGCACGGCTCCACCGTCTCGGGCCGCAACACCTACGACCTGCAGGTGCCCGGCGGCAAGGACTACTCGGTGATGGACTACTTTGCCGAGCGCGGCTACGACGTCTGGACCATGGACCACGAAGGCTACGGCCGTTCGGGCTGGTCGGGCCGCGGCAACAGCGACATCAAGACCGGCGCGCTGGACCTGGCCACCGCCATCCCCTTCATCCTACAGAAGACCGGCGCAAAGAAGCTCAACCTGTTCGGCTCCTCCTCGGGCGCGCTGCGCTCCTGCCTGTACACGGCCGCACACCCGGACACGGTAGAGCGGCTGGGCCTCGCGGCCCTGGGCTACACCGGTGCCGGCTCGCCCACGCTGGAGCAACGCCGCAAGAAGCTGCCCGAGTACTCGGCCAGCCCGCGCCGCAAGGTGGACCTGGCCTTTTATGAGGGCATGTTCAACCGCGACAAGCCCGGCAGCAGCGAGGACATCGTGCCCAAGGCCATCGCCGCAGCGGAATTGCCGCTGGTCAGCGAAGTGCCAACCGGCACCTATGTGGACATGTGCGCCAACCTGCCGGTGGCCACACCCGAGGCCATCCCCTGCCCGACCCTGGTGATCCGCGGCGAATACGACGGCATCGCAGCCGAGCCCGACCTGCTGGACTTCTTCGCGCGTCTGCCCACCAAGGACAAGGAATTCGTCGTGCTCTCCGGCATTGCCCACAACCCCATGATGGGTGTGCAGCGCTACAAGTTCCATTTCGCGCTCGAGACCTTCCTGCGCCGCCCCGTCTGAATCGCAGATCAAAGATCAACCCGAGGAAACAAGACCATGGCAAACGTGCAGTGGACCGGTGGCATCGAGCACTGGACCCATAAGGGCGACATCAAGCTCTTTCTCTGGCAGAAACCGGCCAACCCCAAGGTGCCCCACGCCGGCACGATACTTTTCGTCCATGGCTCGTCCATGGCCTCGCAGCCGACCTTCGATCTCTCGGTTCCCGGCCGGCCGCATTCCTCGGTGATGGACTGGTTCGCCGAGCGCGGTTTCGACACCTGGTGCATGGACAACGAAGGCTACGGCCGCTCCGACAAGCACCGGCCCATCAATTTCGACATCAGCAACGGTGCCGACGACCTGGCCGCCGGCAGCGAGTACATCCTGAACAAGACCGGTGCCGGCAAGCTGATGGTCTACGGCATCTCCTCGGGCGCGCTCAAGGCCGCACTGTTTTCCGAGCGCCACCCGGAACGTGTCGCGCGCCTGGCGCTGGATGCCTTCGTCTGGACCGGCGAGGGCAGCCCGACCCTGGCCGAACGCAAGAAGAAGCTGCCTGAATTCCTGGCCAGGAACAGCCGCCCCATTGACCGCGCCTTCGTGCACAGCATCTTCAACCGCGACCATCCGGGCTGTGCCGACGAAGCCACCAAGGAAGCCTTTGCCGATGCCATCCTGACGCTGGACAGTTCCATGCCCACCGGCACCTATGTGGACATGTGCTCGCGCCTGCCGGTGGTCGAGCCGCGCAATATCCAGGCACCGACGCTGATCATGCGCGGCGAGTTCGACGGCATCGCCAGCCTGGACGACCTGCTGAAGTTCTACCAGCTGCTGCCCACCACCAGCAAGCAGTTCAGCATCATGCAGGGTATCTCCCATGCCAGCTTCCAGCAGAAAAATTATCTAATGGTCTACGCCATCCTGCACGGCTTCTTTGCCATGCCCGAACCATCCTACAAGGGGTAATACGATGACTCTCAAAACCAATTTCCGTCGTCTGTTCCTGGCTTCCGTTCTGGGCCTGTCGGCCTTCGGCGCTGCCGCACAAAACTATCCCAACCGCCCCGTGAAGATCATCGTGCCCTTCGGTGCCGGCGGTTTCACCGACGTGGTTGCGCGTATCGTGGGCCAGAAACTGGGCGCTGCCATGGGTGGCTCCTTTGTCATCGAGAACAAACCCGGCGCCGTCTCCACCATCGGCGCCGACATGGTCGCCAAGGCCGCCCCTGACGGCTACACCCTGGTCATGATCTCCTCGACCCACACGATCAGCCCCTCGATCTACAAGTCGATTCCCTACGACCCGATCAAGAGCTTCACCCCCATCAGCAAGCTGGTGGACTCGGCCTACGTGCTCGTGGTCAACCCCAACAAGGTGGCCGCCACCAATGTGAAGGACTTCATCGCACTGGCCAAGGCCAAGCCCGACGTCCTGCACTACGCCTCCTCGGGTAACGGCAGCACGCAGCACCTCATGGGCGGCCTGTTCGTCTCCATGACCGGCGCGCAACTCAAGCACGTCCCCTACCGCGGCAGCAATGGCGCCATGACCGACCTGATCGCCGGTGTGGTGGACAGCAGCTTTGCCGGCATCACCAATGCACTGCCCCATCTGGCCACGGGCAAGCTCAAGGCCCTGGCCGTGACCACGGCCACCCGGGCCCCGCAAATGCCGGACGTGCCGACCCTGCAGGAAGCCGGCGTGGCGGGTTATGACGCCAGCAACTGGCTCGCGCTGCTCGGGCCGGCCGGCATGCCCAAGGAGATCGTGCAGCGCCTCAACAGCGAGATCGCCAAGCTCATGGCCCAGCCCGACACCCAGAAAGCCCTGTTCGACGCGGGCGTCCAGGTCGGGCTGTCCACGCCTGAAGGCCTGACCCAACTCATGCAAGGCGACATGGTCAAGTGGGCCAAGATCGTCAAGGATGCGGGCATCGAGATCCAGTAAGAGGCTTCACAGCAGCTCGACCACCTTCGTCGCGATCGCCAGGCAACTCGTCAGCCCTGGTGACTCGATGCCGAAGAGGTTGACCAGGCCCGGCACGCCATGCGTGGCCGGGCCTTCTATCTTGAAATCTGCAGCAGCAGCCCCCGGACCGCTGATCTTGGGCCGGATGCCGGCATAACCTGCCTGCAGCGCACCGTCAGCCAGCGCCGGCCAGTACTTGCGGACCTCGGCGTAGAACGCTTCGCCGCGCACGGGATCCACCACCAGATCCTCGGGCGAGTCGACCCACTGCACATCGGGGCCGAACTTGGCCTGCCCCCCCAGATCGAGGGTGAGATGCACCCCCAGGCCGGCAGCCTCGGGCACGGGGTAGATCAGGCGGCTGAAGGGTGAGCGGCCGGCGAGCGTGAAGTAATTGCCCTTGGCATAGTACGCGCCGGGGATATGTGCGGGGTCCAGACCCTCGAAACGGCGCGCCAGCGCCGGTGCCTGAACGCCCGCCGCATTGACCAGCGTGCGTGCGCGCAGCTGCGTGCCGTCACGCGCTGTGAGTTCGATCCCCTGAGGCGTGACGCGCGCCGACGCCAGCGGCGAGTTGAAAGCCACCATGCCCCCGGCGTTCTCCAGGTCGCCCTGCAGCGCCAGCATCAGTCCGTGGCTGTCGACGATGCCGGTGCTCGGGGAATGGATGGCGGCCACGCAATCCAGCGCCGGCTCCATCGCCAGCGCCTGTTCGCGCGTTAGCAAGACCAGGTCGTTGACGCCGTTGGCCTCGGCTTTCTGGAGGATGCCCTGCAGTTCAGCCACCTGCCCGTGCCCGGTGGCGACGATCAGCTTGCCACAGCGACGGTGCCCGATACCCCGCTCCGCGCAGTAGGCGTACAGCATCTGCTTGCCCTGCACGCACAGGCGCGCTTTCAGCGAACCCTGGGGGTAATAGATGCCGGCATGGATGACCTCGCTGTTGCGCGAACTGGTCTGCGTGCCGATGGCCTCGGCAGCTTCCAGCACCAACACCTCACGCCCGCTCAGCGCCAGCGCACGCGCCACCGCCAGACCGACAACCCCTGCTCCCACCACCACCGCATCGATCTGCTCCACAAGCTGACCTTTCGCATCGGCAAATCTGCGAGCATAAGCGAGCGTCGCCTCAGCCCTCCTCGCCGCCCAGCGCCCTGTAGAGCTGGGCCGCGGTGGCCCACTGGCTGCGGCGCAACTGGATCAGGCCCTGGCGCACGGTAAAGAGCTGGCGCTGGGCGTCCAGCACCTCCGGCAGCCGGCCCTCGACCTGGCGGAAGCGCGCCTCGGCGATGACGGGCTCACGCAGCTGTGAACGTTCCTGGGCCTCCACAGCCTTGAGCTGCTCAGCCAGCTGCTCGCGCGCCACCAGCAGATCGGCCACCTCACGGAAAGCCTGCTGCACGGTGCGCTCGTATTCCGCCACGGCGATGTTCTTGCGCACCTCGGCCAGGTCCAGATTGGCGCTGCGCCGCCCGAAGTCGAAGATGGGCAGGGTGATGCTGGGTGAGAAACTCCAGGCCTCGGAGCCGTCCTTGAACAGGCCGTCGAGCTCGCGGCTGGCGGTACCGGCCGAGGCCGTCAGCGCGATGCGCGGGAAAAAGGCCGCACGCGCCGCGCCGATGTTGGCGTTGGCCGCCAGCAGGCGCTGCTCGGCCACCAGTACGTCAGGGCGGCGTACCAGCACCTGCGCCGGCAGATCGGCCTGCTGTTCCAGGTTGATGCCCTGCTCAGCCAGCGTCTTGCCGGCCGGCAAATCACCGGGCTCGGTTCCCACGAGCGCACGCAGGTAGTTGCGTGCTGCGGATAACTGGCGCCGCAAGGCCGCGAGTTCGGCACGCGCGCCCTCGTAGGCGGCATCGGCCTGCAGGAAGTCCAGATCGCCCGCCAGGCCGGCCTGGCGCCGGCGGTCCACCAGCTCTCGCGTCTGGGCCCGTGTCTCCAGCGTGGCCTGGGCCAGCACGACACGCTCTTGCGCCTCGGCCTGCGCCAGGTAGGCATCGGCCACGCTGGCGATCAGCGACAGCCTGAAGCTGCGCTCGGCCTGCTCGGTCGCCAGATAGCTGGCCTTGGCCGCTTCGCTCAGGCTGGCCACGCGGCCCCAGAAGTCCAGCTCGAAAGCCGGCAGGCTGGCGTTGATGTCCGCACGCTGGCCAATGATGGAGTTCCCCGTGCCTGACAGATCACCCGGCGTGCGGCTGCGCGCCAGCGAACCGCCGACGTTGAGCGTGGGCAGGCGGTCGGCACGCTGGATACCGTAGGCAGCGCGGGCCTCGGCCACGCGAGCGGTGGCGATGCGCAGGTCGCGGTTGTGCTCCAGCGCAAGCTTGATCAGCGCGCGCAGGCGCTCGTCCGGAAAGAAGCTGGCCCAGTCCACGGGCTTGGTGGGCGCGGCGGTGGCCTTGGCATCCTCGGGCCAGGCCTCGGGCACGGACAGCGCCGGGCGCTGGTACTCGGGTGTCATGGAACAGCCGGCCAGCAACAGCCCTGCGGCCAACGCCGCGATACAACGGATGTGCTTAACCATGGTGGCCTCCTTCGCCTGTGGTCGGCGCATGACCGCGGCTGTGGCCGGGGAACAGACGGCTGACGACCAGATAGAACACCGGCACCAGGAAGATGGCCAGCACGGTGGCGGCGATCATGCCACCCATCACGCCGGTGCCGATGGCGTGCCGGCTCTGCGCGCCGGCACCGCTGGAGATGGCCAGCGGCAGCACGCCGACGATGAAGGCGATCGAGGTCATCAGGATGGGGCGCAGCCGCAGACGGCAGGCCTCGAGAATGGCGTCCTTGAGCGCCATGCCCTGGTCCTGCAGGGTGCGGGCGAATTCGATGATCAGGATGGCGTTCTTCGAGGACAGGCCGATGGTCGCGATCAGTCCCACCTTGAAATACACGTCATTGGGCAGGCCACGCAGGTAGACCGCCAGCAGCGCGCCAAAGATGCCCAGCGGCACCACCAGCATCACCGAGAAGGGAATCGTCCAGCTTTCGTAGAGCGCCGCCAGGCACAGGAACACGACGATCAGCGAGACCGCGAACAACAATGGCGCCTGCGAGCCCGAGAGGCTTTCCTCGAAGGAGGTGCCGGACCACTGGTAGCCGATGCCGTTGGGCATCTGCTTCGCCACCTCACCCATGGCCTGCATGGCCTCACCCGTGCTGTGGCCAGGGGCCGGGTTGCCCGAGAGCTTGACCGAGGGCACGCCGTTGTAGCGGTCCAGCCGGGGCGCGCCCACCATCCACAGCGGCTTGACCACCTCGGACAGGGACACCATGCCGCCGCTGCGGTTGCGCACCTGCACGCGCATCATCGCCTCGGGGCTGGTGCGTACCGAGGGGTCGGCCTGCATCTGCACGCGCAGGATACGGCCCTGGCGCTCGAAGTCGTTGATGTAGGACACGCCGAAAAGGGTCTGCAGCGTCTCGTTGAGCGTGCCGATGTCCACGCCCAGGGTCTGGGCCTTTTCGCGGTCGATCTGCAGCAGCAACTGCGGACCGGGCGCCATGCCTTCCATGCGCACCCCGGCCAGTGCCTTGTTAGCGCCGGCCAGCTGCACGGCCATGGCCTGCGCCGCTGCCAGCTGCTCGCGGCCCAGGCCGCCGCGGTCCTGCAGGCGGAAGTCGAAGCCACCGACGGCCGCCAGCTCGGGAATGGGCGGCGGGTTCACGCTGAAGATGAAGGCCTGCTTGATGCCGAAGAGCATCATGTTGGCGCGCTGCACCACGGCCGTGGCGCTGCTTTCCTTGGCCTTGCGTTCGTCCCAGTTTTTCAGGCGCGTGAAGATCAGGCCCGCGTTCTGGCCGCGGCCGAAGAAGGAGAAACCGACCACGCCCACGGTATGTTCCACCTCGGGCTGTGCCAGGAAAAACTGCTCGGCCTGCTGGATCACCTCCACCGTGCGCTCCTGGGTCGCACCCGGCGGCAGCATCACCATGCTGATGAAGTAGCCCTGGTCTTCCTCGGGCAAGAAGCTGCCCGGCAGCTTGGCGAACATCCAGACCGTGGCCACCAGGATGGCGCCATAGACGATGAGCCAGCGGCCCGGGCGACCCAGCATGCCAGTCACCTTGCGGATATAGGCGCGCGTGGCCGCCGCGAAACCGCGGTTGAACCAGCCGAAGAAGCCGGTGGTGGGCAGCACGCCGGCCTCACCCGGCTTGTGGGGTTTGAGCAGCGTGGCACACAGGGCCGGCGTCAGCGTCAGGGCCATCAGGGCCGAGAACAGCATGGTCAGCACCAGAGTCACGGCAAACTGCCGGTAGATCGCGCCCACCGAGCCCGAGAAGAAGGCCATGGGGATGAACACGGCCGACAGCACCACGGTGATGCCGATGATGGCGCCCACGATCTGGTCCATGGCCTTGGCCGTGGCGTCCCGTGGCGAGAGATGCTCCTCGCTCATGATGCGCTCGACGTTCTCCACCACCACGATGGCGTCGTCCACCACGATGCCGATGGCCAGCACCATGGCAAACAGCGTGAGCACGTTGATCGAGTAGCCCAGCACGTACAGGCCCAGCGCCGCACCGATCAGCGAGATCGGCACCACGATGGTGGGGATCAGCGTGGCACGCCAGTTCTCCAGGAAAAGGTACATCACCACGAAGACCAGCAGCACCGCCTCGAACAGGGTCTTGATCACCTCATTGATCGAGATCTCGATGAAGGGCGTGGTGTCGTAGGGCACGTCCCAGGCCACCCCCTTGGGGAAGTAGCGCTCCAGCTCCTGCATGCGCACGCGCACGGCCTTGGCCGTGTCCATGGCGTTGGCGCCCGGCGAGACCTTGACACCCACGGCCGCCGTGGGCTGGCTGTCCAGGCGTGCGAAGACCGAGTAATCCTGCGCCCCCAGCTCTACACGTGCCACGTCGCGCACGCGCACCAGCGAGCCGTCGGCCTGCGCACGCACCACCACACTGCCGAACTCCTCGGTCGTGGTCAGGCGGCCACGCGTGATCACGGTGGCAGCGTATTCCATGCCCTTGGGCGCGGGTGGCTGGTTGACCTCACCCACGGCCAGCAGCACGTTCTGCGCCCGCACCGCGGTGATGACCTCGCCCGGTGTCAGGCGGTAGGCCGCGAGCTTGTCAGGGTCGACCCACAGGCGCATGGCGTACTCGGAGCCGAAAAGCTGGGCCTCGCCCACGCCCGGCACACGACGCAGCTCGTCGATCACGCTGGCCGCCACCTAACTCCCCCAGTCCACGCCATTGAGGCTCTTGTCCGGCGAGTACAGTGTGATGAACATCAGGTAGTTGCGCCGCGTCTTGGTCACGGTCACGCCCAGGCGCTTGACTTCATCGGGCAGCCGGGCCTC
Source organism: uncultured Hylemonella sp. (assembly GCA_963513295.1). Taxonomy (GTDB): domain Bacteria; phylum Pseudomonadota; class Gammaproteobacteria; order Burkholderiales; family Burkholderiaceae_C; genus Hylemonella. The sequence goes on from CAUPQO010000055.1 coordinate 16,497, forward strand.
CACGCGCTTGATGCGGTTCTGCGTCTCGACCGAGGCGATCTCGATGTTGGTTCCGGTCTTGAAGGTCAGGTTGATGGTGCCCGTGCTCTGCTCGGAGGTCGAGTCCATGTAGAGCAGGTTTTCGATGCCGTTCATCTCCTGCTCGATCAGGGCCACCACGGTGTCCTCGACCACCTTGGCGGAGGCGCCGGGATAGGTCACGTTGACGGCCAGCGCCGGCGGCGCAACCTCGGGGTACTGGGCCACCGGCAACTGGCGCAGGGCCAGCGCGCCCGCCAGCAGGATGACCAGGGCGATCACCCAGGCAAAAACCGGACGGTCGACGAAAAATTTGGCCATGGTGTCTTACTTCCCTTGTGTGGCGGGGGCAGCAGGCACGGCCGGTGTCCAGGGCACGGGCTTGACCACACTGCCCGGATAGGCCTTCATATGCCCCTCTACCATGACCTGTTCACCGCCATTGAGGCCGCTGGTGATGGTCCAGGTGCTGCCACTCATGCCGCCGAGCTTGACCTGGCGCGGCGCGACCTTGCCATCCTCACCCACGACCAGCACCGAAGCGCCGGCGGGCGACAGCTGCACGGCGCGCTGCGGCAGGACGATGAGCTTGTCGGCCTTGGCCTGGGCATAACGCACCCGCACAAACATGCCC